>JAYFNV010000122.1:0-9544 GCA_034933225.1 Anaerolineaceae bacterium | reverse complement strand
GTAGAACCGAGGCATAAAAGCTCTTCTGAGGCACATATTCAGCCGCTTCTGCCAATAACGCGCGTGGATCTTTGCGTACAAAGGCCAACGAGGTCAAAACAGCCGCATACATCTCACCATATACGCCATTATTATCATGGCTGATCACCCCGTCAATGTGGGCCAGACGGGCAGCTTCCATGGGCCAGCCGGGGGCTAGCATGCCGCAGATCATACCGCGCATCTGAGCGCCGATCCAGTTGGAATAAGGGTTCATAAAGGACCCAGATTGCGGCGGGAAGATGCCCATAGAAAGGTTCCGCAGAGCAATCCACTCGGCCGACCAACCAAATGGAATCTGTTTGATCCATTCCAGCGCCAACTCATGGGAATTGAGCTGCTTGCCCAACTTCTCAAAAACATCCAGCAAGACCAACTCATAGACCACATCATCGTTGGTCGTTTCAGGCGGGCAGATGTAGGTGCGTATGTCTCCGTATAAGCGGGTAAGCTGTTCGCCCGTGTACCCTTCCAGAGCGGTTCCAAATGAGCCGCCGCTCAGTTGCCCCAACCAACCCTGATAGATGCGTTCCTTCAGGTCACTTTTATCAAAGGCGATGGGGCCTTCCTGCACTTTGCCCATGGCCGATTTCACCTCCGCCCAGGTGGCGGGGTGTTCAAAGCGGTGGTAGGGGTGCAGAGGATCCGGCTGCGCATTGTTGAGGGCTTCCAATAATTCAGCGGTGACTGCACGCAGCTCGTCAATTTTGTCGCTTTTCGCCAGTTCCAGGGCGCGGGGCAGAATGGCTTCAGCTTGCGTGGTGTCAACCCCCTTTGTAAAAGCAGCCTGGACCATCTCCAGGTAAGGGATTTCAGGGGCATAAGAACCGGGCACTTTGGATTCCCAGAAGAGACGAAGCAGGTCATCACCTGCCGGAATGGTATTAAAGGCAGCTTCCTCATCATTATAATGAGACTGGTTGAGCCTTCTATCTACAGGAACCGCCGCAACCCTTAACTCACGATCGATCTGCCAGGCTTTTTTCATTGGGCTTTCTTCCTTTTCTGAATCGAGTAGAAGTACAAAGAAACAAGTGTGGCCAGGTAAGGAACCATGGCGGTGAACTGGTCTGGCATGAACTTTTGCAAGAAGAGACCAAGACCATCGGTAAAGCCAAACACCAGGGAGATGAGGGCGATGCCCCACGGATTCCCATTCACCAGGATCACTGCCGCCAGCGAGATCCAACCCCGGCCAGCCGTCATATTTTCAACAAACATGGTCACATACCCCAGCGAGAGGTAAGCGCCAGCAAAACCGCACAGCACACCGCAGATCAGCAGCGACCAGATGCGCATGGAAGATGTTTTTACCCCACTGGAATCCAAACTGGGGGCGTTGTAGCCTGCTGCACGCAACCTCAACCCAAAGCGGGTCTTGAAGATGACGAAAACGCACACCAACACGGCAATGACCGTGACATAGATCATCAAATTCTGGCCGCTCAAAATGCTGCCGATCACCGGGATGTTCGCGACCAAGGGAATATCCACCTTGGGGATAGAAATGATGCCCGGATCAGAGAAGGAGCCCTTCACGTTGAAGATCTGCCTTAACATGTAGGTGGTCGCCCCAACTGCAAAAAGGTTCAAGGCAATACCCGTTACAAATTCATCGGTCTTCAAATAGACCGTAAATACGATGAAGATCAAAGCCATCAACAGCGCGCCCAGCACCGCAAAAAGGATACCCATTGGCCAGGAGTGGAAGTAATAAGAACCGAGCACGCCAAAGAAGGCGCCGCCCAGCATCATACCTTCCATGGCAATGTTGAAAATGCCAGCGTAGTAAGTAAAGGTTCCGCCCAGAGCGGCCAAAAGGATAGGCGTGGCACCTGCGATCATGCCATTGATCAATCCGATGAAAACGTTCATGCTACCCTCTCCCTGGATCTACGCAGCACCTGGATGCGGTTGAGCACGATATCCAGAACGCCGCGTCCCGCTACGATTATGAGTACGATGACGGCTTGCAAGACTTGAATGAACTCACTGGGCACTGCCGTGATCAATTCCATTCCTACCGCGCCCGATTGTAGGGAGCTAAAGAAGAAGCCATAGAGAAGGGTGCCGATCAGATCATTATTGGCAACCATGGCGATCATCACTCCATCCCAGGCGTAGTTGGCCCCAATCCCCTTGATGAAGCGGTGAGGTCCGGCCATTACCAGCAAGCCACCTGCCAGCCCGGCCAAAGCGCCGGTGAGCAGCATGACGGTAACGTAATTTTTATCGATCTTGCAGCCGCCCAGGCGGGCGAAGATGGAATTTTGCCCTGTCAGACGCCACTCATAGCCAGCAGTAAAGCGGCGGAAAATGAACCAAACCACAATAAATACCAGGATCATGACGATGATATTGGTGTTAAAGTCGCCAAATTCTGGCAGCCAGCCCGCCTTATCGATCTGCGGGGTCATGGGGGAATAGGCGGTGGAATCGAAGAATGGATAAGAGATAGCCCAATAGGTCAAAAAGTCAGCGATCATGTTTAGCATCAACGTGGTGATGAACTCATCCATGCCAAACCAGCGCCGCATCATCGCAGCCAGCCCTGACCAGAGCGCTCCGCCGATCATTGCCAGCGAGATCAGCAGTGGGATCTCCAAATAGATGGGCAGATGAATATACAGACCGCCGATGGTTGCGAACAAGGCGCCGATCAAGAATTGCCCTGGCTGACCCAAATTGACCGGCCCAGAGGCAAAGGCAATCGATGCCGAAAGGCCGGTGAGGATAAGTGGAACAGCATTGCGCAACGTGGTTGTAAGTGGGTAATAACCACCCAGCGAGTAGCTAAACAGCGCGCCGTAGGTCGCAATGGGGTCATACCCTTCTATGAGCATGACAATTGCGCCCAGCAGCAACGCCACCAGAATACCGAGTATGCCGCTTAAGAATTTCTTACGCATTCTCTTTTTCCTTTCCTTCCAGCATCAGATCCCCCACCTGTTCCACGCTGGTTTCTTCAGTGCGAAGATCAGCAACGATCCGGCCGCGGTTGATGACCACGATCCGGTCAGAGATCTGAAAGAGTTCTTCAAGGTCTGCAGAGATCAAGAGAATTGCCCGGTTTTCGGAGCGCATCTTGAGGATAACTTCATGGACGTATTCGATGGAGCCCACATCCAGACCGCGGGTGGGCTGGTCCAACAACAGAAAAGGTGTCTGCAATAGCAGCTCCCGCCCCAAGATCACTTTTTGCTGGTTACCCCCCGAAAGGGAGTTGAACGGACTATCGATCGAGCTCATGCTCACGCTGAACTGTTCGCCAATATCTTTGGTGAACTGCCGCGCATAATGGTAGTCTAGCAAACGGCCATGCCAATAAGTGAATTTTTGGTTCAAACGGTGATGGGTCATCATCACGTTATCGGTGATCGAGGCTTTGACGGCAGCGCCCATTTTGCCGCGGTCCTGGGAGACAAAGGAGATGAATTTCCGCCTTTCCAGAATATCGGCGTTCTTCAGATCCTTGCCATTGACCAGGATCTTGCCGGTAGTGGAGTTGATGAGCCCCATGATGGAATTGACCAGCTCAAACTGCCCGTTGCCCTCCACGCCGGCAATACCCACCACCTCCCCGGCGTGGATCTGCAGGTTCACTTTATCAAGGCGGGTTCTCTTTTTGCTGTCGATGGATGTCAGATCTTCAATGGATACTACAGAAGCACCCGGCTGCTGGGGTTTTCTTTTTGAGAGGAACAACACATTTCTTCCCACCATCATTTTAGCCAGTTCAACTTTGTTCGTATCACTGGCATCTACGGTGGCAATCTTCTGACCCTTACGCATTACGGTAATTCGGTCACTCAATTCAAGAACTTCATCCAAATGGTGTGAAATAAACAGGATCGTCTTGCCGTTGTCACGCAAGCGCTTTAACTCAGAGAACAATTGCGGAATTTCTTGCGGGGTCAGCACTGCAGTCGGTTCATCAAGAATCAGGACTTCCACATTGCGATATAGCAGCTTTAAGATCTCAACTTTTTGTCTTGCAGCAATAGAAATGTTCTCAACAACATCGTCAGGGTTCAAGTTGAACTTGAATTCCTCAATTTTTTCTTGCACACTTTTACGAGCCTTCTCGCGGTCGATCTTGCCAAATAAACCGACTGGTTCAATGCCCAGAACGATATTTTCCCAGACAGTGTATTCCTGAATGAGCAAGATCTCCTGGTGCACCATGCCGATACCGGCAGCCATGGCCTCACCGGGACCCTTAAAGTGAACAGGCTTGTTTTTATAGAGAATTTCACCCTCATTGGTGGATTCCAGAGCGTACAGCACCTTCATCAGGGTACTCTTCCCGGCTCCGTTTTCGCCAACAATTGCGTGAATCTCCCCTTTTTTGAATTCCACCGTGACCTTGTCTAGTGCAACAACGTTTGGCGGAAACACCTTGACGATGTTGTTCATTTCAATAATGGTTTCCATACAATGAAACTCCCGCAGTCTAGATTCGTGCCTGACGCGATATTCAAATACTTGAGCGAATTAGGATGACACCAAATTTTGTAACGAGATCCATCTGTTTAGTTGAAGTTGTACCCAAATCAATAAGGTTCCGTTACGAAGCCGTTATTGGCTTCGTAACGGATATAGGGGAGTAAAACTAATTACCCGGATTGTAAATTTCTACTTTGATCTTGCCGTCGATGATGTCCTGACGAATTGCGTTCACTTTGTCTTGAACATCCTGTGAAAGAACTGGGCTCTTGGCAGTCATATCAATATCAACACCACCCTGGGCCAGACCATAGCTCAAAGTGACGCCCGGTTTAAAGGTGCCGTCTTTGATGGTCTTGTACACTTCATAAATGGCAGTTCCAACGTTCTTAACATCGCTGGCGACTACATGACCCGGCACCAGATCATTCTGGTTGGTATCAACACCGATCGAATAAAGACCGCGCTCTCCGGCTGCCTGCAAAACGCCCATACCGGCTGCAGCCGCAACCTGGAAGATCACATCATCGCCCATATCAAACAGTTGCAAAGCTGCCTGTTTGCCCTTGGCAGTGTCTTCCCAACTGTTCAAATACTTGGTATCCACAGTGATGGCGGGGTCAATTGACTGGGCGCCGTTGGTATACGCAAAAATGAAGGCCTCAGTAACCGGATCAGAATCACCTGCCACAACACCGATCTTTTTATCTGCATTAACCCCAGAAAGAGCGGTATCTTCAGTGGTATAGGCAGCGACAACACCGGCAAGGTAAGCAGATTCTTCTTCAATGAAATCAACTGAGGTAATGGTGTTCTTGTCATTCTGGACCACAGTATCGATATTGACGAAGATCTTGTTGGGGTATTTATCTGCGTATTCTTTAAGCTGATCTTCAAAACCGTAGGAGATCACAAAGATCACATCAGCATAATTCACGGCAGCATCCAAAGAAGGCTCGTACTTGCCAGCATCGAAATTGGCTTCAACAGTACGGGTTTCTACGCCGAACTCTTTGGCGATCTGGTCAATCCCCTGTTGGCCGGAATCATAGAAAGCGTTGTCGCCAAGTGCACCATTGATCAAATACACGACCTTCTTGGTGCTTGTTGTGCCGCTTGTTTGGGCGCATCCAACAAGGCTTACGACCAGCAGTACCGAGATCAAAACAAAAACGAACTTTTTCATGCTTCTCTCCTTTTTGAATATGATGGGCGGTTTACAGACGGGCAGAATAACAGTCTTCACCTCCTACGAATTGTTCTTTGAAGCCAGAAAGTCTTCTACTTCCTGACGGGATGGTAAACTGGATTGAGCGCCTCTTTTGGTTGCTGCCAGGGCACCGCAAGCCGAAGCCAGGCCTAATGCTTCTTCTATGGTCTTGCCCTCAATAATGGCGGATGAAAACCCACCAATAAAGGCATCACCGGCACCGGTTGTGTCCACCGGCTCAATTGGAAGCGCCGGGATCGCCTTTTTTAGTCCGGCAGTAGCCCAAACAGACCCTTTAGCACCCATGGTGATGATCACCTGTTTGGCGCCTTTGGCCAACAAAACATCAGCAGCCTGCCCGGCGCTCGTTGCATCTATCACCTCTACACCGGCAAGAAGAGACGCCTCAGATTCATTTGGCACGAGATAATCAATGAAAGGATAAATTTCAGCGGGGAGTTCAATTGCAGGCGCTGGATTCAAAAGTACTTTTACACCGTTCTGGTGAGCGAGTTCAATGGCGGCGTATACAACCCCGGGTTTGATCTCCAATTGCAGAATCAGCAACTTTGCGCCAGAGATCAGCCTGGCGGTCTGTGCATCCAAAAACACGGTCGCATTCGCACCCGCTGACAAGACAATGCTGTTCTCGCCTGAATCATCCACCAGGATCATGGCGGTTCCTGTGGGCACTGCGGCATTCATTTTAATAAAGGCCGTATCTACCCCCTGTTTCTTCAGGCCGTCTATCATGCTGCGCCCAAAATCATCCTGACCAACAGCACCAACCAGAGTGACCCTGGAGCCCAATTTAGCGCATGCTGCTGCCTGGTTCGCCCCCTTGCCCCCTGCGTTGGTGATGAGGTCACCGCCAGAGATCGTCTCCCCTGGCATGGGCATGCGCCTGACGTTGACAGACAGGTCCATATTGAGGCTTCCCAGCACAATGATGTCAGTCATTAAGTAGTCTCCGTTTTTCGGCAGGATTCACGAATCACCAACTGCACCGGCAAGACAGTTCTTTCTTTTACTTCCTCATTCAATTGGATGCGTTTAAGCAACAATTCAATGGCCAGCTCGCTGATCTTATTGATAGGTTGAGCGATGGTGGTCAGCGCTGGCGAGATAATGGATGACAGGGGAATGTCATCAAAACCGATCAAGGAATAGTCCTGAGGAACCGAGTAGCCCGAATTACGCAGCCCTCTCATTACTCCCAGCGCCATCAGATCGTTGCAGGCAAAGATCGCTGTCGGTCTGGCGCTCATCTTGAGGATCTGGCCTACCCCCTTTTCGCCGCCGTCAAATTGGAAATCTCCCGGGATGATCCAATCGGTGTTAATCGCCAGGTTGGCTTCTTGCAGCGCTTTTTTGTAGCCATTCACCCGTTCTGCGCTGGGGGTTAATAACGAAGGCCCAGTGATGCAGGCGATCCTGGTATGGCCCAACTGAATCAGATATTGGGTGGCCAGATACCCACCCATAAAATTATCCACTAGCAGGACATCGGTACTTTTTAAAGGAATATCCCGGTCAATAATAATGATCGGGATACCTTTGTTGGTTAACTGTTGTAAGTGCTCGTATGAATTGTTGGTCGAAATAAAAACGATGCCATCCACCTGTTTTGCAAACAAGAGATCAGTATAGGCGATCTCCTTCTTTATATCCCCGTCGCTATTGCATAATATGACGGAATAACCGTGTTCATAGCCGATATTTTCAATTTGCCGAAGAATCTCAGCAAAGAACGGATTTGAATTGTCCGGCACGATCAGACCGATGGTCTTGCTCTCGCCGCGCCGCAGCCCCCTGGCCAGACTATTGGGCTGATAACCCAGCGTCCTGATTGCCTCTTCCACCCGGCTTTTGAGATCTTCACTCACATACCTGGTGCCATTAATAATATGCGAGACAGTCGTCGTAGAGACGCCAGCCAATTGTGCTACATCAGTGATCGTAGGTGGATTTGTCATTATATAAAAGCAATCGTTTGCGCAATCGTTTGCTTTATTGTATAGATATTTTTTGCGAATGTCAATAAGTAAATCCCGATTCCTGGAAAGTTCTTATTAGATTCCCCTTAACCAGGTGCTTTAATCCCATGGTCTTCCCAAAGAAGGTTTTCCCTTCTATTTCCCAGGATTATTTAGACCGTAAACAAGCGTATCAATAACCATAAAACGAAGAACAAATAGGCAGTCACAGTCAACAGACAGAAGATCAACCCAGCGGTTGCAAACCCTGCCCCTCTTGAACCCTCCCGCTTGACCGTCACCAAGGCGGCAATGCCGAAAGCTCCACCAACAATCCCGAACATAAATCCGAGTTCTAGATAAACAAGGCTGGCCAGCAACCCAGCCACCCCAAGAACAAAACTGGCAATCGCCAGGCCAGACCGTTTAGTTGATTGAGATGTATTCATTGGATCCCCCCAGGCGCAAAGTTAAGTTGTTTCCCGAATGACCAGGAACCATTTTAACATATTTATATTTCGGTTTAAAACGAAAAAGCCCTTACGGGCTTTACAAGAGACTGATCTTCTTAGCATATTAATTGAAAAAGTCTCTTGGCAATGACCTACTCTCCCAGGAGGTCGCCCTCCAAGTACCATCGGCGCTGACAGCCTTAACGACCGGGTTCGAGATGTTACCGGGTGTACCACTGTCGCTCAAATCACCAAGAGACTTAATTCACTATGTTAAGATTACCAATTAGTTAGAATAGTATGTAGTTTTCACAAAAAGTACGAGTTCCCCGCACCATATGAAGAAGCCCTCGATCATTAGTACGGATTAGCTGAACGCATTACTGCGCTTACACATTCCGCCTATCAAGCAGATAGTCTATCTGCGATCTTACTCCCTTACGGGAAAACAGGGATCTAATCTTGTGGCGAGTTTCCCACTTAGATGCATTCAGCGGTTATCTCTGCCTGACTTAGCTACTCAGCAAAGCCGTTGGCACGACAACTGAAACACCATCGGTCAGTCCACCCCGGTCCTCTCGTACTAGGGGCAGCTCCACTCAAATCCCTTACGCCCACAGCGGATAGAGACCGACCTGTCTCACGACGGTCTGAACCCAGCTCGCGTACCGCTTTAACGGGCGAACAGCCCGACCCTTGGGACCTTATACAGCCCCAGGATGCGATGAGCCGACATCGAGGTGCCGAGCGAAGTCGTCGATGTGAACTCTTGGACTTCACCAGCCTGTTATCCCCGGGGTAGCTTTTGTCCGGTAAGCCACGGCCCTTCCACTCAGTACCGTGGGATCACTAAGCCCTACTTTCGTATCTGCTCGACGCGTTGGTCTTGCAGTCAAGCTCCCTTATGCCTTTGCACTCTATGGCAGGTTTCCATTCTGCCTGAGGGAACCTTTGGGCGCCTCCGTTACCTTTTAGGAGGCGACCGCCCCAGTCAAACTGCCCACCTGGCACGGTCCCCTATCCAGATAATGGAATAGGGTTAGGGTCTAAACAAGCTTAGGGTGGTATTTCACCGGTGGCTCCACCGAAGCTAGCGCTCCAGTTTCACAGCCTCCCACCTATGCTACACAAACCTTGTCCAAACTCAATGCCAAGATGCAGTAAAGCTCCACGGGGTCTTTTTGTCCTGCTGCGGGTAGGCCGCATCTTCACAGCCATTTCAATTTCGCCGGGTCCCTCGTTGAGACAGTGTTCTAGTTGTTACACCGTTCGTGCGGGTCGGAACTTGCCCGACAAGGAATTTCGCTACCTTAGGACCGTTATAGTTACGGCCGCCGTTCACCGGGGCTTCAGTTCAAAGCTTCGACTTGCGTCTAACCTCTCCCTTTAACCTTCCGGCACTGGGCAGGTGTCAGCCCCTA
>JAYFNV010000121.1:0-32993 GCA_034933225.1 Anaerolineaceae bacterium | reverse complement strand
GCTGCGTCAGGTGCCATTTGGTGCTGCCGAGTATGTGGAATCGAAGCGCTTGTTGGCCATGCTGGAATGGTTCCTGCCGCTGGATACCGATCTGATCCCGGACAATTCATTAATGCGCGAGTTCATTGGCGGGTCGATCCTTTCAGATTTCAAGCTGTGGGAACAGAAATAGAGATAGGGAGAATTTATGAGTGCTTCTGAAAAGAGTTTGATAGTTGCCGATCTGATTGGCTATAACAAATGGGCGTTCGATAAAGTATGGCAGTGCATTGATGCGCTCAGCGATGAAGAATTTTGCCGCGATTCCGGTTACTCGCAGGGCTCGGTACGAGATCACATGGTGCATGTGGTCAGCGCCACGCGCAGATGGCTGCAAAGATTGGGTCACCAGGAGGTTGCTGCTCACCTTGACCCCAACAGCTTTACCAGCAAGCAAGCTGTGAAGGATTTGTGGCAGGAATTTGAGCAAACCCTGCTGGACTATTCGCAAACCCTGACGGAGGAAACGCTGCTTTCAGATGTGGAATGGCAGATCGCCCACCGCAACATTGCCTCCAAAGGTCCACTGTGGCAGGTCTTGCTGCAGCTCTTCAACCATGCCACAGATCACCGCGCTCAGATCCTGGCCACCATCCACTTCTGCTTTGGTAAACCGACGGTTGAACAGGATTTCATTTTCTACCTGGCCGACAAGGCGAAGTAACACGATCAGTAAAAATATAGGAGTTGGTCCAATTGGACCAACTCCTTTTTTGTGTCTACTTCTTGAGTGGAGGCAGTTTGTTGCCCACACCTAGTGATTTCACCTCTACCCAGAGCGACTTGGCCAGTTCATAGCCGATGACGTGGTCATGATGGTCAAGCTGCAGGCGTAAAGGCCCCTGGAAGGGTGCACAGCTAAGTAGGGTAAAGGGAGTGCCGGGGGTCAGACCAAGTTCTGCAATATATAACAGTTTCTCTGGCTCTTCCGTGCGTACCCGGCTGATGAGGCAGGAGGATCCAGAAGGCACCAGAATGAGTGCCTGGTCGTGGATCTGGGGCATGACCCCTTCCTTGGAGGGAATCGGCTCGCCATGCGGGCAGCGGGTGGGCTGACCGGCCAGATCAAAAATGCGGTCCTCCAGCGCTTCGTTGATGCCTCTTTCAAACACTTCGGCCAGCTCATGCGCTTCTGCCCAGTTGTAGCCCATGGCCTTCACCAGATACACTTCGCTGATGCGGTGACGGCGAATGGCCGGCATGGCCAGGCGGGTGCCGCTGGGGGTCAGTTGCACGCCGCGGTATAGCTCATGCTCCAGAAAGCCACCTTTGCGCAGCCGCTTGACCATCATGGCCACGGCCTGCGCTGATGCGCCCACCTTGGCACCCAGTTGGGTCAAGGATACGGACGGCGACTCTTGCTGCAAGCGGTAGATCTCCGCCGCGTAACGCTGCATGGCCACAGTACCCTGTGGATCTGGGGAGATTTCTGGGGGAGTGAACGAATTATCAATCAGGTTGAAACCCTCTGCAAAGGTAATATAAATCAAAATTAATACAAATATCTAGTATATCCTGCCGGCTTTTATTATACTCCTGAAGTAGATAAAAACAGTCCGAATACAATTTTGATTCGGGAAACAACAGGAGGAGAAGGATGTTCAGTTTCAAAAAGTGGCTTTTGGGCGTTTCCTTGATCGTTTTGCTGCCGGTAGCGGGATGCAGCGCGTCGGCAACCCCCGCACCGACAAAATCAACTCCGGCCGCCGAGGTGGACTTGAGTGGCATTCAGACCTATCTGCTTGGCAAACTGGGGCAATTGGAGCAGGCCAGTGCCTCGCAAAAACAGGCGGCAGATGCCTATTACGCACTTGCAGAAGAGCACCAGTTTGATTACGCTGCCCTCTGGCAGGCAAAACAGCAGGAAGTGACCCAGAAGGTGGAATTAGCCCGCTCGGCATGGCTGTTGGCCAGCCCATTGTATGAACAGGTGGAAGGAATTGTAGCCGGTGTGCCGGTCCTGAGCGAATACGACGTGATTCTGGATGCCGGCGGGTCAGGAGATGCTGACCCGGACAACGCCGTTCCCTTTGATATCTCGTTGCCAGATGGCCGTGTCTTGCCCAGGCCGGGCAACCTGTTTGGCGTACTGGAAACGACCCTATGGGGCACCAACCCCGCTTACAGTGTGAGTGGGCTCACCACCGATCTCAATCAGAACGGTGCAATCGATTTTGGCGAATCGCTCCCGGATGCCAATGTAATGAAGGGGTCAGCCGATCTTTTTGACAGCTATGTACAGGAGCTCGGCGCTGCTGCCAAAGCCTGGCAACCCACCACGAGTGATGCCTTCACCGCGCTGGTGATCATGGTGCCGACGATGAATGAGTATTTTGAATCGTGGAAGAACTCGCGCTTTGTGGCAGGGGAGAGCTCCACCCAGATGGATTTTGCGGTTATCTCGCGGCTATCTGACATTCAAGATATTCTCTCCAGCCTGGAAGTGGTCTACGCAGGGGTTCAGCCACTAGTGGCCAGCGCGGATGAAGCCCAGGCAGTCAAGATTGGCCAAGACTTGAGCGGTTTGAAGGAATTTGTGGCCGGGGTTTACACCGAGGAACAGAAGGGCAGAAAGTTCAGCGCTGAAGAAGCCGACCAGTTGGGCGCAGAAGCCCAGAATCGGGCAACGGCCATCACCGGGCAGATCGCTCAGATCGCGGCTACATTGGGCATCATGATAGAGGAATAACGGTTTCTCAGATGAAAAGAAGCATTCTCATTTTGTTGTTACTGCTTGGTTGGGTTTCTTTTGGCTCTCCTGCGTCGGTATTGGCGCAGGGGGAACCGCCTGTGAGCGCAGCAGAAGAGATTCGCAGCCTCCTGTTTGAGGCCCAAAGGACCTTCAGCAGCGATCCGATCAGCACCGCCCAGAAAATCCAGGAGGCGCAGAGTGTCTATGGATCGGTTCTGCAAGTGGAAATTGTCAGCGCTCAACCTGAAAACGACCAGCGGATCATTGCTGGCTTTGCGGAGATGCGCACCGCTTTGACCGGGCAAGACGCTCCTGGGTTTGCGGCCGCGCGCTCTGAGGTCTGGACCGCCGTTCTTAGGGGCAGCATGGCAGTGGTGGAAAGCGCCATCAGGAGGGGTGAGCCTACCCTGGCACAAAGCTGGTTACAGGTACGCGAATTCCGTACCGCAACCCGCTTTTCCCGGCCCAACGCAGACGCCACGTTGGCGCTGCAAAACCTCACTTTAGGCCAATTGACGCCAGAGCTTGCTTTGCAATACGTGCACGCTGATCTCTACGATACCTACCAGGCCCGACTGAATGAGACCCTGCGAGAGCTGGAAGAAGCCGACCAAAAGCAATTTACCTCTCGCCGCGCTGAATTGGCCGGACTGGTGAAAGGGTACTTCTTGATCCTGTCGCCGGCCTTCAAAGATCAGCATGGGGAAGAAGCACAAAGGAGCCTTCTGGTCCAGGTGGATACGCTGGTATCGAAGTCTGTCGCCGGGAAATCGGTGGAACAGGAATTAGTAGTATTCCTCTCCGCGCTGGAAAACTTCCGCGCTGCACCATTGAGCCCGGCAGAACAAAGCAGGCGGGCAGGTCAATTGCTGCGTTACCTCAAACTGGTACCAGTAGAATATGCCAGAGGGGTAAGTGGGGGTGTCGTTACAAGGGAACTTGAGATTCAGGAAGCCATCACGTTTTACCAGGCGGCCCAGGCTGCCTTTGAAGACCTCAGCAGTCTCATGGCTGAAAAAGATGCTGAGACAACAGCAGCCGTGAAAGCAGATCTCAGTAGTTTAGGCCAGGCTTTGACCGCCACGAGCACCCAGGTACAGGTGGCAGATCCACAACAGATTCAAAAGGTGGCCGATTCTCTGCAATCACAACTAAATGCCATAATGCCCGCCGAATGGCTGCAGGCCAGCAGCAGCGGTGATTTTGATGTCATCGATTCCATGCTGAACCAAATGGAAACGGCCACACGCAGCGGCGAATACGAGCTGGCAGAATCCGCGCGGTTGGAGGCATACGCCGTGCTGGAAAGCGGGCCTGAGGCCAAGCTGAGCGTGGTGGCGCCGCAGGCGAAGATCGTCATCGAGGATCTTTTCTGGAATGGCCAGGGGGAGAACAAAGGGCTGGCGTATCTGATCGCCCAGCAGGCGCCGCTGACAGAGATCAAGGCCAGCCGGCAGGCCCTCAGCGCTGAGCTGAAAACGGTGCAACCCTTGTTGGAAGAGCAGAGCGCTCCGGCGGCTGTGGTCACCAATGCTGGCATCATCGTCTTTCGGGAGGGATTGGAAGCGATTCTCATTCTTGCATCCTTATTGGCCAGCTTCAAAGGGGCTGAAAGTGCCCGTTACCGACGGCCCATGTGGGTGGGGACCGTATTGGCACTGCTGGCAACGGTGCTGACCTGGTTTCTGGCTCGCTCCATTTTGTCCTCGCTGGCAAGGTATGGAGAAAGGTTGGAGGCGGTGGTCTCAATCATTGCAGTGGGGGTGTTGTTGTTGATAACCAACTGGTTCTTCCATAAAACCTATTGGTCAGATCACCTGGCTGGCTTTCATGCCAAAAAACGAAGTCTGCTCTCCGCTGAGGCAGGCATCACCCTGGGGCTCATCTCACTCGGTTTTACCAGCGTCTACCGTGAAGGCTTTGAGGTGGTGCTCTTTTTGCAAGCGCTGGTGTTGGAAGGCAACACCCAACTGGTGTTGCTGGGCATCGGGGTAGGGTTGGCAGCCACCTTGCTCATCGGTCTCGTCACGTTCAAACTGCAGGCGCATTTGCCTTATATGCAGATGCTGGTCATCACCGGTATGATGATCGGCGCCGTGCTGCTCATCATGATCGGCAAGACGGTCCATGTCTTACAGGTCGTCGGATGGCTGCCCACCTCGCCCATTGGCAGTATTGTTCTGCCGTTTTGGTCGGGCACCTGGCTGGGTACTTATGCCACCTGGGAAGGCGTGTTATTGCAGTTTGTGGCAGGTGTTTTTGTCGTTGGCAGCTACTATTTCGCTGAGGGTAAACGAACAGGCAAACCCGTTTCTTTACTTAAGCGCGCCTTGAACTTCAAGCGTTAAAACATAAGAGCCACCGGTTAGGTGGCTCTTGAACTACAAAGGCAAATAATCTATTTCAACAATTGACTTTTGAAGAGACGGCCGAGGCGGGAGATCCCTTCGTTGATCACTTCAGGTTTGCAGCAAGAGAAGTTGAGACGCATGGTGTTGAATCCACCGCCGCCCGCGAAGAAGGAAGTACCAGGAACAAAAGCCACTTTCTCTTTGACCGCGTCCACGAGCAAATCAGTGGTGTTCAATTTTTGGGGCAGGGTGACCCAAAGAAAAAGGCCGCCATGTGGTTTGGTCCAGAAAACACCTTCCGGCATGTTCTCTTCCAGCGAATCGAGCATGGCATCCCGGCGTGTGCGGTAGCAATCCTGAATGGTGCAGATGTGCCGGGTCAGGAATCCGTTTTGGCTGACCTCATGGGCCACGATCTGGTTGAAGGTGGAGGTATGCAGGTCAGTGCCCTGTTTGGCGGTGATGAGCTTGCTGATCACTTCTTCAGGTGCGATGACCCAGGCTAGACGGATGCCAGGCGCCAGGATCTTAGAGAAGGTGCTCAGGTAGATGATGTTGCTGTTGTAACCCTGGCTCTGATCGTGCAGTTTGTAATCAAAAAGATGCACGGCGGGGAGAAGATCGCCTTCGTAGCGCAGCTCGCCGTAGGGGTCATCTTCGATGATGGGCACCCCGTATTTGTCAGCCAGATTGACGATCTTTTCGCGACGTTCTACAGATAGGGTCACGCCGGTGGGGTTCTGGAAATTGGGCAGCAAATAAATGAACTTGGGGCTGCAACGTAGGGCAACTTCAAGCGCTTCTGGTTTCATGCCGTGTTCATCACATTCGATTGGGAGGTACTCTGCTCCGTAGGCATTCCACGATTGCATGGCGCCCAGGTAGGTGGGAGTTTCCACCACGATCCTGTCCCCACGGTTGATGAAGACTTTACCGATCAGGTCCAGTGCCTGCTGTGACCCAGAGGTGATGAGGACATTCTCTGCCGTCACATTTACACCGGTGTGAATGGAATGGCGGGCGATCATTTCTCGTAAGGGGATGTAGCCTTCTGTGGTACCGTATTGCAAAGCCTGAGCGCCGTGGTTGGTCAGCACTACATCACAGGCTCGTTTGAACTCATCCACCGGGAAGACATCTGGTGCAGGCAAGCCGCCTGCAAATGAGATGACGTCTGGAAGCTCGGTGAATTTTAAGAGTTCACGAACGGCCGAACCTTTCATTTTTTGTGTGCGTTGTGCGAAACGTTGTTCCCAGGTTGTTTGCATTCTTTTCTCCTTACCAATTCCGGGGTTTGAAGCAGTCCTAAAGCTTCGGGAAACGGCTAATGATCGATGCCGGTGTCGGCAATGTCACTTTATCTCCATTGGATAGTTCTGCCGGGGCTTTACCAGCCTGTTTGGGCGCCCCTTGATAGATGAATACCGGTGTGCCATCCACGGCACTCTTCAGGTCAACAGATGCCTGCCCGGTGAGGAAACCTTCTTTGTCAACGGCGCAACTGGTGACCAGACCGATCACTTTGCCTTTGGCATCCAGAACAGGGTCACTATTGTGGGCCATGCGGACGGCTTTTTCGCTGAAGCGGAAGCGAGCCACCACGCTGGTGCGTTTTGCTTCACGTGCCAAATAGGCTTCGCGGCCGATGAACCAGGGTTTGTACACTTTCACATAGGAGCCAAAACCGGCTTCAGAAACGCCCAGGTTGAGCTCACCGCCCATTTCGTGCCCGTAGAGGGGCAGGCCGGCTTCGGTGCGCAGAGAATCGCGGGCGCCTAGACCGCAGGGTTTCAATCCAAACGGGGTTCCGGCAGCCATTATGGCTTTCCAGAGGTCCACGGCCTTATCGGGGTGGACAAAGAGCTCAAAGGCCATCTTCTCACCGGTGTATCCCGTGCGCGAGACCACCAGATCGAACCCGCCCACCGTAGCTTCGCAAAGCTCTGTGCGTTTAAGGGCTTTGATCTTTTTGATCGTTTTGGCATCGGCACCCAGCGAGAGTAAAATATCCCGTGATTTCGGCCCCTGCAGGGCGATATCCACGCGCATATCTTTGCCCGCTTTGGGGTCGCGCAGATTGCGCAGGGTCACTTTACGGCCAAACGCCTTGACCCAGGGTTGGCTGCGGTCAATGAGTACTTTGCCCTCTTTGACAGCATTAAGCCAGGTCCAATCTTTGAGGTCATTGGAGGCATTGACAACCACCAGGTAAACATCCGCATCGCGGTGGTACACCAGGGTATCGTCAATGACGTTGGAGTCTGGGTCAAGGAAATGCGTGTAACAAGACTCACCCACAGCCAGGCTGCCGATGTCGTTGCCGCAAACACTATCCAGGAAGAGGCTGGCCCAGGGGCCTTCTGCCTGGAAGACGCCCATGTGAGAGACATCAAAGAGGCCGGCGGCTTCGCGGGTGGCCAGGTGTTCTTCCACCACTGAGGTATACCAGACCGGCATTTCCCAACCAGCAAACGGCACCATCTTGGCGCCAAGTTGTTTATGCAGCTCATTGAGTTGGGTTTTATATAATTCGGTTGGTTCTTTTTCTTCCCACTTGAAATCAGGCAGGGCAGGAGCCGAGATGGGTTTTTGGCCGATGAAATAGGGTTTATCAGCCGAAGCAGAAGTACCGGCAGCTTTTGCGGCTGCTTTCTCTTTGGATTCTGTAATGATAATTGGGCCGGGAATGCGGCGCGGCAGCCCGCCATCAAAGGCAATGTAGCCGTCCGAAAGGTCGCGTAAGAAGGTGGCGGCCAAACCAAAATCAGCGCTCGCGATGGAGAAGAGGAATTTCTGTGGGGAGACCACACTCAGCACGCCATCGATCTCTTTGAGCGGAGTTACCAGGGTGGCGTTGAGGGTTGTTCCGCTGCTCAGATCTTCAACATCCGCGCTGAAAGCGTAGGTGACGAAGTGAAGCACATGCTCGCCGCTGATCTCAAGTGCGACCCGGTTGGTTTTGCTTTCGGCTTTATCATCCACATAGTAGAAATGCGGATAGCCATGTTTTTCGGTCTTCAAATCGGTGCCGGCTTTGGTCACCAGTTTGCGCACGCGGATGCGGGCGTCTTGCAGTACTTCAAAGTCCACTTTGCCACGGGTGGCAGGGCCTTTGCGGGTCTCAACGGTGTAGGGTGTGGTGGCAAGCAGCAGGTCCGCAATGATATCGGCCACTTCCACCATATCTTTCTCATCCAGGCCGCGCTGGGTCATCCAGGGGGTGCCAAAGCGGATACCAGAAGCGAAAAGCGCAGTCTTATCGCCGGGGATGGTGTTGCGGTTAAGCACAATGCCTGCTACATCTAAAATGCGCGCTGCAATATCACCGGAGAGCGGCGTGCCGTCTGGCCCGACGATGGTCTTGCAGTCCAGGTTGGCCAGATGGGTATTGGTTCCGCCGAAGGGAATACGCATGCCGCGTTCGCGCAGGCGGTCACTCAACACCTGGGCGTTCTTGATGATCTGATGCTGCAACTTGGCAAATTGCTCGCTCTGGGCCAGTTTGAAAGTGGTGGCCATGGCGGAGATGGTATGGATGTGCGGTCCGCCCTGTTCGCCGGGGAATACAGCCTTATCGATCTTTTTGGCGATGGCGGCATCTGTGGTGATTATCACTGCGCCGCGCGGTCCACACAGGGTCTTGTGGGTGGTGAACGAAATGACGTGGGCGAACCCCACCGGCGAGGCGATGGCTTTGGCGGCGATCAGGCCTGCAATATGGGAGACATCTGCCAGCAGGTAGGCGCCTACCGAATCGGCGATGGCGCGGAAACGGGCAAAATCGGGCACCCAGGGGTAAGAAGAATAGCCGCAGATGATGACTTTGGGCATGTGTTCTTTGGCAAGGGCTTCCACCTGATCGTAATCGATCATTTCAGTGGTCGGGTCCACATTGTAATGAAAAACCTTGTAGAGCTTGCCGGAGCGGTTGACCGAGGACCCGTGTGAGAGATGGCCCCCGTGGAGCAGGTTCATGCCCAGAATCGTGTCGCCGGGCTCGATGAGAGCGTTATAAACTGCGTTGTTGGCAGGGGCACCGGAGAGGGGCTGAACATTTACAAAGATCTGATCAGCGTTGACTTTGTCGGTGGCAAATGCTTCTGCGCAGCGGCGACGGGCCAGGCTCTCAATGACGTCTGCATACTCAACCCCTTTGTAGTAGCGCGGGTCAGCATAGCGGCGGTAGTTTGCCAGGCGGGCAGGGTAATCGAGGATCTCTTTTTCCGACATGGTGCGCATTTCTTCATCGGGGTAGCCCTCAGCGTACAGGTTCTGGAAAACCGAACCCAACGATTCACGCACCGATTCAGGTGCGGAGGACTCAGAGGGAATCAAGATCAGTTTATTTACCTGACGATCCGCTTCAAAGTTGATCAGTTGGTCAACTTCAGGATCAACCTGTGAAAGCGAACCACGAAAAAGAAAATCGGTCATTTTGGAATCTCCTAATAGAGTTTATCCAGCAAAAATAAATAAAAAACCACTCCAGGTGTCGGGTAAACACCTTTGAGTGGTTGAAATTTGAAAGAATTTCGTCATTCGAGACTCAGAGCCAGACCTAATAATCCCACAAAGATGAGAGAACTGGAGAAGCCGAAAAAGCCTTGATACGTGACCATGTTTGATTCTATCGCCGCTTGCAAATTGGGTCAAGGATTAACCGGTTGAATGGCGAAATGGACGTGGAATTTATTTCAATTCCAAATTGAGCCAGTCGATCATGGTCTTGATCACATCGGCCTTTTCAGGCTCGTTGTGAAGCTCATGATAGAAACCTGGCCATTCTTTATGAGTAACCTTACTGAGCGGGGCAGCCAGGGCGAATTCTTTGGTCTTGGCCGGGCTGACCAGGCGGTCTTCTGTGCCCTGCATGAGCAACAAGGGTATGGGGAATTCAGCAGCGTGCTGCATGCAATAATCACCGTTCGAAAACATGTCCATGGCCAGGCGCGGAGAAATGAAAGGGTGGACCAATGGGTCAGCTTTATACTTTTCAGCAACAGAAGGATCTCTTGAAAGACCGCTGAGATCCAGGGTGTTGTTGATCTTGGCTTTGGGGGCTAGAACTGAGAGAACTTTGCTGGCGAGCATCAGTGATGCTGGTACCGGTTTGGCGGTCGCCAGGCCGGGGCTGGTGATAATGGCGCCTTTAAGATCTGCTTTTTGGGTAAGCACATAATAAAGGCCGAGGTTTCCGCCCAGGCTGTGACCGTAAAGAAAAGTGGGAACGTCGGGAAAATGAGTTTTTGCAATTTGAATAACCTGGCTGATGTCGCCCATTACCGCTGCGTTGGAAGTGGTATATCCGCGCACACCATCCGAACGACCATGCCCGCGCAGATCAAAACCGACCATAGCGAAGCCAGCCCTGGCGAATGCTTCTGCGACATGATCGTAGCGGCCAATGTGTTCGCCCAGTCCATGAACCAGTGCAATGGAGGCTTTTACCTGACCTTCGGGTTTCCATTCTTTGGCGTAAATATTGAGACCGTCCGGGGTTTTCCAGGAAAACTCATTCTGCTGCATAATCTCTCCTTGGTACGACGATTGGTTTACAAGACAATTATTTGTACCTTATAATCAAATTGCCTTTCAATTTAAGTGTATGCAAAAGAGCTAAAAACTTCAAGTGATAGATTGAATAAGTTAAGGTTGACTTCAAAAAAGAGTTCAAAGAACTGGTTGCAAATCAAAAAACGACGGCCCTGATATTTAGGTCCAATTCTTACAACTGAAAGTGAAACAACATGACCCAAAACACTCAACCAAATTTGACAGCAAAAGAAAAGCGAAGCGGCTGTGGCACGATCTTTGCTTTTGTGGCAATTTCTTTATGGGTAGTCCTCTTGGCCGGTGTTGATATTTTCTTGAACTGGACGATGGAACAAAGCCTGTTTGAGAGCAGCACCACGTTGCCTGATTTCCGTTGGGTGACCCATGGTATCACTTCTGGTTTGATCCTGATCACGCTGCTGATCACTTATTTTGTTGCCAAAAATCCCCGCCTCAAGATCGCTGCCCAGGTGTGGGCATTCGCAGCGGGGTTTGCGTTGCTGGCCACACCTGTGAAAAAGATGTGGATCACTTATCAGCAGGAGACCACAGTCTTGTTGATCTTGTTGATGTTCATCTATACCTCGGTCATCTTCCTCATCCGCTCACGCAAGATGGAAGCGCAGGTGGACGACCCAAAAAAGAAACGCTCCTCCGTATTTGGCCTCATTGCTCTGGTCGCCGGCGGTTTGATGCTGCCCTGGATCCTGTGGGGGGCGCTTGGCTCATTGGATGACACCTTGCTCTACCTGGTGATGGGTCTCGAATTCGGATTTATGACCGTGCTCTTCCTCTTTCCTTTCTTGTTCGACCGCACTCAAAGCGAGGAGCGCGAACTGCACCCTGTTGATTTCTTGATCGACGGTTTTGTTGCTGCTTTATTCTTGATCATATTACTGACCTCACTGGCGCAGAATGGTTCACAACCGTTGTTGATCATTGTCCTGCCGGTCACCGGTTGGGTAATGGCGCTGATTGCCATTGCTACCCGCGGCACAAAAGACCACGGCCGCCTTTCGGTGGGGTTGATCGCTGCTTTTGCTCTGATAGGTCCGTTACTTTGGTTTGATGCCGATGAGTTGGCCCTGGTCATTTCAAGCGGTGCTGGATAAACCCTCACCTGGGCAACCAAAGCAGCCTGGTTCTCCTTCAGCGTTTCAATGCTGGTAATGATCTTGTTGGCCGTCAACTTTAAGCTGATCGGTAAATTGCGCTTGCCGAAAAAAGTCAATTTACTTTTACCTCTTTTGGTACTCGCAGGCTTGAGCGCAGTCTACTTTACTTTTGGTCAACCTGGTTTCTATGGTGAGAAGGTTTTCGTGGTGATGAAAGACCAGGCGGATCTTTCGCTTGTGGATCCCTCACTTTCAATTGGTGATAAGCGGGCAGAAGTGTATTCCACCCTGGTACAGGAAGCAGAGACCTCCCAAAAAGATATTCGTGCCAAGTTGGATGCGTGGCATATCAGTTACACCCCTTATTATTTGGTGAACGGGTTGGAAGTGAAAGCCAACGCTTATTACCGCATGCAATTACGCAATCGCAGTGATGTAGCACGCATTTTGGAAAGCCCGCAATTACGCCCGTTGCCTCAGCCGGCTCAATTAGAGAATTCAGATCAGGTAGATGCCCCAAGTGAACCAAGCTGGAACCTTTCCATGATCGGTGTAGACAAAGTACGCAGTGAGCTGGGTATTACTGGCAAAGGCATCCTGATCGGCCAGGCGGATTCTGGTGTAGATGGCCGCCATGTGGAGTTGGCCAGTTCTTACCGCGGCATGGATGGCATGGATGATTACAACTGGCTGGACCCCTGGAACAGCACTCCCTTCCCCGTAGATGCAGGCGGTCACGGGACGGCCACACTGGCTCTTATCACTGGCAAGAACATCGGCATAGCACCGGACGCTCAGTGGATCGGATGCGTGAACCTGGCCAGGAATCTGGGCAACCCTGCCGTCTATTTGAACTGCATGCAGTTTCTACTGGCGCCGTATCCGCAAGATGGGGACTCCTTCAAAGACGGTGACCCTGCCAAGGGTGCCATGATCATCAACAACTCCTGGGGCTGCCCGGTGGCAGAAGGCTGCGATAGCGCAACCTATGAATCTGCTGCCACTGCCCTTGAAAAAGCCGGCATCTTCCTTTCTGTGGCGGCTGGCAACAATGGCTATTACGGCTGCAGCACGGTCAGTGATCCGCTGGCCATTTATTCAGAAGTCTTTACGGCGGGATCCATCAATGAGCAGGGTGAGCTTTCAGCGTTCAGCAGCCTGGGACCGGTCATTGTAGATGGCAGCGGCCGCGTAAAGCCTAATTTACTGGCTCCTGGCGAGCAGGTGGTTTCTGCTTTCCCCAATAACACTTACACCCGTGCCGATGGCACCTCGTTTTCTGCCCCGCACGTAAGCGGAGTGGTGGCGCTGATGTGGTCGGCCAACCCCGCCCTCATCGGCAATGTGGAGTTGACCCAGCAGATCCTGGAAGAGACTGCCAAACCCTATACCGGTACAATGCCAGATTGCGTGACCGATACAAGCACTCCCAATGATGCAGCCGGGTATGGTATCCTGAATGCCTATTCAGCCGTAAAAGCTGCGCTGGATGTAAAATAAAAACAGGTGAAATTGAGCATATCTATCTTTGAAATCAGGTGTTTTCTTATATGAGTCCGCTCAAGGAAAGCCCATTGCAAGAGATCACGGATGAGAACGCTGTTGCAAGAGCCTGTGCTGGCGATTCTGAAGCATTCAGCTTTTTGTATGAGCGTAATGTTACCCGCATTTACAACTACATCTATTACCGTATTGGTTCAGATGCAGATGCCGAAGACATTACCTCCAGGGTGTTTTACAGAGCGTTCGGGCACATCAACACCTATGTAGAAAAGGGAGTTCCCTTTTCAGCCTGGTTGTATCGTATTGCCCATAATCTCATTGCCAATTGGCACAGAGACACCCACAGGCGCAAAGAAGTGCCTCTGGAGGACCAGATCGAGCTGCCAGTCAAGGCCGATCATCCTGAGCGGGCCATGGAAAAGACCCAGGAAGTGGAGCAACTGCTGCAAGGCATTCGCCGCCTCTCTCCGGATCGGCAACAATTGTTGATCTTGAAGTTTGTGGAAGATTTTTCAAATGCCGAGATCGCAAATATTATGGGAAAAAGCGAAGGCGCTATAAAGAGTTTGTATCACCGTGCGCTGATCGCATTACGTGTTGAAATGGATAAGATCGGATTTCAAGAGAGGGAATAGGCTGTCGGAAAAGCACTATGGAATTTATTCAAGACCCAAATTCTACCAAGAGTTTTTTGAATCTCGAGCAGCGCTTATCGGATTCACTCACACCGGTTCGTCCTGACCCGGCCTTCATCGATTCTTTGAAACATAAATTGGCTCAGGGCACCACCACTGTGATGGAGCGCCATTCTTCCGGCCATTCAGAATTAATGATCATCGGCCTGGGGTTAGCCACAGGTGCATTACTGGTCTGGCTGGTTAGCCGACTGCGTAAGTAACAAAAATCTAAAAAGACAAAGGTTATGCAACCTTTGTCTTTTCTTTTAAGTCGTAGGTAGAAGGTTCCACCAAAATGGTGCCATCCGGGAAGAGGATAGTGGGTACGCTGCGATACCCATTGGCAACGCTTCTTACATATTCTGCAGCGGCTTCGTCTTGGTCAATATCGATCCATTCGTAATCGATATTATTCATCTCAAAGAATTGCCTGGCGCGACGCGTATCGCCGCACCAAGTGGTGCCATAAAGTTTGATCTTTGTCTCTGCCATACTTGCTCCTATGAAGCGGTTTGTCCTTGCAGCCCCTGGATGAGTGCCCGGGTCTCGGCCAGCAGGTCTATTGAGGGGTCGAATTGATAATTAGCATCCACCTTCATGAGCAAATGGTCAAAGATCAATACCATCTGCGGGCTGACCAGGCGGCGGACGCGCTCATCATTCAGCAGTTGGATAACGTTCTGCGATTGGATATCTACTTGCTGGTCTGCTAAAAAAGCCTGGATGGCAAAATTGGCAGCGCGGCGGGCGCATACCCTGGCCATGCCTTCGTTGCCGTTGCTTCTGGCAGAGAAGGCTTTCTCAATTTCAAAAATGGCTTGTTCCCATTTGTTCACAGTATTTATTGTAATGGATATTGAAAAATTTGAACCCTTCTGAATAGATTGTCCTTCCGAAACTCGCGAAACGGGGTAATCATGATGTATCCCGTAATTGCGAGGAGGTGCACTGCCGATAAAACGCGCATCCAAGCATTACCGGGAATCCTCGAATATTACTCGGCTGACCAAGACTATATGATGGTAACAATTGCTACCATTTTTATTCTGACTCATGCTGTTATTTTTCCCTGCTTATGTTAAAATCCCTTTGATGAATAAGCGAATCGTTTTTATGGGTTCCCCCGAATTTGCTGTGCCTATCCTGGCCGGGCTAGCAGAACAATATGACGTGGTGGGTGTGGTCACACAGCCAGATCGTCCCTCCGGACGTGGCAAGGTGATGACGGCTCCGCCGGTGAAAGTGCTAGCCCAACAATTACAGCTGCCGATCCTGCAACCGCTCAAGCTGCGCGTGCCGGAAGCCTTTGAGCAACTCGCTGCCTGGAAACCCGATGCCATTGTGGTGGCTGCTTTTGGGCAGATCTTGCGCCAGAACGTGCTTGACCTGCCGCAGTACGGCTGTATCAACGTGCATGCTTCCTACTTGCCGCGTTGGCGTGGCGCTGCTCCCATCCAGGCGGCCATTTTGAACGGCGACGCTTACACCGGGGTATCCATCATGCGCATGGACGCAGGCATTGATACCGGCCCTGTTTTTTACCAGGAAAAGATGGACATCCTGCAAAATGACACCGCCGATACCCTCAGCCAGCGGTTATCTGCGCTGGGACGCGAAACACTGCTAAAAGTGCTGCCGCAGATTTTTGAAGGGCAGCTTACTGCACAACTGCAAAATGACTCTAAAGCCACCTATGTTTCGATGATCAAAAAAGAAGACGGACTGCTCAGTTGGGATCAGCCAGCCGCCGCACTTGAACGCAAGATCCGAGCATATAACGACTGGCCTGGCGCTTATACCACCTGGAAAGAGCAGACCTTGAAGGTTCGTAAAGCTGAGGTGGCTGCGGTTGGCGCCACTCAACCCGGTAAACGGGTTCTGGTCCATGGCAACCCGGCAGTCCTCACGGCAGAAGGAGCGTTGGTGCTTCTGGAAGTGCAACCCGCCGGGAAAAAATGGATGAGCGGTAAAGATTTCTTGAACGGCGCATCCGATTGGCAGAATTGAGGATCATTTGACTGAATCACCCTTACACGTACTGTGCATCGGCATGGGGGCCATTGGCACTTACATTGGCGGCAGCCTGGCCGCTGCAGGTTATGACGTGGCCTTTACCGAACGACCTGAAACCATTGATGTGCTCAAGAACAAAGGCTTGAAGATCCAGACCCCTGCCGGCCTCTTACAGGTAAAAGAAGTGACCCTGTACAGCTCTCTGGCTGAGGCACTGCAATCGGCCAAATATGATGTGGCGCTCATCGCCGTCAAATCGTTCGATACCCAGAGTGTGCTAGAGGAGATCCGTCCTCTGGCTGCCAAATTCCCTCCGATGTTATGCCTGCAAAATGGCGTTGAAAATGAAGACCTCATTACCTCCGTGTTGGGCAAGGAGCGTGTCATTGGTGCCTCAATCGGCACCGCTGTAGGCAAGAACGGCCCTGGCGATGTACGTGTAGAAAAGATGCGCGGCATCGGCATTGAAAGCGGGCATGCGCTCTCTGAAAAACTGATCGCGGCTTTTACAGCCGCCGGATTGAATGCCAAAGGTTACGCCAAACGGGCGGACCTCAAATGGTCCAAGATGCTCTCCAATCTGTTGGGCAATGCCACCTCGGCCATCCTCAACTGGACGCCTGCCCGCATTTTCTCTGATCCGCGTATCTATGCCATTGAAGTGGCGCAAGTGCGTGAGACTCTGGCGGTGATGAAGGCGCAGGGCATCCATTTGGTGAACCTGCCGGGCACGCCCATCGCATTATTGATCGAATTGATGGATCGTTTCCCGGCTTTCATCAGCCGGCCCATTGCTGCCAAAGGCATGGGCAAAGGCCGTGGCCAAAAGATGCCTTCCTTCCATATTGACCTTTATCTGGGTCAAAAACGTTCTGAGGTGACCTTTCTCAATGGTGCCGTAGTGCGTCTTGGCCAGAAATTCGGCATTGCAACACCGGTTAACAGCGTCTTGACCTCTACCCTGGAAAAATTGGCCAGCGGTGAGTATAAAAAGGAAGATTTCAACGACCAACCTGAACAACTGATCCGATTAATCGAGGAACAATTATGACCGTGCCTGCCTGGGTGAAAGACAGTGTTTTTTATCAGATCTTCCCGGACAGGTTCTGTAACGGTGATGTGAAGAACGATCCACCCAACCTGTTACCCTGGAATGCCAAACCAACCATCACCGGTTTTCAAGGCGGCGATCTGCGCGGGGTGATCGACCGAATGTATTATCTGCTCGATCTGGGCATCAATGCCATTTACTTCAACCCCATTTTTCTTTCACCCTCCACCCACCGCTACAATACGGTGGATTACTTTCAGATCGATCCCAAGTTGGGATCCATGCAAGATTTTCATACTATGCTGGATGTGGCCCACCGCAACCAGATCCGCGTGATCCTGGACGGGGTGTTCAATCACTGTGGGCGCGGCTTTTTCGCCTTTTCAGATATTCTGGAAAACCAGGCTAATTCTCCATACGTGGACTGGTTCCACGTCAAGCACTTCCCGGTGGATGCCTATTCTCCGGGTGATGCCACCACCTTCGCCGGCTGGTGGAAGTACAAGAGCCTACCCAAGTTCAACACCACCAATCCACGAGTGCGTGAGTACCTCTTCAGGGTGGCACGATACTGGTTGGAGCAGGGCATTGATGGTTGGCGTTTGGATGTGCCAAACGAGATCGATGACGACGGCTTCTGGAAAGAATTCCGCGACATTGTCAAGAACACCTATTCAGATGCCTACATTCTGGGTGAGATCTGGGATGGCGATGCCCGTTGGGTGGGTGATAGCCACTTTGATGGCCTCATGAACTATCCCATTCGTACTCTGGTAATTGACCTTTTAACCGGTAAAGAGAACGCCTCGGGTTTCATCACCAAAGTACGCGATCAATTTGAACGCTATCCCGCTGAGAATTCCTACGCCATGTTCAACTGCCTGGGTTCACATGACACAGAACGCATTTACACCGTGTTGAACAAAGACCTGCAGAAGACCAAAATGGCTTCTCTGTTCTTGTTTGCTTACCCGGGCGCTCCCTCCATCTATTACGGCGATGAGGTGGGTGTGGAAGGCGGCCGTGACCCGGATTGCCGCCACACCTTCCCGTGGGATGAATCATCCTGGAATATGGAACTACGTCAGTGGACCAAGAATCTCATCCGCATCCGCCAGAGCAAAAATGCTTTGCGCAGGGGTGACTTTAAGATCCTACCAGTCTCCAATAACACATTGTTTGCCTTCAGCCGCAAAGATGGGCATGATTTTGCCTGCCTGGTGATGAACCCCACCAATCAGGCGGTGACCGTCACCGTTGACCTTGCCAACGTTCTGCCTGAAGGCGTGAACCAATTAAAGAATCTGTTCAAAGGCGAGATCTATACCATTGAAAATGGGGAGATCACGCTGGAGTTGAACAAAGAGTGCGGTCTGTTGTTGGGTCAACTTTAACCAGGGAGGGAACATGCAAAAAAGAACGATCTCCGGTTTTGCCAGGTTTATTGCGGTAATTCTGTCTATTCTGCTTACGATCGTCTTGATCGCGGCTTTTTTACAGGTGACGCTTTCTCAAACAGTGTTCTCGGCCAACTTTATCAAAAATGTGATGGCGGAGCAGAAGGTCTATGAAACCTTACCACAGGTGGTGACGGGAACCCTGCTGGAATCCGTTTCTGGGTCAGAAGACTCAACGCTAAAAATTCTCTCTCAAATTCCCACTGAACAACTGAACCAGTGGATTGCCTCTGTGATGCCGCAAGACTATTTGCAGGCGCAAACAAGTGAGGTTGTGGATGCGGCAGAAGCCTTCATCAATCTGGATACCTACATTTTGAATCTGCAATTTGACTTGACCCCTGTCAAGGCGAACTTGACCAGTGAGGCGAGCCAGACGGCCCTCAATTCGGTTTTGGATTCTCTGCCAGACTGCACGGCGGACCAGTTGACCAACCTGATGGCTTCTGCGTTGCAGGGCAACTTGAGCGATATTTCCATCCCCATGTGCAAACCGGACGAACCGCTTCTTTCGATTGTGCGTTCCATGCTTGGCAGTACGGTAGGTGGGCTGGCAAATTCCATCCCCGATAGCATCACCGTGGGCGGCGAGGCTGTCCAGACCCAGATCAACCAATTTGTCAGCGGCCCACAATACCGTACCTACTATCTGGTCAAACGGTTGTTGGAATATTCAATTTGGGCGGCTTTAGGATTGGTGTTGCTCATCGTTCTTTTCACGCTGCGTTCTAGAAAAGTAATGTTCACCAGTCTGGGCGTCCCCATGATCCTGACGGGCATCGTTGGCCTGGGGTGTGCTGCTCTGGCGTATCTCAGCCTGTTCTCGCTTAGTTCATTCCCACTCATCACCCATTTGAGCGGCGTAATGAGTGGTCTGGTCGTGCGCATCAGTTATGGTATTTTGCAGAAGACCAGCCTGGTGGCGCTTTTGGTCGCGCTGGGGGTCTTCATCCTCGGCCTGCTGCTAACCATCAGTGCAGGCAAGATCAAAGAGTAAAGAAAAGCCCGGGCAACCGGGCTTTATTTTTGGGTGCGATATTTCTGCTGCCATTCATACAGCAGGTTGAGCGCCTGCAAGGGGGGGAGGGTGTTGAGGTCTAGTTCCTTCAACTCGTCCAACAACGGATTTGTTTCAGGGAAGAGCGCCATCTGCTGCACGCTGACGGGGCTGTCTTGCACCGCGTAACCAGAAGTGGCTTCAAGTTGCTTGAGGATCTCGCTGGCGCGCAGAATGACCGTGCGCGGGATGCCGGCCAACTGAGCCACGTGGATGCCATAAGAGCGGTCGGTGCCGCCCGGTACGATGTGATGCAAGAAGACCACCTGGTTGTCCACCTCGGTAACTGCCACGTTGTAATTGCGCACACCCGGCAGCAGCGCGCTGAGTTGGGTCAGCTCGTGGTAATGGGTGGCAAACAGGGTGCGGGCTTTGAGGCCGGGATGGTTGTGAATATATTCCACCACTGCCCAGGCAATAGAAAGCCCGTCATAGGTGGAAGTGCCGCGGCCGATCTCATCCAGGATCAGCAGTGAGCGTGGAGTGGCATGGTTGAGGATGTTGGCCGTCTCGATCATCTCCACCATAAAGGTGGATTGGCCGGCGTGGATCTCATCCTGAGCGCCGATGCGGGTGAAAATGCGGTCCACCAGGCCGATGCGCGATTGCCCTGCGGGCACAAAACTGCCCATCTGCGCCATCAACACAATGAGGGCTACCTGACGCAAGAAGGTGGATTTGCCGCTCATATTGGGGCCGGTGATGAGGCGTACGACCTCACCCTCTTCAAAAGTAGTGTCATTGGGGACAAAACGTTCGCCGTGCAGAGTGGTTTCTACCACCGGATGGCGGCCGTCATGGATTTCAAGTACGGGGTCTTCAGTAATCTCAGGGCGCGTGTAACCAGCCAGAGCAGCCACTTCAGCAAAGGAGAGGTAGACATCTAATTCGCCCAGAGCGCGGGCGGTTTCCAGTAAGTCCTTGCTGGACTGGGTGATCTCTTTGCACAGGTCCTTGAAGAGACGCAGCTCAATCTCATGGATGCGCTCTTCGGCGTTCAGCACCAGAGACTCATATTCCTTCATCTCAGGGGTGATGTAGCGCTCAGCATTAACAAGGGTCTGCTTGCGGATGTACTCCTGGGGCGCCTGGTCGGTATTGCTGTTGGTGATCTCAATATAATAGCCAAAAACCTTGTTATAGCCTACTTTTAGGTTCTTGATACCGGTGCGTTCCCGCTCCACATTCTCCAGGTTGGAGATCCATTCGCGGGCGTGACGACTCATTTCAATAATGTTGTCCAGTTCAGTGGAATAGCCGGCACGGATGATGCCGGTGTTGGCCAGGGTGGCCGGAGGTTCATCAGCGACGGCGCGGCTCACCAGTTCCAGCACGGCCGGGCACAGGTTGAAGCGTGCCAACAGCGGCTGCAGCACGGCCACATCCACTTTGAGGCTTTGTTTCACTTCTGGCAGACGCAGCAAGTTCTCACGCAGGGCGACCAGATCGCGTGGGTTGGCAATGCCGGAGGAGATACGGTTGGTGATGCGTTCCAGGTCGCCAAGCGACCTCATAGCCGAGCGCAGTTCAGCGCGCACCAGTCCTTCTTGCAGAAAATACGCCACAATGTCCTGGCGGGCGTTGATGGCTTGAATATCCAGGAGAGGTTTGCTGACCCACTGGCGGATGAGCCTGTGCCCCATGGGGGTGACGGTGCGGTCCAAAATTGAGAGCAGTGAGCCATTGGTCTCGCCTCTGCGGATGGTCTCCGTCAATTCCAGGTTACGGCGAGTGGAGGCATCCAGCGTCATGAATTCGCTGATGGAATAAGTAGCAATATGGTCCAGCAGGGAGAGGGCAGCCGGCTGCGTGTCTTTGATGTACTGCAAAATGACACCGGCAGCCTGGGTGGCAAGCGGCAACCCTTGCAGGCCGTAGCCATCCAAAGTCTGCACCCCAAATTGACGCAGCAGGGTTTCGCGGCAGCGCCCGGTCTCAAAGCGCCAATCTGGAAGGCGGGTCACATGGCCAGTATAGGCAGACTGGAGCTGCATGGATTCAGGGCAGAGCACCTCAGCCGGGTTCAGGCGCATCAGCTCTGTGCGCAGGTCCACCAGATTTTCGCCGCTCTCAAATTCCGTGGTAAAGAACTCACCGGTGGTGATGTCCACATAGGCAACAGAAACACGGTTGTCCAGGTGGCTGACAGCCACCAGATAATTATTGCGGTCATTTTTTAGCAGGGTGGTTTCCACCACAGTACCCGGGGTGACCACGCGTACCACCTCACGCGGGAAAAGCCCCTTACTGGGCTGGTCGCCGATCTGTTCACAGATAGCCACGTGGTAGCCGCGTTCGATCAGGCGCGAAAGGTAATTTTCCACTGCGTGGTAGGGGATGCCGGCCATGGGGATGCGTGTGCCTTTGGATACGCCGCGTGAAGTGAGCACAATATCCAGCTCTCGAGACGCGGTTTCAGCATCCTGGTCGAAGGTCTCGTAAAAATCTCCGAGACGGAAGAAAAGAATGGTATCAGGATACTTTTTCTTGATATCCAGATATTGTTGTCGAATGGGGGTTACATCTTCGGTCATAAAGTCTGGCTCACCCTGGTTTTGATGTTCAATTATTATATCTTATCCCCCTCATGCGGTCGGTAAAAATGTTGAAATGATTGTATAATTTAGGCCAATTCAAAAATTGATAAAATGAGGCCAAGACGGTGGAAGAAAACAAGATCTTTAAAGATGTAGAACTCGGTATCGGAACCTGGGCCTGGGGAGACCGTCTGGTATGGAATTTCGGTCAGGGATATTCCGATCAGGATATTGAAGAAACATTCCAGATCTCGATCGATAACGGGATCCGTTTCTTTGACACAGCCGAAATTTACGGGCAGGGACGCTCTGAACAGTTCTTAGGCAGATTGCTCAAGAATTGTCCCGTTCCGGTGGTGTTAGCCACCAAGTTCATGCCTTATCCGTGGCGTTTGAGCCCATCCGCGCTGCCAAAGGCGCTCAAAGCCAGCCTAGCACGTCTGGACCTGCCCAAAGTACAGTTGTACCAGATGCACATGCCCATTGGGCTGCTGCCGATTAAAACATGGATCAACCAGATGGCGGAGGTCTACGATGCAGGTCTAATCGAAGCTGTGGGCGTTTCCAATTATGATCTGAACCAGACCCTGGAAACTGAAAAGGTGTTGCAAGCACGCGGCATCCCGCTGGCTGCCAATCAGTTGGAGTATCATCTGCTGGAACGGCGCATTGAAAAGAACGGTTTGATGGAACACTGCAAAGAGGCAGGCATCAAGATCATTGCGTATAGTCCTCTTGCCATGGGCATTCTCTCTGGTAAATATGGACCAGAAAATCCGCCCAGTGGCGTGAGAGGGGTGCAGTACAACAAAGAATTCCTCACCCGCATTCAACCGCTGATCCGCGCCATCAAGAAGATCGGCCTCAACCATGACGGTAAAACAGCCGCACAGGTTGCCATCAACTGGGTCATCTGCAAGGGGGCACTACCCATTCCTGGCGCCAAGAATGCCGGCCAGATCGAACAAAATGTAGGTTCCACCGGTTGGAAGTTAACCGAGGAGGAAGTTGCTCTTCTCGATGAATTAAGTGATTCTGTAACCAAAAAGGATTAATTATGCCCGACGAGATCAAATATTTACCTTTCAATGCCATCAATGAGTTCATGCGTGATGATTACCGTTTACAGGTGCTGATGGAAGTGTTTAACAAAATGGAAAGCCTCCCCGCCGACAAGAAAAGCAGCATCGGCAAGCTGGTGAGCCGCTTTGTCAGCATTCAGGGGTTCCGCAATGGCAACCTGGCGCCGGCTGGACGCAAAGCAAAATCGAGCGTACAACTTTTCCAGGGTTCACCTGAATTTGCCGGACTGGTCCTTGAGAGTTGGAAAGCCTTGCATCCTGAACTGGCTAAAGAAATGTTTGAGATCCTCACTGCCAAAACCTGGGAAGACCTGCAGCCATTGGATTTGGATCGCAGCAAATTGCCCGGTTTCCTCATTCATTGGCCCAAAGAAGACACTTTTGAGGTCCTCGCCAAGGCATTACAAGAAAAGAACGCCACGCTTGCTGAATCGGAAGACAACATCAGCCTGATGGCGGTCTGGGTGGGCAATCGCTTGCCCTATGATCTGTTCGTTGAAGAAGAAAAGTAGGAAAAACTACTCGAATTCCAGTTCCTGGTCTTCGACATTGCCCCATTCACCCTCTGACTGGAGTTCGATCTCCCCGAAGAGGGTGTTTTGATCGGCGGCCACAATATGCCGTTTGATGAGCTCGAGCATGGCCAAAAAGGTGACCACAATCTCCAGGCGATTGCCGCGGGATTGAATGAGCTTGAAGAAAGAGACAGATCCTGTGGTGCGCAGGTGCTCCACAATGGCATTGATCTTTTGACGAATGGTGATGCGCGGAATAGATACCACCTGGCTGAGTGGAGGTAATGCGCCCTGGCCCCCAAAAATATCTCTGGCGGCGCTGACAAGCTCTTCCAGTGTGAGCTCACTGATGTCCAGTTTGGTGGGGATCTGAACGCGTGGAGTGGAATCCAAACGCAGATAAGTACGCAGTCCATCAATCTCACGCTGCTCCAGGAAGTGAGAAAGCTCTTTGAAGCGTTTGTAGAGGAGCAACTGCAGAGCCAACGCTTCGCCGGGGTCTTCTTCCAGCGGCTGGCCAGCAGAAACAGGGCGGGGCAGCAGAGCGGCAGATTTTATCTGCAGCAAGCGAGCAGCGATGACCAGAAATGCAGATACTTCCGCCGCGTTTTGTTCTTGCAGATCGTGCAGGTAGCCAAGGTACTGATCGGTCACCTGGGCCAGGGCCAGTTTGGTGATGTCCAACTCGGCTTTCTCGATGAGCTGCAACAACAAATCCAGCGGCCCGGAGTAAACCTCGGTGCTGATCTGATATCCTTCGGATTGGTGACTGGCGATCTGAAAGTCCACGGCGCTAATTATAGCGTAGATTCAAAGTTTGTAATTGTATAATATCTGAAATGGACATTGCCTGGAGTGAAGATGAGATTACCGGTCTGTACCACATGCGGCAAACGATACCCTGAAACAGGCACTCCCTACCTTTGCGAATGCGGGGGAGTATTTGACCTGGATGTATTTCCCACTTTTGAGCCCTCAAAGATCGATCCATCCAGAACGGGCATGTGGAAGTATGGCGCTATGTTCAACCTGCCTGAGGGGGCGCCGCAGATCAGTCTCGGAGAGGGCAATACGCCTTTGTTAGAGCTGCCCCATCTGGGGCGAAAAGTATTTGCCAAATTGGAGTACCAGAACCCCACCGGTTCCTATAAAGATCGCGGCAGTGCCGTGCTGATGAGCTTTATGGCTTCACGCGGGGTGACCCGGGTGGTGGAAGATTCTTCCGGGAACGCAGGGGCTTCTTTGGCGGCTTATGCGGCCAGAGCGGGTGTGAGCGCCAAAGTGTTCATCCCTGAAAACGCCTCTGGCCCCAAACGCAAACAGATCGAATTCTACGGGGCAGAACTGGCGTGCATCTCCGGTCCGCGCATGGAGGCGGCCAGGGCTGTTAAGTTGGAAGCGGATGCAGGTATTCCTTATGCCAGCCACGCTTTTATGCCCTTTGGGCTGACCGGCATTGCCAGCATTGTCTACGAGATTGCCGCTGAGCTGGGTTGGCAGGCCCCAGGAAGCATTCTCTCACCGCTTGGGCATGGGGGATTGCTTTACGGCATCATGCGCGGTTTTGAGGCCTTGCGGCAAGCTGGCATCATTGAGGCAGAACCCTATTACATGGGAGTGCAGGCGGCAGGGTGTGCGCCGGTATTTAATGCCTACGAAAACCGCGTTTTTACTTTACGAGAACCCGTGGAGTCGGATACAATAGCAGAAGGTGTGCGCGTCTCGCATCCAGTTCGGGGAGAGGCAATTTTGCGCAAGTTGTCCTTAAGCAAGGGCAACATATCTCAGATCAAAGAGGAGGACTTATTGACCGCCTACGGGCAATTAGCTGAAATGGGTCTGTTTGTTGAACCAACTTCGGCACTTGTCTGGGCAGCACTGAATACAATCGCAACTCGATTACCGGAACCCATCATCTTGATCCTGACAGGGGCAGGAACAAAGTCCAAATTTTTATTTTGAGAAAATGGTGACCGCGAGCCGCTTGAACCAGGCGGTTGGCGCCCCCCAGTTTTCTCGGGAGGGTAAATTGAACGATAAGTATTTTGATTCTATCAATGAATCGCCCGCTGAGTTAAACAAGCGGCTGGCATTACACATAGGGGATGAATTGCTCTTGAGCCGTGCTCTTACGCACCGCTCCTATCTCACCGAACATTCTGATGCAATAGAAGACAATGAGCGCCTGGAGTTTCTGGGTGATGCTGTTTTAGATTTCATTGTTGGCGCCTGGTTATACGACCGCTATCCGGAAATGCCGGAGGGCGATCTGACCCGTATGCGTTCTGCTCTGGTACACACAGAACAATTGGCAGAATTTGCCGGTCAGATCCATCTGGGGCACGCCATGCGGCTGGGCAAAGGCGAAAGCCAGGCAGGAGGTAAAAGCCGGCCTGCATTGCTCTGCGATACATTTGAGGCTGTAGTTGGCGCCATTTATATCGATAAAGGCATCGAAGGGGTGTTAAAATTCATCACCCCGTTCCTGGAAAACACGGCTGACGATATCATCGCCAACCACAAGGATGAGGACCCCAAAAGCAATTTGCAGGAATGGGCGCAGGGGCAAGGGTATCCCACGCCGCAATATCAGACGGCCAGCAGTTCTGGACCGGACCATTCTAAAATGTTTGAAGTAGATGTTTACATCAATAACAAGGTGATCGCCAGAGGGTCTGGCCACAGCAAACAGGCTGCCACCAAAAACGCCGCACAAAAAGCATTGCATATCCTCGGATTGGACAAGGAATAACCGGTAAAAGATTTTATGATCCCACGATTAAAAGCCCTCGAACTTCACGGTTATAAAACTTTTGCCAGTCGATTTTTGTTTGAATTTCCCGGCAATGTGACGGCTGTTGTTGGCCCGAACGGTTCTGGGAAATCGAACATTTCTGACTCCCTGCGTTGGGTGCTCGGTGAACAATCCTACGGCATGCTGCGCGGCCGCAAGACCGAAGACATGATCTTCTCCGGCTCTGATCAGCGCCCGCGAGCCGGCATGGCCTCCGCTTCAATCACCTTTGATAATTCCGAAGGCTGGCTGCCCATAGATTTTAGCGAAGTTTCCATTGCCCGCCGTGCTTACCGCGACGGCACCAATGAGTATTACCTCAACGGGCAGAAGGTCCGCCTAAAAGACATTTCTGAACTGCTTGCCCAATCCGGTTTGGCAGAAAGAACCTACACCATGATCGGGCAGGGGCTCGTGGACGCAGCCCTGTCACTGCGCCCGGAAGAACGACGCCGCTTCTTTGAAGAAGCTGCCGGCATTGGCCTGTTCCGCAGTCGCCGCGAAGAATCCATCAGCCGATTGGAATCCACTCGTCGCAATCTGGAACGTGTTCGGGATATATTGAGCGAATTGGAACCGCGTCTGCACAGTCTGGAACGTCAGGCACAGCGCGCTGAAGAATATGACCGCGTCAAAGCGGATCTGAATGTTTTACTCAAAGATTGGTATGGCTATCACTGGCACAATGCCCAGAAGGAAATGGTGCATGCCCGTGAAGTGGTTAAAGCTCAGGAAGAACGCGCCAAGATGGCACGTCAGAATCTGAGCGAGGTGGAGCAGAATGTACAGGCTTCCCGAAACCACCTGCGTGAATTGCGTAACCAGTTGGATGAGTGGCACGGGCAATCGGCTGCCATGCACACAGAACGTGAGCGCATCAGCCGAATCCTGGCTGTGATGGATGAGCGTACCCGCTCCATGGTGGAGCAGGACCAATCCATGAACAGCGAGTTGAGCCGCCTGGAAGAAGAAGCCAAGATGCAGGCCGAAAAGCTGGCCGAATTGCTTGAAGAGAAGGATCGCCTCAGCAGCGATCTGGATGATGCCCAAAAACAATTAAATTCCGCGCAATCATTGTTGGACGAGCGCCAAAAAGAGCGCGACAAAGTAGAAAGTGATTTGCGTGATGCCCGTCGTGCCCTGGTGAACTCTGAAACCCAGCAGGTGCAGGCCAAGGCGCATCAGCGTGAGTTGAACAATCGCCTGGAAACCGTACTGGAGACCCAGAAGAACCTGGAAGGCACCCTGACCCATGCCGATGAAGAGTTAAAAGCTGCCCAAAAAGAAGTGACCCTGGCGCAGCAGAAAAAAGACGACACAGAAAACGATCTGGCCGGAATGGAAGAGGCACTGGATGCCCAATCTCGGGTGATCCGAGAATTGAAAGAAAAAGCCGCCGCGTTGCAGACCAAAAAGAACCAGCTCGAAGCGGAGCAAGCCCGTACGCGCGCCCAACTGGATGTCATCATTCAGGCTGAGAAGGCGCTCAGCGGCTTTGCCAATGGCGCCAAGAGTTTGATGCAGGCTGCTAGCCAGGGAGCCCTTGCGGGTGGGTACAAGGTCATCAGCAGTCTGCTGGATGTGCCGGCCGAGTATGAACGCGCTATCGCCTCAGTGTTGGGCGAGAATTTGGACGGCATCTTGTTGGATGCCGCCACAGACCCTGAGACCGCGCTGGAATTCCTGGATAAAGACGAAAAGGGCCGGGCTGTGCTCATCCCTGAAGCCTGGGCAAAGGCCAGCGCTAAAAGTAAAGCCATCAGTGACGCAGATGTGATCGGTGTTGCCGCTGATCTGGTAAAGTGCGACGGCGCCATCCGCAAAGCCATTGATTTGCTATTAGGCCAGGTGGTGGTGGTGAAAGACCGTCAAGCTGCACGGCGGGTGAGCCAGACCCTTCCAGACACCATGCGAGCCGTCACCCTCAAAGGCGAGGTGTTCTTTGGCTCAGGCCTCATCATCGCAGGGCAGGATGGACGCGCCAACCTGGTAGGTCGGCCACGTCAGCGCAAAGAATTGCAGGACAAAGTCGATTCACTCGAAGATGAGCTGAACGATTTTGACAGCGAAACCAGCACCCTTGAGAAAAAGATCAAAGACGCTGAAGAAAAACAGCGTAAGTTGGAAATGGATGTACGACTGTGCCGCACCCAGGTGAGCACCTTCAACAGCGAATATCAAAGCAAGAGTCTGGCGCTGGAACAACGCAAACAGAAACTGGATTGGCAAAAGAACCAGTTAACCACTGCCAACGACCAGATCAACAAGACCCGGACCGAACTGGCTGCCACCGAAAAACAGATCAGTGACCTGCAAGAGATTATTACCTCAGCCAACACCAAACTGCGTGATCTGAACGGCCTGCTGCACACCAAAGCCACCGATGAATATCAGGCTCAGGTGGTGCATTGGAATACCACCCTGGCAGTGAGCACCCGTGCCGTGCGTGATGCAGAGCGCCGCTATGCCGAATATCTGCAGATTGTCAGCACAAACAAACAACAACAAGCCTCATTGCGGGACCGAATCAAACGCCTAAAAGATCAATTGGGCGAGATCGAAACCGAAAAGGTGAGCAATCACCAGATGGAAGCCACTCAAAACGGGAAGATCGAAGAAATCCAAAAGCTCATCGATCCGGCCGAAGCAGAGTTGATCCGGGTGGAAAGTGAATACGCAAAACTGCAAGATAATTACACCGCCTTACAACAGACGCAATCGACCGCAGAACGTTATTACACCCAGGCCCAATTGGAGCTGACGCGCAGCCGTGAAAGCATGGACAATCTGCGCCGTCGCATTGAAGAAGATTTTGGTCTGGTCAAATTGGAATACAACGATGATGTCTCCGGCCCGACCCCCTTGCCGTTGGAAGGGGTGGGGGTCCTACCTATGCTTAAAGAGATCCCTAACGAGTTGGAAGATTCCATCAACCGCCAGAAGGCCATGCTGCGCCGCATGGGCGCCATCAACCCGGAAGCGCAAAAAGAGTATCATGAGGTCAAAGAGCGTTACGAGTACCTCACCGGTCAGGTGGCAGATCTGACCAAGGCAGATGAAGACCTGCGTCAGATCATCAGCGAGCTGGATGAGTTGATGCGGCGAGAGTTCAAGAAGACGTTCAACGCAGTAGCAGCCGAATTCAAGCAGATGTTCACGCGGTTGTTTGGTGGCGGGTCTGCCAAATTGATCCTGACCGATGAAGAGCATCCCACTGAAACCGGCATCGATATTGAAGCCAAGCTGCCTGGCCGACGCGAGCAGGGGCTTTCTCTGCTCTCCGGTGGCGAAAGATCCCTCACGGCCGTGGCCCTGATCTTCTCGTTACTGAAGGTGGCTCCCACGCCATTCTGCATCTTAGATGAAGTAGATGCCGCCCTGGACGAAGCCAACGTAGGCCGCTTTACCGAGCTGCTCAAAGAATTGAGCGACCATACCCAGTTCATCGTTATTACTCATAATCGTAATACGGTGCAGGTGGCCGATGTGATCTACGGGGTCACCATGGGTAGAGACTCGGCCAGTCAGGTCATCAGTTTGCGGCTGGATGAAGTGAACGAAGACATGGTCAAGTAATATGAAAAGAGCAGTTCAAAAAAATGAACTGCTCTTTCTTTTTGTGTGCGGGACTAACTATTGACCGATCGTACCAGTAGAGGCATCGATACGATAGTTAGAGGGGATCTCAGGCGTGGAAGGAACCACGGAAGCCCACAAGTCATACTTTTTGAAACCGAATTCGGTTTTGGCATCGGTGATAAACTGGCGATAAGCAGCAGTCTGGGCAGCAGAAAGTTCATCAGCGCTGAGCTGGCGAACTTCGTGGCCGAGGCTCTGAATGATCTCATAGCCAGCGTCGGTCTTGACGACACCACTGGTGGCGCCAATTTCCAAAGCGAAAGCGGCATCATCAAAGGCGGTGCCATAAGTACCCTTGGCGACCCAACCAAGATTACCATCAGTGGTATTGGTGTTGGTATCGGTGGAGTACTGGGCTGCGGTAGCAGACCAATCGCCGCCCTTGCTCAAGATACCGGCAACTTCATCAGCCTGTTCCTGAGTGGCAACCACGATGTGACGTGCCCAAACCATATCCTGTTCGGGAGCTACATTCTTGGAAACTTCAGCGAAAATCTTGCGTTCGTAGAGAACGGTGCGAACGTATTCGCGCAGTTCAGATTCTGAGAATGAGGCCTGGGTAGAGATATTGGCCACGATCGTAGAATACATGTCCTTGTAGCCCTGTTCAGTATAAACAGTGGCGGTGGGGGTGATGGTGGCGGTTTCGGTCGGGGCGGTGTTCTCGGTGGGAACCTCAGTGACAGCTTCAGTAGCGATCACAGGAGTTTCGGTGGGAGCAGGGGTGCCCAATGCAGTGCTTGTGGCCTGGGCATTTGCTTCAGCGGTCAGGTCAATGGTAGCAGTGACAACGGGGGTCTCAGTGGGCGGAACGGTGGGGGTGGCAGTGTGCGCAGAGAGAGTAGCCTGTAGGTCCGAAAGGGTTGAGGTCGGATAGTAGGTGATGGTGGGGGTGGCTTCGGTGGGGGTGGGGGTGCCGTTGGGATAGTAAGCCAGATTGCTCTGGATCTCAGTCTCAACTTCCTCATCGGTCACGGTAATGCCCATCTGTTTGGCTTTTTGAACCAGGGCGCGCTCACCGATCATGGTGTCGAGGGTATCGGAACCAAACTGGATGTAATCATCCAATTCATTCTGAACCTGTAAGAGCTGGTCCTGGAAGAAGGAAGCAAAGTAGGAAGAGGCATACTGAACGTAGGTGTTAATGAGCTGATAGCGATCATAGCCAACGCGGTGAGAAAACTGCTCAACTGTGATCTTTTCATCACCCACTTTAGCAACCGTGCGTCCATTCTTGAAGACGTTCGAATTGCTGAGCACGCCAACGACGATCAAACCAACAATTACAACAACGACCGAAATGATACCAATGAGCAGAATTTTCTTCTGGCGCTGCTCTTTTTCCATTTTGGCCAAATGTTTTTTGGTGACCGGCTTAGGCGTATTTGTTTCGATTTCTTTAGCCATTGAAAACCTCGATTAGAAAGAATAAGAGGCATAGAGCCTTGCATTCTATGCCTCTCTTTGAAAAACGACCTAGCGGATAGCGTCGCTCCAACGTTCGCCAGTGAAGGGAAGCAGGGCGATGTGGCGGGCGCGTTTGATCGCCAGGGCTAACTTGCGCTGATGTGAAGCGCAGGTGCCGGTCTGGCGCCGTGGGCGGATTTTGCCATCTTCGGTAACAAAGCGGCGCAGCATATCAACCGCTTTGTAATCGATGCTGATGTTTTTATCAGCGCAGAATTGGCAGATCTTGGGTCGAGCAATAAACCGGCGGGAACCGCCTGAGCTTTGCTCGTTTTCGTTATTATTATCTTCTGACATTTTAATACTCCAAAATTAAAACGGGTACTCTTCTTCAGGAGTTGTGTCAACTTCTTGGTTTTGGGCTTCTGCCGTCGTTTGTTGACCGTTGTCGCGACGTTCACCGAGCATCATCATTTCACTGGCTACGATCTCGACATTGGAGTGTTTCACTCCTTCGGCATCTTCCCAGCGGCGGGTCTGAAGGCGTCCTTCGATGTACACCTGCTGGCTTTTGAAGAGATACTGTTTACATATCTCTGCCAGGTTGCCCCAGGTCACTATGTTGAACCATTCGGTCTCGCTGTGACGTTCTCCGTCTGCGGTGTTCCAGGTGCGGTTGGTTGCCACTGTAAAAGTAGTTACCGGCCGGCCTGAAGGTGTGTAGCGCATCTCTGGGTCTCGACCCAGATGACCGATGATCATGACCTTGTTCAACCCACGGCTCATAGAAGCTCCTCAACTCATAAGAGTTTTTACTCAACTACTGTGATCATGAACCGAATGACCGGCTCCAGGAAGCGTAAATTGCGCTCCAGATCAGCAGTGAACGCAGGCGCAAATTCGGCGTTGATCAGAACGTACTGACCTTCGCGCTGTTTGCGGATTGCGTATGCCATTCGGCGTTTGCCCCAAACATCAACTTTGGAGACCGAACCGCCGCTCGTCGTGATCCATCCTTTTACTTTTTCGATGGCTGCATTAAATGCGGTCTCGTCAAGTTCGGAATGAACAATTAACACGATTTCATAATTACGCATAGCTAAGAGAACCTCCTTTCCCTGGGATATGCCCTCACGTGATACCGTAGGTAAAACTGAGAGCGGAAAGGTAGCAGAGTTACTTCCTGCTTACCAAGTTCTCTATTCTAGCATAGTTTACTATGTTTGTGTGGATTTTTTATGGAGATAATTCCGCCCCTGAACGTTGATAATTGTACTCCAAAGCGTGATTTCAATTCAAATTTGTTGACAAATTAAAGCGCTTCAAGTAAAATGTCTCTCTGTTGGCGAGGTAGCTCAACGGTGGAGCAGTGGACTCATAAGCCATTGGTTGTGGGTTCAAATCCCACCCTCGCCACTTTTTTTATTTAAATACCCCTATATGGGTTGTGCGGGCTTTGCCCGAAATACCCACCCTCGCCACTTTTTTTATTTAAATACCCCTATATTGGT
>JAYFNV010000120.1:0-6880 GCA_034933225.1 Anaerolineaceae bacterium | reverse complement strand
AAATAAAGAGAAGACCGGCTGGACGTTTGAATCATTCTTGAGGAAGACCTTTAAAGGGATTCTGGACGCAATCGCCGGATTTTTTTTGAAACTGGGGCTGACCCCGAACATGGTCACCCTCTCCGGGTTGGTCTTGAGCGGGGGCGTGGCCGTGCTCATCGGTACGGGTCACATTACCTGGGCAGGACTGCTGATGGTGATCGCTGCGCCCATGGATGCTCTGGATGGCTCTATGGCCCGCTTGAAAGGCACTGTCACCACATTTGGCGCATTTCTAGATTCTGTGGTGGACCGCTTTTCTGAGCTCATCATTCTGGGTGGTTTGTTGTTCTATTATTTACAGGCCAACAACACCCTGGCCTGTCTGCTGGTCTTCATTGCTGCCGGCGGATCTGTGATGGTCTCCTACACCAAAGCCCGCGCTGAGTCGCTCGGATTCGGCGCCAAAGTGGGCATCATGACGCGGGTAGAGCGCATGATCGTACTGGCGGCGGGGCTGATCTTCAACCTGCCGATCGTGGCCATGTGGATATTGGCTGTGATGACATTATTTACGGCTGTGCAACGCATCTTATTTGTAAAGAAACAGGCGGATGCACAATAACTCGCGGAAGTAACGAAAGGAAAATTGGATATGTCTACTGGTTTTTCAATATTTGGCTTAACAGTGCATTATTACGGTGTCATTATTATGTTTGGTGCTGTTTTGGCCGCTTTTCTGGCCGTTCGTGAAGCAAAATTCCGCGCGCAAGATGGCGAGATCATCTGGGATTTACTACCCTGGCTTCTGATCTTCGGCATCATCGGCGCACGTATCTGGCATATTTTTACCCCACCGGCCTCGATGCTCATCAACGGGCAGAACCCTTACGTTATCCATCCACTGGACATCTTCAAGATCTGGAACGGCGGGCTGGGCATCCCCGGTGCCGTGATGGCTGGCGCCCTGACCCTTTATGTTTATTGCCGTGTGAAAAAGATCAGTTTTGCCACCTGGGTAGACATCATCGCCCCAGGGTTGGCTTTGGCGCAAGCGATTGGCCGTTGGGGTAACTTTGTGAACCAGGAACTTTATGGGCTGCCTTCTACGTTGCCATGGGCAATTTTTATTGACCCTGCCCATCGTATGCCGGGTTTCGAGAATATCGCAACTTACCATCCCACATTCTTATACGAATCTTTATGGAATCTCATGAATATGGGTGTTTTGCTGCTGTTGGGTCATAAGTATTCCAGCAAGTTAAAACAGGGAGACCTTTTCTTGATCTACCTGTTGTTTTATTCGACTGGTAGGTTCGCGCTTGAATTTGTGCGCCTCGATTATTCGCCTATTGCCGGAATGAACATCAATCAAACCTTGATGGCCGTGGTCTTTGTAGCTTCACTTATCGGGCTGGTGCTTAAGCACGTGCTCAAGAAACCAGTGGCTGCTGAATAAGCTTCTACAGGCATGCAAAACCAAGGTCTCCCTGCGTATAATATAGGGAGACCTTTTTTATTGGAGGAAGCATGGAACATACCGTCATACTAGGCTCGGCGTTTGCCATTGCCAATGCAGAACAGGAAAACGCACATTTGCTCTTCAGATCTGCTGAGCGGGTGGTTCTGGTGGATTGCGGCAATAATCCGGTGGGTAAATTAGAAAAGGCTGGTGTGCACATCAATCAGATCAGCGACCTGGTACTGACGCATGCCCACGCGGATCACATGGGGGCGCTGCCCTTGCTGTTGATGGATATGTGGCTGCGAAAACGCACCTCTTCCTTGAAGATCTATGGATTGCCCATCACCCTTGAAAAAGCCAATTCTCTTTTGGATATCTTTGATTGGAAGAAATGGCCCGAAATGTTCGCTGTGGAATTTGTGCCGGTGAGCGAGACCGCAGTGCAAACCTTGCTAGATACTCCCACGTTGTGTGTGATGACAGGCCCCGTGGTGCATCTGATCCCGACTATCGGCGTGCGAGCTGAGTTCAAGGAAATCCGGGAGGTCGTCACCTATTCTTGCGACGGCGAACCAAGCGCAGGGTTGGATCAACTGGCGAAAGGTACCACGATCCTGATCCAGGAAGCGGCCGGACCAGGCAAGGGGCATACTTCACCCACAGAAGCCGGCCAGGTGGCGGTGCGAGCAGGGGCTCGCAAGTTGGTTTTGATGCACTACGACGCTGCCAGAGCTGAGGCAGAAATGCTGGCAGAATCCAAAGTGGCCTTCTCTGGAGAAGTGGTTTTAGCAAAAGATCTGATGGTGTTGAACTAGGGCTGCCTACCAACCATTGAGAAAATCTTCCCAGTTCTGGTTGGCAGTAAGATGGCGGGCAAAAACGTAAGTGGCTGATCTGGGCGGAGGTTGGGGAATGTGCAGAAGCGTCATACCAGAATCGTGCAGCAGACGGCCGCCTTTACGATGATTGCAAGAGGGGCAGGCTGCCACCAGGTTGGTCCACTCATGTTTGCCGCCAAGTGATCGAGGAATAACGTGATCGATGGTGAGAACGGTCGTGACCTTACCGCAATACTGGCAGGTAAAGTGATCGCGGCGAAAGACCTCTCGCCGCGATAAAGGCACCTCTGGCCGAGGTGCGGGAACCATGTTTTGCAGCCTGATCACAGATGGAATGGGGAAGGAAGTTCGAGCGGAGTGGTATTCACCCCTGCCATTGAGAACGAGAGAGGCTTTTTGTGTGAGCATAAGACCAAGCGCGCGCTGGATATCGCAGACGTTGATCGGCTCAAAGTTGGCGTTCAAAACCAGTACCGCGTCATCCAGAATATTCAAAAATTATAGCACGCCATTATTATCGATTGTTTAACGGAACGGAGGAGAAAATGAAAATCACTCTAATTGGTGGCAGTGGATTGATCGGTCGTGCGCTGGCTGAGGAGTTGAGGCAATTTGGTGATTTTGTGACCATCCTTTCCAGAGGGGCCAGACCCGAAGGCTTGCATGCACTTATCAAATGGGAGATTTGGGATGGCAAGGACGCAGCTCGACTAAAGGAATTGCTTTTTAAACAGGAAGCTGTGGTCAACCTGGCTGGTGAAAGTATTGGCAAGGGCAAGTGGACAAAGGAAAGAAAAGCAATCCTTATGCAAAGCCGGTTGGAACCAACGAATGCCATTGTGGAAGCGCTCAAGCAAATGGTCATCCGCCCCAGCGTGTTGATCCAGGCCAGTGCGGTGGGCTACTATCCATCTGGGGATGCGATCATGGATGAGAAAGGGCCGGCGGGAACGGATTATTTAGCTCAATTGGCGCAAAGCTGGGAAGCGGCCTCGCTACCAGTGGAAGCATTGAACGTTCGGCGAGTGGTCATTCGTAGTGGGGTGGTTCTCTCCAAAAAGGGAGGAGTACTTGAGCAACTTACCCTGCCGTTCAAATTATTCGCTGGCGGCCCTATCGGATCCGGAAAGCAATTTGTGCCCTGGATCCACATCGAGGACGAAGTAAACGCCATCCGCTTTTTGATCCATAAGGAAGCCGCCAGGGGAATCTACAATTTGAACGCACCGGATATCGTGCGCAACGCTGCCATGGGCAAGATGATCGCCAAAGTGATGAAACGCCCCTATTGGCTGCCCGTGCCCGCCTTTGCCATGAGGCTCCTGCTGGGTGAGATGAGCACCCTGGTATTGGATGGACAGCATGTAGTGCCGCTACGGGTGGTAAAAGAAGGGTTTTCATTCAGATATTACCATCTAGAACCGGCATTACGCGATCTGTTGTCTTAAAAAGGAAAGAAACCAGCCAAAGGGTTGGTATAATCGTGTTTTGAAATCCAATTCACGCCAAAGGAGGCCGCTATGAACGTTAATGAACAAGTCGAATACCTGATGCAGGGAACAGAATATGGCGACGAGAAGCTCAAGCAGAACATGGCTGACGAACTTCGCGCACGGTTAATTCTCTGCGAGAAAGAAGGTCGTCCTTTGCGTGTGTATTGTGGTTTTGACCCACGTAAAGCTGACCTGCACCTGGGGCATACCGTGCCCATGCGCAAAATGCGCCAATTCCAGGAACTTGGCCACGATGTCACATTCCTGATCGGCAACTATACTTCTTTGATCGGAGATCCATCCGACAAGGATATTTTGCGTCCGCAATTGACCAGTGAAGAAGTAGCTCAGAATGCTAAAACCTACGCTGACCAGGGTTTCCGAATTCTGGACGAACAAAAGACCCATGTGCGTTACAACGCTGAATGGTTGGCAAGTCTGAGCTTTGCTGATCTCATCAAACTGGCATCCAACTTTACCATTCAGCAGTTTTTGACCCGCGAGAATTTCAAACTGCGCTGGGACAAAGGCGACGCTGTCTACTTGCATGAGACCTTCTACTCGCTGATGCAAGGGTATGACGCCTATGCTTTGAAGGCGGACGTGCAGATTGGCGGGACCGACCAGTTGTTCAATATCATGACGGCCGGACGCAAGATCATGCAGTTTCTGGGTGAGAAACCCAACATCGCTATTATTCTGGGCATCTTGCCCGGGACAGATGGTGTGGTGAAGATGAGCAAGTCTTTGGGTAACCATATACCCATCAACACCGATGCCAATGATATGTTTGGCAAGGTGATGAGCATTCCTGATATTGCCATGGGCCAGTACTTCCGCCTGGTTACCCCAATGACCCCACCTGAGATCGCCGCCATTGAGGCCGGCGTCAAAGATGGCAGTGTGCATCCGCGTGATGCCAAAATGCGGCTGGCAAGCGAGATCGTCACCGCCTTCTACAGTAAAGCGGAAGCCGAAACTGCGCAGGAGGTCTTTGTACAGACCTTCCAGAAAGGCGCCGTCCCTGAGGATGTGCCCACCCGCAAACTGGAAGCCGGGCAATCGCTGGTAGATCTGCTGGTGGCCGCTGAACTGGCCAAGAGCCGCTCTGACGCCCGCCGCCTGGTTGAGCAGAATGGCGTGAAATTTGAAGGCGACACGCTGGCCGACCCGGCGCAAGTGATCGAAACTGCGGGCGTTTTGCAAGTTGGCAAACGTCATTTCTTGAGACTGGAAAAATAAATCAGACACCCGGGTAAAACCCGGGTGTTCGTTTATTACTGGCTGAAAAGATCGTTAAAGAGGGTTTGCCCGATCTCGGCGGTCTGGGTGGGGGAGGAATCTTCCAGTACCACTACAACGGCCAGGGGAACCCCCTGCCAGTTGGCCGGGGTACCGCCCACGAACCAGGAGACCCATTTGTCTTGATCGTTAACGCTGGAAACCACCTGCCAGTTGGGGCTATCCGGCTGGGTGAGCAGATTGGTAGCCTCCGGGCTGGAAAAAGCATCTATCTCATCATTGCTGGTCTGTGTGGAAATGTAGCGCCAGTCACCCTGGGGCGTCTGATAGGCAGTGACAAAAGAAGGGGATACCCTTTGCCCACCGTTGGTGATCTCAGCGGCAGCGATGACCATCTGTAGTGGTGAGACACGAATATTATCTGAGGTAAAAAACTCCGGCAATGAATCAACCGCTGAATAGGTCCATGAATCAACGCTTTCCATCTGGGTGGTGGCTTTTCCGGTGATACCAATGGATTCATAGAAAGACATCAGATCAAGTGGGGTGGATTGCTGGAAGAGCGATTGCAAAGCAAACGGACAACCAGATTGAATCAACTTTTGCCAGGAGGGGTTCTCGCCCGGGTCAACAGCGCAAGAATTGTTCTGTCCGGTGCTGGTGGTCCAGTTAGTGGAGGGATCATAAGAGGGAAGATCGTGGTCTTGCAGGTAGCTGGCCAATAAGAATGCGCCCGTGGCTGTACCTACCGGATATTGACCCAGGGTCACACGGTTGAGCAGAGGAGCAGAAGTGTCTGCGATCCAGGTTTGCCATTTGTCATCCAACTGGTTGGCATCAAAGGTAGGAGAGTTGGCAATGGCCAGTACTTCACCGGATTCAGCGTTCATCACCACCAGCCCGCCTGTTTTGCCCTGCAACAGTGCATCAGCTTTTTCCTGCAGAGCGAGGTCGATGCTGAGGCGGATGTTCAAGCCTTGCGGATATTGCCCGTAAAGCTCGCGGGCCAGCCAAATGGAAGAGGTGTCATTGCCCGCAACGCCGCGCAAGTAGCCATCCATGCTGGCTTCGATGCCGGTCTGGCCGTAGTTGGAATTGCTGTAGCCAACGGTAGCGCTTAGAGCCGGGTAAAGTAACTCGCGCTGATAATCCCCGGCGGTCCCGGAAGAGCGGGCGATGACCGTGTTGTTGCGGTCCAAAATATCACCGCGCATGACATACACATCTGAAATACTGCGGCGCATGTTATCGGTGCGGCTCAGCAGGGCATCGGCGCGGATCATTGACCACCAGCCAATAGCAAGGCCGACAAACAAAAATCCCACCAGGTAAATGGTGCCAATGAACACATAGGATTTGCCATTTTCAAGAGCAGCCGGCTGATCTTCAGCCTGATTGCTGATGATAAGCAACAAAAAGCCTGAAAAATAAGCCGTCACCAGAGAGGAACCGCCGTACGACATAAAGGGCAGGGTTACCCCGGTGAGTGGCAGCAGACGGATGGTACCGCCGATGATGAGCAGTGCCTGGGTGATGATGTAAGTGGTCACCCCCGCAGCCAGAAAGCGCTGGAAGCGATTGGGGGCATGTAAAGCGATATCCAGCCCGCGAATGGTAAAGAAGGCCAGAATGCCCACCAGAGCAATGCCGCCGGCCAGCCCAAATTCTTCGCTGATGGCTGCAAAAATGAAATCAGATTGAGCCACCGGTACGGTGCCCGGGCTGCCCAGGCCAGGTCCACGGCCAAAAAGACCGCCATTGGCGACCGCCAGAATGGACTGCACGATCTGATAAGAACGACCGCTTGGATCCAGCCAGGGGTTCAACCAGGCGTCCACGCGCAGTTTGATCACATCAAAGAG
>JAYFNV010000119.1:0-37362 GCA_034933225.1 Anaerolineaceae bacterium | reverse complement strand
TTTTACTCTATGACCGTTGATGATGTGCTGTTCAAAGATCTCGAGTGCGTCTTCTGGTTTGACCTGCACATAGAACACATTCTCAGGGAAGATCTTTACGATGGGACCTTTTTCGCAAAAGCCAAAGCAGCCGGTAATGGAAGCATAAACCTTCCCCTGCAGACCGTGGTCAGCGATGAGACGTTGAAAGTTATCTGCGATCTTCTGGCTTTCAGAGGCATGGCAGCCTGTACCGCCGCAGATGAGGATCATGATGGTCTTTTCATCAATCTCAGCTCCCAGGCGGGTGCTGAGCAATTGTTTGTACTGTTCGTAAGCGCTTAATAGTTGTTCGTTACTGCGAATTTCAGGCATTAGCAGCCTCCTCAACGGTGGTATCTTCCTCAATGAAGAACTTTTCGAGGATCTCACGCACATCACCGGGTTTTACTTTACCGTAGACTTTATGATTGATCGTCACCACGGGGGCAAGACCGCAGGCGCCAACGCAACGCAAACTTTCGATGGAGAATTTCCCGTCCTGGGTAACCTGGCCAGATTTGATGCCAAGCACCTGCTCGAACTCCTGCAATACTTTATCTGCACCATTTACATAACAAGCAGTGCCCAGGCAAACGTTGACCTGGATCTTGCCCTTGGGGGTAACGGTGAAGAAGTTATAGAAGCTGATGACACCAGAGACATCGGCGTGAGGAACAGAATACTTCTTGGCGATGTGAACTTGAACGATCTCCGGCAAATAGCCAAAGATCTCCTGCGCGCGGTGCAGGGTCATGATGAGGGTATCCTTGCGGCGCGGATCTTTTGGATCAATGTGCAAGCTGTCTATGTACAGATCCAGTTCTTTGAATTGTGGATGATTCTTTTCCACACATGGTGAATCATTCGAGGTTCCAGTCATACTTTCTCCTTTGCGGTAAGTTCTTTCCTTCACTGAAATAGTTCTATCTATTTGTTCTTTGTAGAGGGGCGGCTGCAACGCCGGGGAGCGCTAGTTGAAAATCTGGAGCAGCAATTTCTACCGGATTTTCCAAAATACCATCCTGGAAGTACAGTACAGAATCGGCCAGCATGGGGACTTCAGCAGCGATATGAGTGACGAACAACAGGGTCAGCTCTGGTTGGGTAGCCTGGATGTGCTCAATGATGGCTTTCTTGGAATCCTGCCCGATCGATTGAAAAGGCTCGTCCATCATCACAAAAGCCGGCCGGCCCAACAATCCGCGGATGAGCGCTACTTTTTGCTTCATCCCGCCGGAGAGCTGCCAAGGAAAATGGTGTGTGTAAGCTGAAAGTTCGCATACATCCAACCAACGCTGATAGTATTGCCACATCTCAGAAGAGGGGGTGATCTTGTGTAAACGGAAAGGCAACAAGATGTTTTCTTCCACCGTCATGTAGGCAAACAAACGGGGCTCCTGGAAAATGGTCATGGGGGTCGCATCATTAAACTCAAAGCGGCCACCATCGTAGGTTTCAAGGCCAGCCAGAATTTTGATCAGGGTCGTCTTTCCGGCGCCGGATGGCGCATAAAGCGCCACCCGTTGCCCGCGCCGAATTCTGAAGGAAAGATGATTGATCACCTGATGAGCGTCGTAGTATTTGGTTAGTGCGTCTACTTTCAAAACATCCTGTTTCACGATCACTACTCCGGGTAATAAAATTTTTTCAAGAGCGTTGAGAACAGAAAGGATTGCAGCGCCTGAAAAACCAGGGTAAACAATAAAAGAACCAGTAAGTAAAAGAACACTTCTTTCATATTGAAGAAGATTCTGGCATTGTTGAGCAAGTAGCCCAAACCGTCTTGCGAACCGATGAACTCACCCAGTACCACCACTTTTACCGCCAGACTCATGCCCACACTCAAATTGCTCTGGATAACCGGAACCAGCGTGGGCAGGTAAACATAGCGCACAATGCCCCAGCGGCTGCTTTTGATGGAGGTGAGATACTGCTCCAGTGCTACATTCCGCTTGGAAAGTCCGTTTACGGTGTTGATGGCAAGGGTGGGCAGGGTCAGGAAGGCCACCAATAAGATGGGGGTCAGGCTGCCGATGCCGAACATGAGCAGAAAGATCACGCCCAAGATCGTACCCGGCAGCACCTGCAACGCCACCATCAAAGAGTTGACCGGCTTGGTCCATCCCAGTAAAAATGCCAGGGTGCCTATGAGCGTTCCAGCACAAAATGCCAGCAAAAAACCTGTTAAAGTGCGAAAAGCGGTGAGCCAAAGGTGATGACTAAAATCTTGCGGCAGATACGTGCTGATGCTTGTCACCACTGCCAGGGGCGACGGAATGATGTACGGGGGGTAGAAGAGCGATGCTACCCCCCAGAGGACGACAATCAGCAGAAAACCAACTGCCTCATTTCGCAGGGATGTAATAAAAAGCCGAGTCGTTTTCATCCAACGGTTTCCCGATCAACTGGTAATACCCATTAATGGTGGCTTGAAGATCGGACCCTGTTACCAGGTTGTAATGGGTGCGGCTCAAAGATTTCTCCAACTTGGCAACCGGCAGCTTGTAATTGTCTTTGACTGCGGCAACGGCTTCACTGGGGGCACTTTCAACGTATGCAATGGCATCAGAAAGAGCCTGATTGAAAGCTTCCACCTGGTCAGGATGAGCGCTGGCCCACTCTGGGGAAACAAACGTTCCAACCTGAGGATAACCATCGGTATTGCCGGCGTACTTGTTCCATTCATCGAAGAGGCTGATGGAAATGTAGATATTGGGTTGCCCTTCCACAATGGTCACATTCGGTTCGGGCAGAACAACAGCCGTGGCCTTGCCCTGTTTTAGCAGTTCAATGGAAGCGTCAAAGGGAGAGTAAACCGGGCTTAGATCGGTCTTCCAGGTCAGTCCTTCTTTGCCAGCCAGGTAAGAGGTTGCTTCTTCAATGGGGGAGCCTTCAAACGGGATGTAAATATCCTGCCCTTTGAGCTCGCTCAGACTGGAAACCTGTTTGCCGTAGGTGACCACGTAAGAAAGGCCGGAGACGAATGAATTGACCATCTGTACCGGTGCGCCGTTCTTGTAAAGGTCAAGCCCTACAGAAAGGCCGGTGACCAGTGCAGAGACCTCGCCGCGCAAGAAGAGGGTGTTTGCCTGCGACTGGTTGGTGTAAAGCTGCAGCTTGACGTTCTGCAATTTGCTGGCTGCAATAATGACCGGGATCGAAGAAGTGGATGCCGGTGCGTAGATCACCATCACATCATCTGCCACAGGAGCACTTGTAGCTTCGGCAGTAGCCTCGGCTGTCACTTCAGCGGTGGCAGCGACGGTTGCCTCGGTTACCAAAGCAGTCGGAGCCTGAGTAGCCGTGGCGGTGGGGGCAGAACAACCTACCAATAATGTTGCGATCAAACTGAGTGCAAAAACTACCTGTAAAATTTTCTTCATTTCTCTATCCTTCTCTCTAGACACGCAATTAATACACCCGACACTGCTATGATTGATCTTGCTGTCACAGTGTAGGTTCCAAAAGGGGTTTCAGTTCTGATGACACGGATTTGGAGCTGTAATTATTCAGTTTTCATGCGTTGCTTCTGCCAATTTTCTCCTGCTGGTTTCTCGCGGTCACCCGCAGGAGAAAATTACACCGGCAGTGAAACTAGAAGAACTTCTGTACTACCATTAAGAATAGATCACTCTCGGTAATGATTCCAACCATTTTCTTTTCCTGGTCTACAACGGGCAGAGAGTGGATCTTATTATCCAACATCAATTTGGCCGCTTCGGTCAATTCGGCCTCAGGGGAGATCGTCAATACGGGGGAGTTCATCACCTTTTCTACTGGCTGGGTGAGGATCTTTAGAGAGACTTCCTGGTTCTTGCGTGAGGCCAGACGGGAGGGATCACTGCTCATCAGATCTGTGCGGGTGACCAGGCCAACAAGGGCCTCGTTCTCGAGCACAGGCAGACTGCGGATGCGTTTGGTGCCCATCAAACGGTGAGCCTCAAGCAGGGTGGTGTCTTTTTCAATGGTGACCACTTCATCGGTCATGTAGTGCTTCACCAGGATCTCTTTTCTCAATCCAGGGTATTCTTCCAAAATAAAGCGCAGCAGATCAGAATTGGTGAGGATACCCACCATCTTGCCATTTTCCAAAACAGGCAAGGCAGTGATCTTGTTTTCCAACATAATGCGGGCAGCTTTGGGGATCACAGATTCCGGGCGGATAGTGAGCGGGTTCTTCGTCATCACATCGCCAACAGTCTCATCAGCCAGGTCAACGCCAAGGTTCCAGGATTCCACACCCAGGATCGAAAGGTCAAGGCGCAAAAGACCGCGTTTGGTGATAATGCCGATCAATTTCTCGCCCTGTACAACCGGTAAGGCGCGAATTTGTTTCTCATCGATCAGTTTACGAGCATCGGTTAAGTTCGTTTCGGCTGTAACTGTCACAACCGGAGATGTCATCCAGCTTTTCACCAAACTATTGATCATAGGACCCTCCACCCCAGTTTAAATGTTATCTTGCTCTTGAACTAACACAAGTATACGCCGTCCTCCTCATGAAAGCATCAAGAGAATAGACGAATAATGTCAGCGAAAATGGTTGAACCTCATCTCAACATTAATGATGAGACGAACGGGTCAGTAGAACCTTTTATGTTTGCTTCAGTGATTTATTTAGGCGGCCGTGGGCTCGTCATCGAAGGCGGTCACTACCCCGGCGCGCATGGCGTAGATGACGGCCTGGGTACGGCTGGAGACTTCCAGTTTGGCCAGAATACGGCTGACGTGTGAATGCACTGTGGCGGTACTGACCACCATCAGCTTGGCGATCTCCTGGTTGCTATAACCTTTCGCCATATACTTCAGAACATCCAATTCACGTTCTGTCAGCTTTTCGATCAAGCCTTCCTGCTCTTCGGTTCCATTCAATTGTTTCAGCACATGGCCAATGATGGAAGGATGCAACCAGGCTTCACCTTTTGCCACCTGCCGGATAGCCTGCACCAACTCACCCTCACTGGCGTCCTTGAGGATGTAACCGATGGCACCTGCGTTAAGCGCCGGCATGACCTTGTCATTGGAACTGAGACCAGAGAACATGAGAATGTTGATCTCGGGGTTGGTGCGTTTGATCGTACGGGTAGCCTCAATACCATCCATCCCCGGCATGGCCACATTCATTAAGATCACATGTGGATGCATGGTGGTTGCGAGATCTATAGCTTTTTTACCGTTATTGGCAACACCAATCACCTCGATCTCGTCGTGGTTTTTAAACATTGCCACCAGGCCGCTCAACACGACCGGATAATCATCTACCATCAAAAGTCGGATCTTCTCACTCATCACAATGCCTGCTTTTCAGAGTAGTTGGCTCCAGATCAATGCTTAAATCATACAAATAATTCGACGATCTGTCTACTACTCAACATTCATTTTACCCTAATTGTACAAGATTTCTATTTGACCAATCGAGAATCTTCAGTATGATTGAATACAAGAATCTCTTTCAACCTTTGCTGAAAACTAGGGGTCTCCCATGATCGAAGTAAAATCGCTGAATAAAACCTTTCACACCCGCACCGGCCTGTGGAAGATCAAAACCAAAGAGACCACCGCCGTAGAAGACGTCTCCTTTTCAATTGAAAAGGGTGAGCTTTTCGGCCTGTTGGGTCCTAATGGCGCCGGAAAAACGACCACGATCAAGATGCTGACCACCTTGCTCCTGCCTACAAGCGGATCCGCCAGCATCATGGGCCTGGATGTAGTGAAGCAAACCCAGGAAGTCCGCAAACACATTGGCTTTGCTTTCAGCGGCAGTCGCGGCTTGTATAACCGCCTCACCGCCGTGCAAAACCTGAAATACTTTGCCGAGCTCTACTCTTTAGATACTGAAGTCAGCCGCAAACGCATTCCAGAGCTTTTAGAGCTGGTGGGGCTGGGTTCACGCGGAGATGATCGCGTGGAAACATACTCCAGCGGCATGACCCAGCGCCTGCATCTGGCCAGAGCCTTGCTGCATGACCCTGAGGTGCTCTTTTTGGATGAGCCCACGGTTGGCATTGATCCGGTCGGCTCTCGTGAACTGCGCAAAACAGTGAAAGATCTGTTGAGCCTGGGCAAGACCATTTTACTGACCACCCATTACATGGCTGAAGCCGAAGAACTTTGCAACCGCATCGCCATCATCAAAAAAGGTCGTATTGTTGCCCTGGATACGCCGGATGCGCTCAAGAAGCAGATCAGCGGTGACTCGGTCATCGAAGCCAGTATCCACCCGGCCCAGGTGGATCAAATTCTCAGTCACCTAAGCGCTCTGGGCTCCCAAAACAAGATCGAACTCAAAAACGTCAGCGAACCCCAGGTATTGTGCATCCGTACCCCAGAACCCGCCCGGGTGCTGGAACTACTCTCCCCTTACCTGCATCCCGAATCCATCTTAAGCCTGGAAGTGCGCAACCAGACCCTTGAAGATGTGTATGTGACCATCATCCAGGGGGAGACGGAATGAAGCAGATCCGTTGGGGGCTTATCGAACAACAAATATCCGTTCAATTGCGAGTGCGAACACTCAATTTGTTAACTTTATCCATTCTGGTTTTCCAACCAGCCGTGTTTGCAGCAGTAGGTATGCTACTTTCACGAGCAGCCGGAAATCAATTACCTGACCTGGTTTATAGCGTAATCGGCGGTGGAATCATGGGAATGTGGAGTCAGGTTGTGTTTACTTCCACCTATGATATAACCGGCGACCGCCGCAACGGCGTGCTCGAATTGATTGTCGGTAGTCCTACTTCTCTCGCCTCAGTTGAGGCGATCCGATCATTCACTAATGTATTGGCTGGTTTCTTTAGTTTGCTGATAGCTTTTGTAGCTGCCGTTCTAATTTTTGGGTACTCATTAAAGGATATTAATGTTTGGGGTGTAATCTTCTCATTGGCCTTATTGCTTTTTGCCATGTGGTGTATTGGTGTATTTTTAGCAAATTTCTTGGCCTGGTCACGAATGTCAGGCAGTTTCGTTGAATACCTTGAAATGCCAATTGCAATTCTTTGCGGTTTTATGTTTCCCATTCGTGTATTGCCTGGTTGGGTCCAGATCATTTCTGGGGGTATTCCTATTAGATGGTCACTCGAAGCCATGAACGAAAGTTTGCTAGGTAATTTCAATCTCATCTACCTTGCTTCTCGCTGGGTTTTTTCGATTATCCTATCACTTATTATTTTGAAAATTACTCGCTGGCTGCAGGATAAGGTGCATGATCATATCCGTGTCACCGGAGAATTGAGCTCGATATGATCCGGTCAATCGCTTATGGTGTACGCGTATACTTTGCAGAAGCCTGGCTTTCTTATCACGGCAGGTATGCCATTACCTCACCCTTTGGATACATTACCTCTAAGCTGGGTTTCCCTTTTTTTCTCATGATCTTTTTCCTCTTGATGGCAAAATTTGTAGGTTTTGTCGATCCGGCTTACATTGTTATCGGTAATGTACTGCTCATTCCAGCTTCAGGCAGTATGAGCGGTGTGACACTCGCGATTGGAGATGAACGAGGCTGGGGAACTCTTTCTTATGTCCTGGGTAGCCCGGCTGCACGTTTACCCATCTTCATGGGACGTGCCTTCTTTTACATTCTGGATGGCTTTTTAACTTCACTTTTAGGTCTGGCGATCTCAGCGCTAATATTTCATCTTGACCTGTCCGTGATCAACTTTCCTCTCCTTCTTGCTTGCATCTTACTCTTAGCTGTTTCATCCAGTGGGCTAGGATTTCTTTTTGGCAGCCTATCTCTAATTTGGCGAGATGGGTGGGTTGCCCTTAACAATTTCCTGGCTTTACTTTACATTTTGGTCGGAGTAAATGTCCCCATTGAAGTTCTTCCTGGGTTTCTATCAAAAGTTGGGTACTATTTGCCTTTGACCCGTGGAATCCAGGCAACTCGATTGGTTTTGAACGGTTCGGCGTGGAACAATATTTCCTCTTTGCTTTCTGGTGAGATGTTAGTGGGATCAATATATATTTTGATTGGATTTTCCATCTTTTTACTCATCGAGAAGCAGAGCATGTCTTCCGGTACATTAGATGCCATGTAAAAATGGTTTCGGGATGGCAGAAATTAGCCCCTTTTTCATATCCAATTCAAATCTTTTGAGTGTAAAATAATTTTATTCGATTGGAGGGTTGGGATATGGAAACATTATGGTCGCCTTGGCGAATGAAATACATTACAAACAACGATAAGCCCGGCGAGTGTGTTTTCTGTGCCGCGCCCCAACTACCCGATGGACCTGCCAACCTGATCGTGCACCGCGGTGAGCACGCATTTGTGATTCTGAACCGCTTCCCCTATACCACCGGCCATTTGATGATCGTCCCATTTGAGCACCAATCCTCTCTGGATGCTTTGACCCCCGAGACCCGCGCTGAGATGATGGAGCTTGTCAACAAGGCCATCAAAGTGATGCGCAAAGAATACAAGCCGCAGGGTTTCAATGTTGGCATCAACCTGGGTTCGGCCGCTGGCGCCGGCATTGCCGAGCACATGCACATCCACGTGGTGCCGCGTTGGAACGGCGATACCAACTTTATGTCTACGGTGGGCGAAGTCCGCGTTCTGCCAGAAGAGTTGGAAGCCACCCTGGAACGCATCTCCAAAGCCTGGAAATAACCCCAAAAAGAATTCAAATGAAGACCGATTTTACAGGGATGTAATAAGATACGTCCCTGTATTTTTTATTCCTAATCGAAGCAAATCGTAGAGGCACTATAGGGGATTCCCCAAGGGGACTTGTGCTTCGTCGGTCTTCGACCTTCTCGCAATGACAATTCACAGTAGGGTGCGTCCCTGACGCACCAAACCTATGCTACCCGCACCCCCTAGCCCGTCATCGCGAGACCTAAACTCATTACAGGTCATAGCGCAAATCCGGGTTCTTTAGGGTATCACCCCCAAGTAGTTGTCGGAATAAACTATTGGAGATTCCCCAAGGGGACTTGTGCTTCGTCGGTCTTCGACCTTCTCGCAATGACAATTCACAGCCAAATACTATGCCATCGCCCGTCATAGCGAGACCTGCGATCTTTGCAGGTCGTGGCGCGAGTCCCAGTATTACCGGGAATCTCCCCCAATGCAGATCAATCAATAAATCTTTAGACATTCCCCACTAATATGCGGAGATTGCTTCGTCGGTCTTCGACCTTCTCGCAATGACAGGATACATTTTTTACCAATCAAAAAAGAGCCCGTAAGGGCTCTTCTGATTTGAACTATTCTGTCGGCGTCGGGCGCTGAGATTTTGGCTTGGCGTGGTCTTTCTTGGTCAGCTTACGCACCGGCGAGGTAGTCTTGCCAGCGTTGGGACTCAACAGCAAAGACAGACGTGTCAGCGCGTTTTCATCGTAATCGCAACGGCCGCACATATCACAAACCCAGGCCGGGAAATCCGGTACGGTGATGAGCTCATCACCCAGCCAGGTGTAATATGCCACGTATTGTCGGTGCATGTGCCCTGCCTGACACTCATTGCAAGGAGCCACCGGTTCTGTATTGGGTATCAAACTCTCGTCCATTTTATCTTTCCACGCCGTTCACACAAGTGTTGGTTAACATTACCATAAAATGGTTCACTTGTATAATATTTTTTTGTTAAATTTATTTGTACGGATCACTGAGTATCTTCATTGCCTGGGGCGGCCAATAAATGAAAAGCGCCTTCCCCACCACATCTTTACTGGGCACAAAACCCCACTCATGTGAATCTGAAGACTGGTTGCGGTTGTCTCCCAGCACAAAGATCGAATCAGCCGGTACGATCCATTCACCTTCGTAATTAGGAGCTGCGGCAATGTAATACTCGGTCAAGACATTACCGTTCACAGAAACCTGTCCGTTGGCCACATCCACTGTATCCCCCGGGGTGCCAATAATGCGCTTGATGTAATCTTCCACCTCATTGTTGGGGTTATGGAAGACCACAATATCGCCGGTTTTGAAATTGCCGACTTTATACGCCAGTTTGTTCACCACCAGCACGTCACCCTGATAAAGCGTTGGCTGCATGGAGATGTTTTCCACGCGTACCCGGGCAAAAACGGCATCGATGGCAAAATACAACAGGACCGCCAGGAGCAAAGTTTCTACCAGCTCCAGCAATTGTTTCCAGAACTCGCTTTTCTTTTTGGGTTCGGGCTCTACCAGCGGAGTTTCAGGCGCAATATCCAATCAACCCTCCACACACCAACAATTAAATGTTCCTCTGCCAGACCAGGTCAATCGTGCCTGGGTTTGAGCACAATATGAATGGGTGTGCCGGTAAAGGGGAATACCTTGCGGATCTGATTCTCAAGGAAACGCACATAGGTAAAATGCGCCAGCTTGGGGTTATTACAATAGATCATAAACGTAGGCGGATCTGAACGTACCTGAGTGCCATAATACATTTTGAGGGCACTGCCAGTACGTGAGGTCGGCGCGTGGGTATCCTGGGCTTCCTGAATAATGCGGTTAAAAGCCCCGGTGTTGATGCGTGCCAGACGTTCTTCTTGCACCTGTAAAGCCAGGGGCATTACCTGTTCCACCCGCTGACCGGTTTTGGCCGAGATGAAAATGATGGGCACATAATCTACAAAGTTTAATTCGTTGCGGATCTTATCGGTATAAGCCTTCATGGTATAGCTGTCTTTTTCGACGGCATCCCATTTGTTGACCACGACGATGGCACTCTTCCAGGCTTCTTTTATATAACCGGCAATGTGCGTATCTTGAGCGGTGATGTTATCTACAGCATCGATCATGAGCAAAGCGACATCGCAGCGTTCAATGGCGCGCAAAGAACGCACCACACTGAACTTTTCCACACCGGGGTCAATATGACCGCGGCGGCGGATGCCGGCAGTGTCAATGAGCGTGACCGGGATGCCAGAAATATTCAGGTAAGTATCCACAGCATCACGGGTGGTGCCGGCAATGGGGCTGACGATGGAACGTTCTTCCCCTGCCAGTCGGTTCAACAGGCTGGACTTGCCCACATTCGGCTTGCCCACAATGGCGATCTTAACTGAATCTTCTTCTACATCCGGTTCTTTTTCCGGAAAAGCCGCCACGAGCGCGTCTAATAGATCGCCGGTGCCGGTGCCGTGTACGGCTGAAATGGCATATGGGTCACCCAGGCCAAGTTCATAAAATTCATTCACCCACTCGCGTTGTTTAAAGCTATCGGCTTTGTTCACAACCAAAAAGATCGGCGGGGTGGCTTTGCCATCCACCATCTTCTGATTACGGCGTAAGATATCGGCCACTTCTTTATCAGCGGGGGTAATGCCGCTAATGGCATCCGTCAGGAAAAGCACAAAATCCGCTTCTTCCACAGCCACCACGGCCTGGGTACGAATCTCTTTCACAAAATCCGCAGATCCAATCGAAAGTGGGTCTCTGCGGCTGTTATCGGTGGGGTCAATACCACCAGTATCGATCACGTCAAATTCAACTCCAGCCCATTCCCCTTCGCCAAAGAGGCGGTCACGGGTAGTACCGGGGGTATCATCAACGATCGCCAGCATTTCTCCACACAGGCGATTGAACAAAGTACTTTTTCCTACGTTGGGACGTCCAACCAGAGCCACTACAGGTTTGGTCATTTCTCTTTATCCTTCAATAAGTATCAATTTTACCTTATTTAAGTCCTTCTCAGTGGCATAGCCAAAAATATGAGAGAAATCAAATTTATCGGCAGATTACGATTGAGCGCAACGAAACGGGAATTTCGGCGTATATTGAATGTGAATTTATCCAATAAGGAGTCCTTATGAACAACAAAACTTCTCTCTGGTCCCAACTGTTATTGAGTGCTTTGATCGCACTTACAATGGGTCTTTTTGCCACCCAAAAAGCACAGGCAGTTGCCATTAACAACCAGGGAAACCTACCGGTTGATCAAATCGTGGACGATGATCTGATCATCTCCGGGGAAACCGTCAGCGTAGATGGCACCGTCAATGGGCTTGTCATTGCATCTGGTGGTGTAGTGAACGTAAACGGCACCATTAATGGTGATCTGTTCGCTTTCGGCCAATCTGTGAACATTGGTCCAGATGCCGTCATCACCGGCAACGTTTTCAGCGGTGCCCGCGATATTGAAAACCAGGGGCAGGTAGATGGCAGTTTCTTCGCCGGCGCCATGAGCTTGAACCTGGCGGGAGATGGTTCGGTGGGCCGTAATATGTTCTTTGGCGGATATGCGCTCACTGCTGCCAGTTCCTCTTCAGTTGGCCGCGATCTGTACATGGGCGGTTATCAGGCTTTGTTGAACGGCAGCATTGCCAACGACGTCAAAATCGATGGCGGCGCAGTTCAGGTGAACGGCAATATCGGCGGCAATGCTGACTTTGTTGTTGAAAGCTCTTCCACTGAAACCAATGTTATGGATTCTTTTGCCAAATCTCAGGGCTTTGAAATGCCTGTTGCCCTGCCTGCCGGTCTGACCATTTCAGATTCTGCTCAGATCACCGGCAAGCTCACCTACACCAGCCCGGTGAATTATGATTCTGCCATTCTGGCGCAACCTGCAGGCGGCGTGGTCTATCAAACCCCTGTTCCCAACAGTGATGGCAGTTCCACTCAGGCGCATCCTGCTTCTGGTACTAAAGAATACAATCAGAACACGCTCTGGAACACCTTCTTTAAATTCTTGCGCAATTTTGTAATGTTGGCCATCGTCGGCATCTTGCTGGTGCTGTTGGCGCCCAAAGTGCTGCAGAAGACCGTGACGGCTGTACAGAATAAACCGCTGCAATCTGCCGGAGTGGGAATTCTATCCATCCTCATCACCTATCCCGGCGCCCTCATTGTGGCCGGTGTTTTGGGCGGGTTCGCTCTCCTCTTTGCCCTCATTGGGCTGGGTGAGTTGAATTCCATTTTACTGGGTCTGGGCTTTTCAAGTTTGGGCGTTATCGTTACGGGCTTTACCGTCTTGCTCAAATTCGTCAGCAAGTGCATTCTGGCCTTCTATGTGGGCGATCTGCTGATGAAACAACTCTTCCCAACTGCCAGCAATGGCCGCTCCATCTGGGCCATGCTCATGGGCACATTCATGTTCGCGCTCATCGGCATTATCCCTGTTCTGGGCTGGATTATCAGCCTGGCCGCCACACTCGTCGGACTTGGCTCCATCTGGTACGGACTTGTAGCCAGGCCAGCCACTCCCCCTGCAATTCCACAATCTATTCAGTAGGAAAAATTTCGGGCTGCCTGATCAGGCAGCCCGAATTGTTTATTTAGGAGGGGTCGTTCCTTTGGGGTAGATCGTTACCTGGAAGGTAGTGGGCAAAAGGCTTTCGATGGCGAGATCAACATTATTCAAGGATGCGGTTGGTGTGATGGTATAGGTCCCGGCCTTCATCCCGGAGAGATCGATCAGCACGCGCAAGTCCAGCGTGTTCATGGCATTCAAAGCCACTAATGGCCCTGAGACGATCAGATCCACCTTGTCTGGTGAGATGAGCGCTTCCATGTTGCTGGCCAACCCGGTTGCTTCTACCGGGATATTGGTAAGCGAGACGCTGCTTTCAATGGCTGCAACGCTTACCTGCACGCTCACGCTTGGATCGCCCACCAGGGTCACACCCGCAGGCACACGCACCCCTATCTGTTGAGTGAGGTTATCTTTGAGTCCCGCCAGGCTGATGGGGTCGGTTTCTACATAGCCAGGGAGAGCTTCTACCAGAGTGGGATCCGTTGAAAAGACGGTCACAGTTGGCGGATTAACAGAAATGGCAGCCAGCCGGTAGCCTGTGGCCACCTGACCGGTGGTCACTACTTTGACCACCACATTGCGGAAACCGCCCAACTGGGTGATAGTCTCGTTGACGGTCACTTTTTCTGGCGAAATGGAAACACCCTTTACAATATTTCCGGCAGCATCATACGCCTTCAGGGTGATCTCTTCAGAAATATCAGCTTGAACCTGGCTGAGATCCAGAGAGGCGCGGATCTCCGTCACCTGGTTCACCTCTGAGACCGCCCCGCTTACGGTGGCCTTGGTCTGATCCAATATCGGACTGCCCGCCTGGTAGCCAATGGGGGGGCCGCTGGTATTGACCACATTGATATCAAACTGGTTGCTCCCCAACGGCTCCAGAGTCACATCAATAGAGCGCGGGCTGTAAGAGATCACTTCAACCGGACGGATGCCAACCTCTATCTGGATGGGCACAGTATGCTGTCCCTCGCCCAGACCAGAAAGATCAAGCACTGCGGTAACCGGTACTTTTTCATCTATCAGGGACGTCCAGACAGAATTGGGCGCACGTAATGTAAGCGAAATATTGTTAGGCAGGGAACTGGTCATCACCATATCAGCTTCCTGACCCACCACCTGCACAGAGACAGTAGATGGGTAGGTTTTCTGCACTGAAGGATCGTTGGAGTTGACCGCGATCACCCAGATGGCCAGCGCCAGCACAAATGCTGTCAAAAAGGTAGGCAATTGCTTGGCCAGGTTTCGTAGAGACTGCATGGGCTAATCATCCTCCTTTTTGATCTTTAACCACTTGCGGATGATTTCCACAGGGTTGAATCCAACCGTTGAAGATTCACTGGGAGTGTAAAATGCCAGCAAGATGTTTTCCAAGCGCTCACTGTCCAGACGGCGGATCATGCGGCCGGAATGGGCAATTGAGATGGAACCGGTCTGCTCTGATACCACCACAGTAACGGCGTCAGTGGCTTCTGAGGTGCCCAGTGCCGCGCGGTGACGCAAGCCCATCTGGCGTTCCGGGCTGCGCGTAAGGATACCGCTCGAAGAAAGCGGCATCACACAGGAACCCGCCACGATGAGGTTATCTGCAATGATCACAGCGCCATCATGCAAGGGGGTGTTGGGGTAGAAAATCTGCAACAAGAGCTCTGCGGTCACAGTGGCATCCAGGCGCACACCGGTGCGCACATATTCATCCAGGTTTTGACGCCGCTGCATCACAATGAGAGCGCCGTGCTGGCGGGCAGAAAGCCGGGCGGCGGCCGTCACCACCGCGTGGATGGTGGATTTCATGGCTTCTTCATCCACGTGTGTCTTTTGCGTTAATAGTTGAGTCGGACCTGCCCGGCCGATCTTTTCAAGGCCGCGGCGGATCTCAGGCGCAAAAATGACCGGGATGGCAAACAACAACGCCGGAACTACATTCTTGACCAGCCAGGAGAAAGCAGGCAGCTCAATAAAACTGGTGAACAGGGTGAGCAGGATGATGAAAAACAAAACGCCGCGCAAAAGCACCAGTGCCTGGGTATCGCGCAACAGTAAAAGTACCAGATAAAAGACCAGCGTCACCAGGAACAGGTCTAAGACACTGGTCCAGGTAAGCCTTTGAAAGAAGTATAGAATTTCGCTGATTAGATTTGGCAATTCAGATCTCGATAGATTGCGAATGTCTGCCTAGATCGGCCTTAATACTCGATCCATCCGGAGCTGCTTAAAGAATAACACACTTCCCTTTTGATTACACTCCTGAGCAGCTTCCTGCCAGGCCAATACGGTCAATTCGCCCGGTTGACAGACCTCATACCCCAGGCTCTTCCAAAGGGCATCATGGCGGGCCAGGCTGGCGGGCACGGTGACCAGCGAGATCTCGCATTGCAGATCAGTAGAGGCGCGTTCCATTTCCCGGATCATAATGGGGATGTACTGCGCCGGCGGCAAAACCGGATCAAGCGCGATCTCTTTGGTGCGGGAAACCAGGTTCTCTACCTGCCAGGCCAGAATGCCCAGGTAACTTTGCTCCACCTGCAAGAGCAGATAGGCTTTTTCACCAAAAGCGGCCATGACCTGCTCTTTGGCCAGGGGTTCGGTCAGATGCAGCAGGCGGTTGCGTACTTCAATACTATCGTTCACCTGTTTGGGGCCGGCGCGTTTGACCACCACTTCACCCAACGAAAGATGCACCGGTTCTGAGGCAATGGTAACAGGCGATTCAGTGGTGGAGACAAATTTCTTCCAGGCGTTGGTCACCTGTTTCCAGGCGTCTTCGTAAGAAGAAACATTCTTGATGATCACGTTGGCAGCGCCCAACTGAGCCTCTTGCGGCTGCTGAGCGTTGATGCGTTGGCGGGCGTCCTTTTCGGTCATGCCGCGGTTCAACATCAGCCGCGAAAGCTGGATCTCTTCAGGGGCGTAAACCACCCACAATGTATTGTAGAAATCCGCCATGGGGGTACCCACCAGCCGTGCTGATTCAAGGACGATCACCTTTTGGTTGGAGCGGCGGATGATGAGATCAATGGCCTGGGCTACCAGCGGATGCACAATGGCTTCCAGGTGCTTCATGGCCTGCGGGTCGCTGAATACGATGCGCCCCAGCTTTTTGCGGTCGATCTGTTCATCTTCATTTAATATATAACGGCCAAAAACTTCCAGCACCTTTTCGTATCCAGGCGCCCCTTTGGCATAGGCACGGTGAGCCAGCGCGTCGGCGTCAATGCCGTAGGCGCCTAAATGCTCCAGCATGCGCCGGATCACGCTTTTACCGGTACCGATGTTGCCGGTGAGACCTATGATGTATTTTCCTGGCCACTTGTTCAAGGAATTGCCTCAAATGCAATGAGTATAGACTTTCATTTTAGCGATAGCCTGAGAACTTGTCAAACTGCTGACAAGGAAATTCTTCGCTTCAAGAACAAAAACCGCTAGAGGATCTCTAGCGGTTTTAGAAAAATTAAAAAGTTACTCGCAGCGGCAGACCAGAGCTACCCAATCGCCGCTCTGACGTTTTTCTACGAAGGTCAGGCCGTGTTTGCCCGCAGAATCGATGACGCCGTCAGCCTGTTCTGCCAGAATGCCAGCCAGAATGATGACGCCGCCCGGTTCAACCAGGTCGGCCATACCGGCATCAAAGAGACGGATGAGCACAGGGGCCAGAATGTTGGCCAGTACCACCGGCGCCTTCTGAATGGAGAAATTGCCTGCGCCAATCTCCTTAACAGACCCCAATCCTTCTTCGATGGCGTCTTTTACTTCGTTGGCCTCGGCGGCCTCAGCGGTGGCTTTCACTGATTCAGGGTCAATATCCACAGCCAGGGCATGGCTGGCGCCCATCTTGATGGCTGCCACTGAGAGAATACCCGATCCGCAGCCGATATCAATGACGGCTTTCTTGGGCTCAGTGTACTCTTCGATCAACTGTAAACACAGTTGAGTGGAGGGGTGTGTTCCCGTACCAAAGGCCATGCTGGGATCGATCTTGATGGCGATGCGTTCCGTGTCTTCCTGTTTGATCCAGGCCGGCAGCACCAGCAGTTTTTTGCCAATGGGAATGGGGTGATAATGTTCCTTCCAGGCATTCATCCAGTTTTCTTCTTGGATGGGCTTGTAGGTGGGCTGGGGCAGTTCACGGATAAAGTTCAAATGCCAGAGGGCTTCTTCCAGCTTCTGGCGGTCATGTTCAATATTGGCGGTATTTTCCAGGTAACCGTACACCTTGACTGGTCCGTACGGCGTTCCTTCATCTTCAGCATCGTTATATTTCACGTTGCTTTCAACCACAACTCCACCGGTGGTATAACGGTCCAGCACCTCGGCAACTGCTTCGGCCAATTCACCATCTATCACCAGAGAGATCTCCAACCATTTTGCATCAGCCACCCAACACCTCCTTGAGAATGTCGACAAAGCTCTTCTCTTGCGGTCTCACCTCTGTGCCGAGGGTGGCAGCAAGCTGTTCAAATAGTTTACGTTGATCCGGCGTCAGGCGGGCGGGCACTTCCACATTGACGATCACCAACTGGTCGCCACGGCCGCTGCTGCGAACATTGGGGCTGCCTTTTCCGCGCAGGGTAAACACCTTGCCCGGTTGCGTACCGGCCGGAACGGTCAACTTGGCGGTGCCATCAATGGTAGGCACTTCAATATCAGCGCCCAGGGTTGCCTGAGCCACATTAATATTCAGATCCAGCAACAGGTCATTGCCTTTGCGTTTAAAGAACTGATGCGGCTTGACCTTGATCTCAATGTAAAGGTTGCCATTGGGACCACCGTTGACACCCGGCTGGCCTTCGCCTGCCAGACGAACCTGGTTGCCATTATCCACACCGCCGGGGATGGAAACGGTCTTCTTTACCGTTTTCCGTTCCAGTCCGCGTCCATGGCAGGTATGGCAGGGGGTAGAGATCACCTCACCGCGGCCGTTACAATTGGGGCAGGTCACCACCTGCACCATGGAGCCTAAAAAGGTCTGGTGGACCTGGCGTACCTCACCGCGGCCACCGCAGGTGGCGCATTTGGTCACCGTGGTACCGGGCTCAGCACCCTTGCCGCGGCAGGTGGAACAAACTTCGTCGCGGGTGATCTCAACCTCTTTTTCGATGCCAAAAATGGACTCTTCAAAGGTCAAGCTCACCGCGTAGCTCAAGTCAGCGCCTCGGCGCGGAGCGTTCTGGCGCTGGCGGCTGTTACCCGTAGCGAAACCAAAGAATTCGCCAAAGATGTCAGAAAAATCCATGCTGGACCAATCCGGCACTCCCCCGGCGCCGTTCAGCCCGTCCTTACCGTACTGGTCATACACACGGCGCTTATCGTCATCTGAAAGGACAGCATACGCCTCGTTGATCTCTTTAAATTTTTCTTCAGCATCCGGTTCTTTGTTGACATCCGGATGATATTTGCGAGCCAAAGAGCGGAACGCCGATTTCAGTTCTTCCTGGGAGGCGTTTCGCGATACCCCTAATACTTCATAATAGTCACGTTGAGTTGCCACTCGTATTTACCTGTGCCTTAATAAGTTGAAAACAGGAGGGCGATCCTGAGCCAAGCAATCGCCCAATCCTGTTATTCTATCAAACAATTATGTGGAAATTACACAGACTTGAACTCACCGTCCACCACATCGCCGCTGTCACCGCCAGGGGTTTGGCCATTGCTAGGGCCGCCTTCCGGGTTGGCGCCGGCGCCTTCTGCGGGACCGGCAGCTCCCGGCTGGGAGTACATGCTGGCGCCCACTTTCTGGATCTGCTGGTTCAAGGCTTCGGTTGCAGTGCGCATGGCCTCTACGTTATCGCCATTCATGGCGGTGCGCAGGGTGGCAACCGCATCTTCCACCTGTTTCTTCATCTCGGCGGGGACTTTATCGCCGTTATCTTTGAGCAATTTCTCGGCCGTATAAACGGTGTTATCGGCCATGTTCTTGGCTTCCACCATCTCTTTGCGTTTCAGATCTTCATCGGCATGAGCTTCAGCTTCAGTTTTCATCTTCTGGATTTCAGATTCGCTCAACCCGCTCGAAGCGGTGATGGTGATGTGCTGACTGCGGCTGGTGGCCTTGTCCAGCGCCGTCACGTTGATGATGCCGTTGGCATCAATATCAAAGGTGACTTCGATCTGCGGAATGCCACGCGGAGCGGAGGGAATGCCGTCCAGGGTGAATTTGCCGAGTGATTTGTTATCAGTGGCCATGGGGCGTTCGCCCTGCAGTACATGTACTTCCACCTGGGTCTGACCATCAGAAGCGGTAGAGAACACCTGGCTCTTGCGAGTGGGGATGGTGGTGTTGCGCTCGATGAGCGGGGTGGAAATGCCCCCATAGGTCTCCACAGACAGGGTCAACGGGGTCACATCGAGCAGCAGAATGTCTTTTACTTCGCCGCCCAACACGCCACCCTGAATGGCAGCACCAACGGCCACCACTTCATCGGGGTTGACGCCTTTGTGGGGCTCTTTGCCAAACTCACGTTTGACCGCTTCCTGCACAGCCGGCATACGGATCATGCCGCCTACCAGCACCACTTCGTTGATGTCGCTGGTCTTGAGGCCAGCATCTGCAAGCGCGCGGCGGATGGGATCCAGGGTCTTGGTCACCAGGTCACCGGTGAGCTGTTCCAGTTTGGAACGGGTCAGGGTCATGACCAGGTGCTTGGGGCCGCTGGCATCAGCGGTGATATAAGGCAGGTTGATCTCAGTCTGCTGCACGGTGGAAAGCTCGATCTTGGCTTTTTCTGCGGCTTCTTTCAAACGCTGCAAAGCCTGGCGATCTGCATGCAGATCGATCTGGTTCGATTTTTTGAACTCGTCGATCAGGTAATCCATAATGCGCTGATCAAAGTCGTCGCCGCCCAGGAAGGTATCTCCATTGGTAGAGCGTACCTGGAAAACGCCGTCCCCGACATCAAGCACGGAAATATCGAAGGTACCGCCACCCAGGTCGTAGACAGCGATGACTTCGTTCTTTTTCTTGTCCAAACCGTATGCCAGAGAAGAGGCAGTCGGTTCATTGATGATACGCAGTACTTCCAAACCGGCAATACGGCCGGCGTCTTTGGTGGCATTCCGCTGGGCATCGTTAAAATATGCCGGCACGGTAATGACCGCCTGGGTAACAGGTCCGCCCAGGAAAGCTTCTGCATCCGCCTTCAACTTGGCCAGGATCATGGCGCTTACTTCCGGGGGGCTGTATTCTTTGCCATCCAACACCACGCGCACATCGCCATTGCCGGCAGAGGTCACTTTATAAGGAACACGGCTGAGGGTGTGCTGCACTTCCGCGTCACTGAACTTGCGTCCCATGAAACGTTTGATAGAGAAGATGGTGTTCTCCGGGTTGACGATTGCCTGGTTGCGGGCAGAACGTCCAACAATGCGCTCGTGGTTCTTGTTCACTGCCACCACTGAGGGGACGAGCCGTTCGCCTTCAGCAGAGGGGATGACGACCGGTTCACCGCCAGACATGACCGCGACGACCGAGTTCGTTGTTCCCAGATCGATACCTATGATTTTTCCCATGAATCCTCCTGTTATCTCGCTACGCGCACCATTGCCGGGCGCAGAATTCGATCGCCAATTTTGTAGCCTTGCCGAACAACTTCGATGACCTCACCACTTTCAAAATCGGGGGCGTCTTCATTTGAGATCGCCTCGTGCAGGTTCGGGTCGAATTGAATTTTATTTTGATTGATCCGTTCAATCCCCTCTGCTTCCAGAATGGATTGCAGTTTGCGGGCGATCAGCTCAATGCCCTCAGACCAGGAAGCGCCCTCCCCTTCTTTGGGGCGGGCTTTAAGGGCCAGCTCCAGATCGTCCAGGATCACCAGATACTTCTTGATGACCTCGCCAGTCAGGGTTTGACGAAGCTGGGCATTTTCGCGGTCGATCCGCTTTTTGTAGTTGGAAAACTCAGCCCGCTCACGCTGCCAGCCGTCCATATTGGCAGTGGCTTCACCGCGCACTTTTGCAAGCTCAGATTTCAGGGCTTCATGTTCGTGCGCAGGTACGTGCTGGGTCTCTTCCTTTTTCTTATCGTGAACCGTTTTTTCACCGGAAGGGTGTTTGGGTTCTTCTTCTACAGATTTTTTCTCTTCATCGCTCATTTTCACCTCTTCAGCGGCAGATTAATCGATCATTGTGTCGTTCACCAGGTCGCTTAACAGACCAGAAAGAAAACGCACAATGGAGATAGTTCGTCCATACGGCATGCGCATTGGCCCCAACACCCCCAGAGTGCCGGTAGAAATGCCCGGGGTTCCGTAGCGCGCCAGCACAATAGAGCACTGGCTCAAGCTGTCCCAAATTCCCTCACCACCGATGAGCACCTGAACGCCGCCCACGGAAGATCCGTGCAGCACGGTCTCAGAAAGGAGATGCTGCAGCATGGGTTTCTCTTCCAATACTTTGAGGGCCTTGCGGGCTTCATCAGAACCGGAGAATTCAGGTTCGGCCAGTACATTGGTGATGCCATCCAGCACCACTTCACCGGCCACCAGAGAATCTGCCTGCTGCATCTGATCGACGACCAGGTTGAAGACCTCTTTCTCCAGGTTATTCAGATCAAACGGGGAATGTTTTAATTCCCGTACATCGCGGTTGGCAAAAAGATGGGTCAGGCGGTTGGCTGCCAGTGAAAGTTGCTCCTGGCTGACGGGTTCCGCCAGTAACACAAAACGCTGCACGATCTCGCCACCCATCAGCACGAGCACCATCAAAACCTGGCGCCCACGCGAAGCGATGAGTTCCATGTGCTTAAAGCGGGCCTGGTCCGGATGGGGTGCAGTGACCAGAGATGCCCCGCGCGATTGGTGAGCCAATATGGAGGCCGCCAGGCGGGTCCATTGTTCGGCGTCCTGACGCATTTGATAAAACTGATGGCTGATGGTGCGACGCATGGATTCTGGAATATCGGTGTCCTGCACCAGGTTGCCCACGAACAGGCGGTAACCTTCTTCAGTGGGTACGCGCCCCGCTGAAAGGTGCGGCTGACGCAAATAACCCTTCTCCGTCAGTTCTGCCAGTTCATTGCGAACCGTGGCCGAGCTGAACTCGAGATGGTATTGGTCCACCATATGTTTTGACCCCACCGGAATGGCGGTGCGAATGTATTCGCGAACCACCAGAGATAAGATCAAGCGCTGCCGTTCAGTTAATTCGTTCATATTTTCCTTTTTAGCACTCGACGCTTCGGAGTGCTAAAACATTGACAATAATCATACCATGCTGAAAAATGAGCGTCAAGCAAACAAGTACTTACCCACCAGGTTCTGATAAAGAATTAACAATGGCAAAAAACCGCTCCTGGGGTAGCTTGACAGGCCGGAAACCCCCTTTTAAGCAATTTTCCTTTTCTTGACCGATAAAAACTTGTCTGTTATGATGCCACAAGAGGTACCCACACATAACTATGACAGAAAATCCGAATTCAAATCCATTACCCAATCCGGGGGATGAGGGCTCGGTTCAACCTGAAGAAATTCAAAAAAGCTGGTTTAGCGGTAACTGGCAGAAGATTTGGCAAAAACTCCTTCATCTCGGCCTGGGTGAAACATCCCTTCATATAATAACGGGGGTTTCAGTTGTTGCCCTCATCCTGGTGGTTGCCTGGGTGATGAGCAAGTATTTTCTCAAGAACCAGATCCCTGCGGTTGCAGCCGCAGCTACCAACCAGGTCACCCCGTTGGCGCAGACCACCTCTCGACCCGCCACAAATGCTTCGGGCGGTGCCGCGCTGGAAAGCAATTTTGGCATTACCCGCCTGGCCCAGCTCTACACAAACCTGCCCTCGCATTCGCGTGATTCCATCATCCAATACACTGTCCAAACCGGCGATACTCTCTTTGGTCTTGCTGATAAATTCGGGCTTAAACCAGAAACCCTGCTGTGGAGTAACAAGTACGTGCTGGGTGATATCCCCGATAATCTGATGCCCGGCATGGTCATTAACATTCCTCCACAGGATGGCGCGATTTACAAGTGGCAGACCGGTGACGGTCTGAATGGTGTGGCCAAGTTCTTTGAGGTTACGCCAGAGGTCATCATCGATTGGCCGGCCAATAACCTGAACAAGGATACACTGGGCGATTTGTCGCTGCCCAATATTCCATCTGGCACCATGCTCTTCATTCCCAATGGTATTTGGGAATACACAGACTGGCTGCCTCACTTCAGCCGTGACAGCCCTGTCACAGCTTCCAGCATCGGACCTGGCTACTGCGGCGTCATCACAGAAGGTCTTGAGGGAGATGGCACGTTCGTCTGGCCAACCGTTGAAACTTACCTTTCTGGTTACGATTACACCAACATCCATCACGGCATTGATATTGCCGGTTCGCTGGATAACTCTGTTTGGGCAACATCCGCAGGTGTTGTGGTCTACGCCGGTTGGAGCAATGTGGGTTACGGTAACCTGATCATTCTGGATCACGGCGATGGCTGGCAGTCAGTTTATGCCCATCTGGATGCCATCAGTGTTTCCTGTGCCCAGAGCGTCACCCAGGGCGAGCCTATCGGCTTGCTCGGCACCACCGGCAACTCCTCAGGCCCGCATCTTCACTTTGAACTGCGAAAAGATGGTTCCACCGTCAACCCCTGGGACTTTCTCGTTCGCTAAAAACCTCCACCTACTAAAAACAGGAATCTTGAAGAAGATTCCTGTTTTTTTCCGCCGTGCTCGCCATACACTTGTATAATGAATTTGATCAAAGGAGTTTCCTATGACAAATATTAACCCGATCCGTCCTTCTCCCATTGCCGGAACCTGGTACCCCGGTAATACCGAACTATTACGTGAAGAGGTATCCGGGTTCATCCAAAAAGCGGATTCCTCCAAACTGGATGGCAATGTGCTCGGTCTTATTGTGCCGCACGCTGGCTACCGTTACTCTGGCACTACCGCCGGATACGCCTACAAGGCAGTGCAGGGCCTTCACTTTGATACAGTGGTGGTGGTCTCCCCCATGCACGAGTACATGCCAGCCCCTTACCTCACCAGCGCGCACAAACAATATGTCACTCCCCTCGGTGAAGTGACCGTTGACCATGAAAGCCTGAATACGCTCAGCGATCACCTCTTTAAGCATACCGGCGGTAAACTGGTTGCCGTAGCCAATGACCAGGAGCATTCGTTGGAGATCCAACTACCCTTCCTGCAGGTGGCATTGCAGGGGTCTTTTAACCTGATCCCGCTCATGATCCGCGAACAAAAGCCGCTACCATTGCAACAATTCAGCCAGGCGCTCACCAAGATTCTGCACGGTAAAAACGTCTTGCTTGTGGCCAGCACGGACCTATCGCACTTTTACTCACAACGTGAAGCCGATCAACTGGACCAATTTATGCTGGATCGCTTCGCAGACTTTGACCCGGCCGGGGTCTTGAAAGCCGAGGTCGAGAAGACCGGCTTTGCCTGCGGAGCTGGCGCAGTAGCGGTGGTCCTGTGGACGGCGCGGGAACTCGGCGCAAAAAGCGTGCAGATTCTGCATCACAGCACCTCCGCCGATAGCACCGGCGACAACACTCAGGTGGTCGGCTACGGCGCCGCCGCCATTCTCGCCTAGAAGGAACGCTCCCCGCATGTCCAAATTCGCCCGGGTCTCCGTCAATATTGCCCAGATCACAGACGTCTTCGATTACGCCATCCCCGCTGAGATGGAGGCATCCGTTCAGCCTGGTTCACTGGTCACAGTGCCGTTTGGCCGCCAACTGGTACAGGCGCTTGTCCTTTCCCTGCTGGATGCCCCTTCTGTTCCAGAAGTACGTGCCATTGAGGGGCTGGTGGACCGTGCCCCCGTGCTCACCGCTGCCCAAATGGAATTGGCCGGCTGGATGGCCGACTACTACTTCTCCACCCTGGCCGAGAACCTGGATCAGATGTTGCCGCCCGGCATCAGTCAGCACGCCGATGTGCTCATCCGCGCCACCGCCAACGAACCCGGCCCGGATCTGACCCCCGTACAGCAGCGCATCCTCAAAGCCCTTGGCAAGCAGGGTGTATTACGCGGCCGCCAACTGGATGCTGCTTTGCCCAAGACCAGCTGGCGCGAGAGCCTGCCCGGTCTGCTCAAACGCGGGCTGGCCACCAGTGAAGCCGTTTTGCTGCCGCCATCAGTTCACCCCAGAACCCTGCGCAATGCCAGCCTGCTGGTCAGTTCAGAGAGCGCCCTGGAACAGATCAATCAGAACGGACGCCGCAGCGCAGCCGTCAAACAACGCTTAAGCAATGCCATCCTGGTGCTGGCCCGTGAAGACGGCCCCACAGATGTTTCCATGCTCTATGCAGAGTCAGGCGCTAATACCGCTGACCTGAAGACCCTGGCCGATCTTGGCCTTGTCTCCATCGGCGAAAGCGAGGTCTTCCGTGACCCGCTGGCCGAACTGAAACCCGTCTTGCAGCAGGCTCCGCGGCTCACCGCAGACCAGAACGCCATCTGGCAGAAGATCGCCGCCCAGATCAACGGTGTTGCCCCTGCGCAGAACAACCTGCTGGTGGGGGTCACCGGTTCGGGCAAGACCGAGATCTACTTGCATGCCGTCCAGGCCGCCCTGGCCCGGGGCAAAGGCGCCATCATTCTGGTACCGGAAATTTCGCTCACCCCGCAGACGGTGCGGCGCTTTTATGCACGCTTCCCCCAAAAAGTAGGCCTAATCCATTCGCGCCTCTCACCCGGTGAGCGCTATGATAGCTGGCGGCGTATCCGCAGCGGTGATCTGCCCGTGGTGGTGGGAGCCCGCAGTGCCTTGTTCGCGCCCCTCCCCAATTTGGGTCTGATCATCATTGATGAATGTCACGACGAATCGTATTTTCAGGACGATTTCCGCCCCCACTATTCTGCCGTAGAGACCGCCATAGCCTATGCCCGCCTCATGAAAATTCCCCTCATCATGGGCTCAGCCACCCCCACCGTGGAGCAGCTCTACCGCGCCAGACGCGAAAGCTGGCAGGAATTGCATCTGGCCGAACGCATTTATGCCCACCAGGCCAACCAGCTTGTAGATGGTGAGCCCGGCACGTTGCCATTACCGCCTGTTCAAATTGTGGACATGCGCGAAGAGTTAAAAGCCGGCAACCGCTCTGTATTGAGCGTTCCCCTAAAAAAGGCATTGCAAGAAACGCTGGATCACAACGAACAAAGCATCCTGTTCCTCAATCGGCGCGGCTCAGCCACGTATGTGTTCTGCCGCGATTGCGGCTACGTGCTGCGCTGTCCGCGCTGCGAGACCCAGCTTACCTTTCATGCGGCCAGTAACGACCTGCAATGCCACATCTGCAACTATCACCGCAAATTGCCAGCCAGTTGCCCGCAATGCAGCAGCAAGAACATCCGTCAGTTTGGGCTTGGCACAGAAAGTCTGGAAAAGCAGGTGGTCGAGCAATTCCCGTCCGCCCGGGTGTTGCGCTGGGATGCAGACACCGCCCGCCTCAAAGGCGCCCACGATCTGATCCTGGATCACTTCACCCAGCATCGCGCCGATATCCTCATCGGCACCAAGATGCTCGCCAAAGGGCTCGATCTACCGCTTGTGACCCTGGTGGGCGTTATTCTGGCCGATGTCAGCCTGAACCTGCCAGATTTCCATGCGCCGGAACGTACCTTTCAACTGCTCAGCCAGGTAGCCGGCCGGGCGGGTCGCAGCGGCCGCGGCGGCAAAGCCATTTTCCAGACCTACCACCCGGAAAACTACGCCATCCAGGCAGCTTCTTTACATGATTTCAATGGATTTTACGAACAAGAGTTGGATTTTCGCCGCAAAACGGTCTATCCGCCCTTTACCCAGATGATCCGCTTTGAGTTTACCCACTTCCAAGAATCAGTTGCCGCCCAGGCCGCCCAGGCCAGCGCTGAACGCTTCGCCACCTGGGCAGAGCTGGCAGGAATCAAATCTATGAAGATGATCGGCCCCGTGCCCTGCTTTTATGGCAAGCGCAACGGACAATTCCGCTGGCATTTCATCCTCAGCGGCAGTGCCGCCCGCGACCTGCTTAAGCAGCACCCTGCTGAAACCTGGCGCCCGCATGGCGTAACCGTAGAGATCACCGTAGACCCGCCTGATCTGCTCTAAAATGTATCCGTATTAGCCGATTATCTTTGGGGCTGCAAACCAGTATTTTCATCCATAAAACGAAGTACTCTCACTGACCAGGTGAGAGTGCTTCGTTTTTAAAAGGAGAGGTATTCAATTGATTGGGATTGAACTATTTCTTTAGTCCCATCATGAACTGGAATGTCCGATCATCAAAGCCAGGCAAATGCTCATGATCATAATCCGGATAGATGACCATAGATTTTTTGGCTGTGATCTTGTTGTACGCAGCAAATTGAGAGGACGGTGGGCAGGTAATATCCATAAAGGCGGTCGCCCAGAGGACTTCAGCCCGGATACGCGGGGTCAAGTTTTGAATATCGATGTACCCCAGCATTTCAAATGCTTTATCTTCACGTTCGTGGGTGGGGTCAAAGGAGCGGAAGTACTCCTTCAATTCCTTATACGCATGGAAGCCCTGATCCATTGCCCAGACACGCTTGTAATCGCTCAAGAACGGATACACTGGTGCGGCTCGGCGGATGCGTGGTTCCAGCGCCGAACAGGCAACCGTGAGGGCTCCGCCCTGGCTGCCGCCCATGGCCCCCACGCGAGTGGCGTCAACCTCAGGCATGGCCAGAACGATCTTGGCCAACTCCGCCGTATCCAGAAACACCTGGCGAAACATCAGCTTTTCCGGGTGGCCGGCCAGAGCGTCATCCAGGCCGCGGATGATATGCCCGTGCAGCGTATTGCCTGATACGTTGCCAGCATCTTCAGAAGAGCCGCCCTGACCGCGGCAATCCATTGCTGCCACGATAAACCCCTGGGCTACATAAGGCAATTTATCCATCCAATCGCCTGAATTGCCGGTATAGCCATGGAACATCAGCATGGCAGGACGAGGGTCCTTCACTCCGGCCGGGCGTAGCAGCTTACTGTGAATACGCGCCCCACCCACCCCTGTGAAGTACATATCAAAACACTCACAGCCGTCTGCCTGAAACTTGGCAGGGACGAGCTCCAGGTTGGGTTCAACGGCATTCATTTCAGCCAGCGCGGCCTGCCAGTAGGCATCAAAATCTGCTGGTTTGGGGTTGATCCCCTGATATGTTTTTAATTGTTCGAGCGGAAAATCAAAAGTTAATGGCATTGGCTCTCCAATCTGCTAATTCAGTTATCAATTGTTATAACAGCTTTGATGAAAGGAACCGAAATATTTATAAAGATTTTACCAATCGCTTGTCTGTCCAACATAAATTCGCTTGCTCGCCGCGTGCATTTGGCTCAGCTTATGCCAGCATTGCTTCTTGCCCACTGGCGTGGTCCAGATAAGTGATCGTTGTCCGGTTGCTTAAAAGATCCAATTTTAGCCGGGCAAAATCGTCTTCCTTGCGCCATTCAATGCAAACCTCTTTGTCAGTGCAGGATGCAAAAGTGCAGGCACCATCAAAGGCTGAGTATTCACTTCTGAACTGGATCAAACGCATCAGCCGCTTGACGATCTCCCGCTCCATTTCTTGAGTGATCTCTTCCAGGGTATAAGAGTGGCGGTTGATCTCTCTACCCTCGCCTGTACGGGCATACGCTTCTTGATCGTTCATTCCAGCCAACAACCCTACGTAATACACCTGCGGAATGCCGGGGGTAAAGAGTTGAATCGCTCTGGCAGCATAATACGCATCATCATCATTCCCAAGCATGGAGTAGTATGTTCCGCGGATCTGATGCACATCAAAGCCGTCCGGATCCTGATGCTCTGCGGAGATTACCCGGTTCATATTGCCACCGCGTTCAGCGCACAGGGCTACGATCTCTTTGACGGTGTCTGAATCATAATAACCGTTCATATCCGGTTTTACAGGAATCCCATCATGGCAATCCAACATGGTAAACTGCCGGGTGGGGCGGACTTGAAGATAGTCCTTCAATTTGCGGCTGTCTTTTTTAACCAGCGTTTCCAGGATCAAGTAAGGAAGCATAAAGTCGTAGATCCAGTAACCATGGTCGGAGAGGTTTTTCTGGATGGGGAATTCCGCGTGGACTTCCGGCAACAGTTCAATTTCTGCCTCTCTGGCGGCTGTTTTGATCCACTCCATGAAAGCATAGATCTCTGGCTCAACAAAGAAGCAGGAAGTACCCAGTTTCTTGACCACATAGCCGACAGCGTCCAGCCGGATGTATTGGATGCCATTCTCTTGAAAATGACGTAATATCTTTACAAACAGATCACGGGTAATCGGGGAATTTACGTCCACGTCCACCTGATCTGACGGGTTACCCTCGCCGAAGGTCGTCCATAATTTACGTACTTCGTGATCTGGACCAACCTTAAATTCTGAAAACGGAGATTCACGGCGTAAAAAGATCTTGTCAATATCTGCCTGGGCGGGCTCTCCACCTGGCCAGAATTTCTCTGCATCAAGGAACATATCGGCAAATTTTGACTTCACCCCATTCTGTAAATAGTCTTTGAAGAATTCAGAACTAGAGGAGATGTGGTTCACCATCAAATCCAGCATGACGGGGTAATTTTGGGTTAAAGTTTGAATATCTTTCCAGGAGCCAAACGTCGGCTCGATCTGAAAATAACTGACTGGTGCAAAACCCCTATCGCCTGTAGATGGAAAAGGTGGCAAGATATGAATGCCGCCTTGAAAAAGCCCTTTAAAATGATGTTCCAACACATAATTGAGTGCAGCCAGATCTCCCCCAAGAGAATCTGCATACGTGATCAATTGGACCTTGTTGTTTAAGCTCATTGAGTGCCAACCTTGTTTCAAATAATAATTGCTAGTCAACCCAGCGAAATATTCAGACCCTATTTCATGCAATATTTATTGATATTCCCCGGACAATACTTGTGCGTTATTCGCCCGGGGAACATAATCTACTCTTGTTTATTGCCAAACTTCTTAATTCTGTCTATCCTTTTACAGATCCCTGCAACAGCGCTGCAATGATCTGCTTCTGGAAGACAACAAAAAGCACCAGGGTGGGAACCAGAATAATAATGGTTCCGGCGCAAAGTAATGGAACATTAGTGGCGTAATGCCCCTGAAATGCTCCCAAAGCACCCGCCATGGTCCGTTTATTCGGATCTTCTACCAGTACCAGAGCCAGTAAGAATTGATTCCAGGTCCAAACAGACATCAAAATACCCAACGAAGAGATGGGCGGAACTGCCAATGGCAGATGAATCCGCCAGAATAGGTCCCAGGTACTTGCGCCATCTACGCGCGCCGCTTCTGAGATCTCTACCGGCATATTCACAAAGTGAGTGCGCATCCAGTAAACAGCAAATGGCATATACAAACCGATAAGGGGCAAAACGATGGCGAATCTTGTGTTGTAAATTCCGATCGCCCTTTCAAGATAGTACAGCGGCACAATGATACCGCCAAAAGGCAAGGTCAGGCCGAACACAAACAAGAAAAGCAAAATATTAGAACCACGGAAACCCAGAACTGCGATAGCAAAGGCAGCCATGGTAGAAATGATCAAAGCAATGGGAACCACAGCTCCAACAATGAACAAACTGGATTTGACCAGTTCCAACATATTCGCCACTTTAAAGGCTTCGACAAAGTTCCCCCACTGAGGATCAGCCGGCCATTCAAAACCATTGGGGATTGTATTGGAAGGGTGCAAAGCAGTTAGAAAGATACTGATAAAAGGCAAGACAGTAATGATCATCAATATGATCAGTAAAGCCTTCCCTGAAATCAACTCACCACGACCGATTTTCATTTCGACGCCTCCTTGCTCAGGCGTTGAATCGGGATCACAACGATCACCACCAATAGCATTAATAATACTGCCAGTGCAGATGCCGTACCGATCTTTTGCTGGGTAAACGCCAAGATATAAATTTCAACACCAGGCACATTGGTAGAATTTCCCGGACCACCGGCCGTGGTGACATAGACGATATCAAATGCTGCCAGAGCGGCGGTGACGGTAACCGTCAGGCATACGCCGATCTCATTTCGCAGCAATGGCACAGTTACATTCAAGAACTCTTCCCACCAATTGGCGCCATCTATGCGAGCAGATTCATAGAGGGAAGGATCGATCTTTGAGATTCCAGTTGAAAGCAAAACGGTACAAAAACCTAACAGTACCCAGACGCCGATCATGCCCACAGCGGGAAGTGCCCAATCAAAATCACCCAACCAGGCTCGAGCGATAGCATCCAGCCCGATAGAGCGTAAAGTTTCATTGACCAAACCAGGTAAAGCCAGCAACCAGCCCCAGATGATACCAGCGGCCACCAGGGGAATTACTTGCGGGGTAAACAACACCGTTCGGGCAACTTCACCCAATTGGCCTTTGCCAACACGGTTGATTACACTGGCCACAACAAGCCCGAGCCCTACCGGAATGATGCTAAAAAACACGACCAGTTTGAACGCATTCAGAATTGAACCTACCAGATCCGGCACTTGCAAAACGGTCTGATAATTCTTTAGACCCACCCAGGTCATGGCTGTGATGCCATTCCATTTAAAGAATGAGTAATATACGCTCAAAACAAGTGGCACCAGCACGAACGCCGCATACATTACCAGGGCTGGCAAAACATATAGCCAGGCAGTAATGGTCTCCCGGCGGACCACCTTGCGGGGATTCCGCCGGGAGAGAGCAGGCGCCATGGAACGAGTGTCTGTTGTCACTGTCGATACTTCTTGCTTAGTAGACGCAGGCATTGTCACATGGCCCTTCTAATTACTCAGCTAACTCACGCAGGTACTCTTCCTGAACGGCTTTGAGCAGTCCAGCGGCATCCTGCTTGCCACCCACCATCTTCTGAAGTTCAGGGGTCCATCCCTGGGCGAAAATGGCACTGGTAGCATTGGCGATGAAGTCCATGGCGTTACCGGCTTCACCAACGACTACACCAGCAGCAAGGGTTTCATTGATAACTGAACCTGCGGCAACTGCGGGCATGGTTGCGCCAGACGGGCCACCGGGGTTGGAACCACCGATGTTCACGTCAATGGTGCGTGCTGCATCATTGGAGGCAACCCAGTTCAAGAAGAATGCGGCGCAATCAGCATGTTTGGCGTTGGCGGCAATACCGTAGGTCAACGGAGCAGACATGGCGGCGGGGCCGGCACCTGCTTCAGCGGGAGGCATCACAAAGAAACCAATGTTGCCAGGCATGGCAGCATCATAAGCTGCATTCTGCCAGTCACCATTGAACATGAAGACGCCTTCGCCCTTGGTGAAGCGATCATTGGCATCGGTGTATTCGATGGCGTTGATGTCAGTGGGGAAATAACCGTTTTTGATCCAGGTCTCGAGGTGCTGGGCAGCTACGAGATTGGACGGGGTGTCGATGGTGGCACCGGCTTTGTTGAAGATCCAGTCATTGATGGGGCCAACAGGGCCAACAGAGGCCATGAGAGCCTGCAACGGGAAAGCCAGGCCCATACCACTCTTGGCGCTACCCCACTGCATGATGGGTTGTAAACCAGCAGCTTTGGCTTTGGCGAGGAGATCTTCAAATTCAGCCAGAGTCTTGGGTGCTTCGGTCATACCGATCTGGGTAGCAAGCTCTTTGTTGTAGAAAATGCCGGTCATGCTGTAGTTGAGTCCCATGGCGTACAGGGAACCAGAGCCACGGATGCCATCTTCTCCAACACGGTTCTGCAGCAGTTGAGGAACAGGCCACTGATCCCAACCAAAAGCTTTGGCATAACCATCGAGGTTCATCAACAAACCCTGTTTGGCAAAGGAGACCATGGTCGGCAGGCGGATCAAATCGGGGGGATTGTCGCCTGCGAGGAGACGAGGAGTTTCGTTAATGAGGTTGGTGAATTGATCTTGTTTGATATCCCAGGTGACATTTGGATATTGTTTGGTGAATTCTTCGGCCAACTTGAAGGGAATATCAAATCCGGTTTCGAAATAGGCATTGAGCACAACCGGTTCAGTACCGCAGCTAGGAGTTGCGGCTTCGGTGGGTGCTTCAGTAACGGCTTCGGTAGCAGCTTCGGTCGGAGCTTCAGTAGCTACTTCAGTGGCGGTAGCAACATTGCCACAGGCAGCAAGCAACATTGCAGCCATAAGCATTACGCTAACTAAAACGAGAGACAACTTTTTCTTGCTCATTTCTCATCCTCCTGAAAATTTTACTTCTTGAATGAACCTACAACACTTGCCAACCAAATTTTTGGTGTCACCTCCGGCATGAAAATTGTTGTTTGAAAGCACTTTCACAAATAGTGAAAATTTTTTATAGCGACTGATCAAACGGTCAATCGCTCGATGATTGCAAAAGGTAACTGGGAATGCTGAACAGGTCTCGAGGGGTTCTCAATATGTGACATTAAGATATCCACTGCCAAATGGCCGGATTCATCCAGATGTTGCCGGATGGTGGTCAGGTCCTCAAATGCTGCCATATCAATATCATCGAAACCCAACACAGCCAATTCACCGGGAACGTTGATCTTCAACTGCCGGGCAGCTTTGATCACGCCCAGCGCCTGCAGGTCTGTGGCAGCGAATATCGCTGTGGGTCGGTCTGGCAGGTTGAACAATTCTTCGGCCACCTGACGGGCTTTTTCTTGATCGTAGGGGGCAAGGCGCACGAACTCTTGAGGTAATTCAACATTGGCATCTTGTAATGCCTTCTTGAAACCCTGGAATCGCAAACTCACGGGGTGAATGGCGTATTCCGGCAGATCGGTATCGCCCAAAAAAGCGATCTTTCGATGTCCTTTTTTGAGCAGGTATTCCCCTGCCATTTTGCCGCCTTGAAAATCGTCAATTTCTACACAATTCAAAAGCGGGTGTGGATATTCAATTAAGACTGCGGGTAAATTGTGGTCCAGGATCCGCTGTACTTCTTTATCGTCAACCGGCAAGGACATCACAATTAATCCGTCCAGGTTGCCAGTGATCGGCAGGGATGCCAGGTAACTTTGCAACTGGTCGTTGGAATCAACCGTATAAATGACCAGATCGTAATCAGATTTTGCTAACGCGGACGCCACACCTCTCAGCCGTTGCACAAAGGACGGGGCTGTAAAAAACGGTGTGATCACCCCCACCCGGTGGGTCATCCTCATGGCGCGAGCTCTAGCTTCGGCTTTAGGCACGAAGTTTAACCGGTCAATTGCATCTGTCACCTTCTTGCGGGTCTCTTTGTTCACCTTTTCAGGTGAATTGATGGCCCGGGAAATAGTGGAAATGCTGACGCCGGAAAGCTCAGCTACATCATAAATGGTGGGTTCTTTTGATCCGTTTTTCATTGTATAAGTCTTTTTATGAAAGCAGTTTCATAATAGCATACCCGAAATCAAAAGTCAATAAGCGAATTTAAATTGAAAGGAATTACTACAAAAAAACCGCTGACGGTTTGTTATCGTCAGCGGTTCATTATAGATCAGCCCAGATCAGGGTAAAACGTAGTGCGGGTTGACAAAAGCACCGTTAAGGCGGACCTCAAAATGCAGATGGGCGCCCGTGGAGTTACCGGTTGAACCAGCCAGTCCGATGATCGAACCTTGCAGCACATTGGAACCGCAGGCCACGGACACTGAAGAGAGATGGCCGTAAAGGGTGGCGTATCCATTATTATGGTCGATCATGACCATGTAACCATACCCGGTGTCGTTCCAGCCAGAATAGACCACGGTGCCGCTATCAGAAGCCATCACAGGGGTACCCAATGCTGCGGCAATATCAATGCCCAGATGGTAACTGGTAAAGTCGAAACCGGAAATGTAGTTGGAACCCGTTGGCCATATAAAGCCGGTAGAGCCCACATAGCCAGAACTCGGCGCCTGGCAACCTCCTGGACCTGAGACCACACGGGTGGCGCCAGATCGAGGTGCATAGGCCACCGTCTGGATCCAGGATTTGAGTTCCCTCGTACCACCAGGGATCATCACAAAAGCGTCTTTCTGGATCGTCGGATCGGTAATATCCAGATGATTGGACGGCCAACTGACGATGGAGGTCTCAGACACATCATACTTATCGGCAATTTTGGCCAGATCATCGCCTTCCTTCCAGGTATACAAAATACCATCTGTGGGAGGAATGGTCAATACAGCGCCGATGGTCAGAGCTGTGGTGGGGTCATCGTAAAAGTAATCGTAATTCGCCCAGAGAATGGATTCAGGTTTCAGCCCAAATTCTTTGGAGATGCCAAAAATGGTATCCCCTTCTTGAATGGTGTATTTGATGATCGACTGACGCACACCTTCTGGGATGGTCGTATCAATATTTGCCGCTCGGTCTACGTCAATAACGTTGGCCGAACTGGTCGCCTGCAAAGTCGGCAATGGGAAAGCCATCGCCGTTGGGTTTTCGTCAATAGGGCTTGCTTCAACTTCACCCGGCAATTGCAGCTTATTGAACAAGACCAGTAAAAGCACTGCTACAACAACTACGGTTGCACCCCATGAAAGGATCTCCGGCCATTGAATGTTACGTTTTACTTTTGAGGGGCTAACCTCTTCGACCGGTTTTTCTGGAGTAGTTTTCTTTTGACTCACTAATCCTCCGTTAAGTTCTCCAGGAACTCTTGGTTGTTTTTGGTGCGAGCGATCTTCTGCAAAATAGCTTCAGTAGCCACCGAAGGATCCATACCAGCGCCCTGAGGCGGAGTGGCGATCATTTGCAGATACATGCGGCGCATCAACCAAACACGTTGCAAGATATCCGGGCCGAGCAGGAGTTCTTCACGTCGTGTTGAGGAACGTTCGATGTCGATAGCGGGGAAGATTCGGCGTTCCTGCAGGCGGCGGGATAGGTGTAATTCCATGTTGCCCGTGCCTTTAAATTCCTCGTAAACAACGTCATCCAGGCGGGAGCCTGTATCAACCAGGGCGGTAGCGATAATGGTGAGGCTGCCTCCCCCTTCGATGTTACGTGCGGCTCCAAAGAATTTCTTGGGCGGATATAAAGCCGATGGATCCATACCGCCGGAGAGCGTACGTCCGGAAGGATTGACGACCAGGTTATACGCCCGCGCCAATCTTGTCAACGAGTCCATTAATATTACCACATCCCGTCCGATCTCTACCAGACGCTTGGCGCGCTCCAGAGTGATCTCTGCGGTGCGCACATGGGAGGTTACAGGCTCGTCAAATGTAGAGGCCACAACCTCAGCATCTACAGAACGGTCCATATCGGTTACCTCTTCCGGGCGCTCGCCGATGAGACCGATGATCAGATGCACGTCAGGATTGTTGGCCGAAATTGAGTTGGCCAATTGTTTTAGAATAGTGGTTTTACCAGCTTTTGGGGGAGAAACGATCATACCGCGTTGGCCGCGGCCAATGGGTGCGATCAGATTGATCAAACGAGAAGACAAGATGGAACGATCTGTTTCAAGGTCAAATCTTTTTTCAGGGAAAATAGGAACAAGGTTTTCAAATACTGGCCGATTGGCGATCTCTTCGGGGGTCATCATGTTGATGGTTTCCACCTTGAGCAGGCCGTAATGTCGTTCGGCATCGCGTGGAGGGCGTACCACACCCATCACAAAATCGCCCATGCGCAGGTCAAAGCGGCGCAACTGCGCCTGTGAAACGTAAACATCGTCCTGCCCGATGCTGTAATTGGTGCGCAGGAAACCCACGCCTTCAGGGGTGATCTCAAGAACACCGCCACGGACCTCAAGCCCTTCGGCTTCAGCCTCAGCCCGACGAATTGTTAGGATCAGGTTCTCTTTTTTCAACCGTTTTGCATTGGGAATATTTAACCCTTCAGCAATTAGGCGTAATTCAGCCAGGGTGGCGACTTCCATTTCAGAAATTTTCATTTATACAGAATCCATGAGTATAGAATATGAAGTTGATTTTCCCCGGGTGTCCAGGGGTCATATACGAAATCAGTTGTCAGGTTTTGGGAAATTGTTTTACTGCCAGATCAATGAATATCTGCGCTCAGTTAAAGCTCAATTAATAATGAGTTCCTATCTTTAAAATCAGTATATCATGGAAATTTACTCCATGCAAGAAACCACACTTTAGCCCAAATACTCGCGCAGGTGACGGCTGCGGGTGGGGTGACGCAGTTTTCGCAAGGCCTTGGCTTCGATCTGACGGATGCGCTCACGGGTTACGTTAAAATAGCGGCTCACTTCTTCCAGGGTGTGGTCTTTGCCATC
>JAYFNV010000118.1:0-24202 GCA_034933225.1 Anaerolineaceae bacterium | reverse complement strand
GATTTCCTTTTTGAGTGAACCTGTTTTGGGGTTGGGGCGTTGCGGCGCAACGCCCTCACTGTGTCATACGTGATTTCGTAATACACAATTTCTTTTTGGCACAAGTAGTGGCACGGCATGCCGTGCTACTACTTGTGGATCAGGTGTATTTTCTCCTGGAATTAAATGTTGGCATGGTTAGGGGCGGAGCGTCGCTCCGCCCCTACGAGTCATTGAGAAATTTCCTCTATAGGATGATTGTTTGAATGGATAGAGGCGTATAGCCATACGCCTCTACTGAGAGGAAAAGATAGTTTATCAGGAAGCTGTGTTCCAATTATGAAGGGGAATCGATCGCCATCAAAATATTTGGCTTGGTCACATAACAAATCGGCCACACGGCATCCAATAATTTGATATTCAGGATTGCCTGTTGGAATCGGTAGGGTCACGGTGCGCCGTGACCCTACGAGATAAGCAAGTATTTTCCGCTTGGTTTGATCGTTTGCTTGGATTGAGGTATATAGGCGCAGGCCTCTACCTTTACCCCATTATTCCGTTTCCACATGCATCGGTTCATAATCCAGCAGCTCCCCGTCGCTGATCTCCAAGATGCGGGTGGCGAAACGCTGCATAAAGTAGCGGTCATGCACCACTGCCAGAATGGTACCCTCAAAACTGGTCAGGGCTTTTTCAAACTGGGCGCGCGAGGGCAAATCCAGATGGTTGAGCGGCTCGTCCAACAGCAGAAAATTGCACCCCTGTGCCACCAGGCAGGCCAATGAAAGGCGGCTGCGCATGCCAAAGGAGCAGGCTTTGAGGGGCAGAAAAGCATCATCGCCAGTGAAAAGATATTTGTGCAGTAAAGTGCGGGCGGCCGTTTCGTTGAGCGCTGTTCCCTTCTGCAAGGTCTCCAGCACCGCCAGGTTGGGGTCGAGGTCTTCCTGCTCCTGTGCCATGTAGCCGGGGCGCACACTGGCTCCCAGGCGTACGCTGCCGCTGAGCGCCGGGATCTGTCCACGAAGGGTGCGCAGCAGGGTAGATTTGCCACTACCGTTAGGTCCGATGAGGACCACACGTTCGCCGTAGCGCAGCACAACATCCAGGTCAGAGAGCAGCGCCTTTTCGCCATAGCCAACGCTGAGAGCTTGCAAAGCCAGCACGGTGCGGCTGCTGGCCGGGGTTCCCTCAAATTCCATCTTCATTTGCCAGGAATCACGCGGTTTGTCTACCTTCTCATCATTGAGCAAATGCTCGATGCGTTTTTCCACGCTTTTAGCGCGTTTCACTGTTGCCAGGCCGCGGTTGGCAAAGAACCCTTTGGCGAACTTATCGCCAGAATCTGCCTTGCCGCCTTTGCGGAAGCGGGCAATTTCGCGGTAGTGAGAGGCAGCTGATTTGAGCCGCTGGATCTCGTCTTGCTGATCGCTGTACTCTTGCCAGTGACGGGCGCGTTCCTCGGCTTTGGCATCCAGGTAATCAGAATAGTTGCCGGGGTAGCTTTTGAGCTGATGGCTGGCCGGGTCCAGCTCCAAAATGGTTTCCACTGTGTTATCCAAAAAAACACGGTCGTGAGAGACCAACAAAATGGTCGCCGGTGATTGATTGATCCAATTTTCCAGCCATTCCAACATGGCAAAATCGAGGTGGTTGGTGGGTTCGTCCAGCAGCAGCAATTGTGGCGAGGAGAGTAGAATACCGGCCAGGCCAAGGCGAGTCTTTTGGCCGCCGCTGAGAGAGGCTACGGGTAGATCAGCGGGCAGAGTGTCCAGCTCAAAGGCGGCCAGCATTGCAGGAGCGCTGCCCTGGCTTTCAGCGGCCGCTTCGATGCCCGCCAGGGTGGCGTCATAGTCAAGCTGCAAGTCGTCGCGGGAGGGATTGAGCGCCAATTGGCCAGCCAGTTCCTGCAGATGTTGGCTCAGCCCTACCAGATCGCCTGCCATTTTTTGCAGAAAACTGCCCAGGGTTTCGCCGGGTTCAAAGTTCAAAGATTGTGAGAGATAGCCCACCCGCAAAGAGGCAGGGGTGTAGGAAACCGTGCCGGAATCTGCCCTGTCTTCCCCGGCCAAAATTCGTAGCAGGGTGGTTTTGCCAGAGCCGTTGACGCCCACCAGCCCAATTTTCTCACCCGCTTTGAGAGTGAAGTTGATATTATTGAGAACCGGCAGTATGCCGAAAGATTTATTAATAGATCGTACAGAAAGCATAGATGTAACCTCAATTCCGAGACAAATAAAAACCGAGGGCGAGGCCCTCGATTGCAATGTTGATTTAATTAAATCAAGACAATAGCGAATGGTCTACCCAAAAAAAGCGGAAAGTTTAGAGGTTACGATCTGTCATTCTATGAACTCCTGAAAATTCGGACACCGATATTGTAACATGGAAAAAAGTTAAATTTGAATAAATGTCTTTACATTGAAAAAAGATCAAAAGAAGGAGAAGATAATCTATTATACGTTATCCCAAAAAGTTCATAGATATTGGCGCCAAAGCCGACAAGTGATAAAAATGATCTTTTTTGGGCTTTCCCAAGTCTATTCCAAGCCTCTGGGTTAAGAACGATATTTTCACTGATTATTGGGAGCAGGTTGTTTATGTAGTTTTTTTGTTTTTCATAGTTTAGAGAATTCAATTGTTCTGCGATTCCTGAGAATAAACTATCATTAGATTTTAGCCATGAAAAAATGCAATAAGTTTTCGTTTCCTCAGGAAATACCATAACAAAAATGTGTTCAGCTAATACTGAAAAGTCTTTAAGATTTTGAATTCTCTTTCCCCGCAAATCTCTTGTTGGTGCTTCAAATCCAGTCGCCGCAAATTTGACCTCGAAAGGAAATTCCCAAATAATACTGGTTAATATATCATAATCTCCTGTGAGTAAAGAGCGATCAAATTCATCCTTAACATGTTGAAAATCATTTATTGCCGAAATCATCCCTTTAAAAGGATTCTTATTTTCTGGCATAGTGATCAGTGAAGGTTTTCTTTTAAAGATACTTTGCTGCATATTAGCTACTTCTTGTTTTTTGTGATATTCAACTGCAAAGCATCTGTAACTGTAAAGAAAAGTATGGAAAACACTCTTATTAAAAGGATTGTTTTCAATAGGTTTGAAAATTTCATTGTCGTGATATCCACAAAAGCCTGTAAAAACGGTTGCTTCTTTTCTACCCCACTCTGTCATTAATACAAAAGGATTATCAGATTTAGGACAAGGCATATAAATGTAACCATCACTAGAAATCCGTTTTAATATTTTATTATTTTGAATGGAATGAGCATCAATTATTCTTTCAGAACATTTTGAATGATCTGGGTAAAGACACTGCTTTATTTTGGATTCATATCTTATTGTTTTGAAAGTTTGAATAAAATTGAGAGGATTGCTAAACTCTGGGTCATCCTGTTTAGATGCACAACACTCACTAAATATTTTTCCACTACCGCAAGGACAAGGTTGATCATAAATTTTTGATTTCGACATCTTGCTTTCCCCCTTTTCAATTTTGATTACCCATATTATATACAAATTTCATTGTTATACATTGGGATAACGCATGTATATTCAAATTTACTTATAAGCGATATTTAGTCTCTGTAAAGATATTTGAAGAAAGAAATATTAAATCATTTCATCTTCTTCCAGCAGCACCCGCAACATTTGCTCACGATGCTCAAAAAAATCTTTGGTGACACGGTAGTTGTCAGTTTCTTCATATCGCACCTCGTTGATGCCGGATTCAGAAAAACGCAGGATCCTGGCGTTGGGGTAGGCCATCAGGATGGGGGAGTGGGTGGCGATGATGAACTGGGAGTCGGCCTTTACCAACTTGTGGATCAGGGCCAGTACGGCCAATTGGCGGGTAGGCGAAAGGGCCGCTTCAGGTTCATCCAACAGGTACAATCCGTTGCCACTGAAGCGGTATTGCAGCAGCGCCAAGAAGGATTCGCCGTGGGATTGCGCGTGCAGTGATTTCCCGCCATAGGAGCCGGTGACCTCTACATCATCCAGGTAAGAGGCGACATTGTAAAAAGATTCAGCACGCAGGAAGTAGCCATCTTTGGCGGTTTTGAAGCTCTTGCCAGACTTCAAATAATCCGCCAGGTTGGATTGGGTGTCGCGGGTAGAGAATTGAACGTTCTTGCTGCCTCCCTCCGGGTTAAAGCGCGACAGGACCGCAATCGCCTCCAGCAAGGTGGATTTGCCCATGCCGTTCTCCCCCACAAAAAAAGTCACGTCAGGGTGAAATGGCAGGGTTTCCAGGGTGCGCACAGCTGGCAGCGAAAATGGATACTCCTCCCAGGAGGGTACCTTGTCTCGAAGCAGGGTGATATCGATCAGATACGGTTTGGCAGACAAATTCTTTTTGAAGTCCAAATATCGCCTCCTGGCAGTGACGGTTTACATTCTTATTGTAAATCCTACCCGATCTTGCTGTGATGAAATATTTGGAAGTTTATAAAAAGAGTTTGATTAACTTGAGAGAATTTTAACAACTATTGCCTTCCTGCCGGTTTCGTCCTATAATTTTGACTGAAATTGAGACCCTCGTTAGGTGAGGCGTCTGTACTGAAACAGGCCATTGCCCTGAAAAGTCCAAAGACACCAAAGGGTAGACCAGATCAGGCCGGATTAAGGTTTGATCCAAAATGGCTGGGAGCTTCCTCCCCTAAGCAGTGCAGTGCCAAAACTCAACCAGAGTGGGAGCGCAATCCATTTTTTGGTTTGTTGCGATTAATCCTTCCCTGGTTGAAAAACCAGGGAATTTTGTTTTTCTACAAACATGAAAAGAAAGGAGGTGAAGGGAATGAAAAGTGACGATTCAGCAGGAAGTACTTATGATGAGCCGCCCTTAGCGGCTGTTCGAGCATTTACGATCCACTCAGACTTTCCCTTCATCCCTTTGGTTCTGCCTGAAGCGGGGAACGCACCAGGCTGATAATTACTCTATAATGAGAGTATCTTAAAGAGAGGAAGGGTGAGTCGGACAATATGAAGGAGAAGCACATGGCATTCCGCGATTTCTCTGTGGTCCCCACTCAACCGGGTCAGAAAAACAAGCTGGTTCACGAGCAGGTGTTTGCGCGTCTGAATCAAGCAGTGCTATTAAATGAAAAAGAGCTGTTCAGCGAGTACAAAACTCGCGCGGATGGCCTTACTGTGCAGGAGGTAGAAATCCTGCGCGAAGAGTATGGCAAAAACCATATTGTCACTGAACAACATATTACTTTCATCAAGCGATTGTGGGAAAACGTGCGCAATCCGCTGGTAATCTTGCTGGTGGTGTTGGGGCTGGTCTCTTACTTCACCGGAGATCTGCGTGCCGCCTCCGTCATCGCCGTGATGGTGCTGCTGGGCATTGTCTTGCGATTTGTGCAGGAAAGCCGCGCTGACCAGGCGGCCGAAAAGTTGCAGGAGATGGTCAGCACCACTGCCACTGTGCTTCGTGAGGGCCAGTTGAGCGAAGTGACCCTGGAAGAGATTGTTCCCGGCGATATTGTGCACCTTTCCGCCGGTGATATGGTGCCGGCCGATGTGCGCATTCTGAGCGCCAAAGATCTCTTTGTCAACCAGGCCACCCTGACCGGCGAATCTTACCCGGTGGAAAAACAGGTGGTCGTTCCCATCAAAGAAGGGCAGTCGCCGCTGGAGATCAACAGTCTGGCTTTTTTGGGCACCAACGTAGAAAGTGGCTCCGGTCGCGCTCTGGTACTGGCAACCGGTCAAAGCACCTACTTTGGCAGCCTGGCCAACCGCATGACCAAAGAACGCCCGCAGACCAGCTTTGATATTGGCATCAACCAGTTCACCTGGCTGATGATCAGCCTGATGGGAATTCTGGTGCCGCTGGTATTCCTCATCAACGGTTTTGGCAAACACGACTGGCTGGAAGCTCTGCTCTTTGCTCTGGCCGTTGCTGTGGGTCTGACCCCTGAAATGTTGCCCATGATCGTGACCGTCAACCTTTCCAAGGGGGCCATCACTATGGCCTCTAAGAAGGTTGTGGTCAAACGGCTCAATGCCATTCAAAATCTGGGCGCCATGGACGTGCTTTGCACCGATAAGACTGGTACCATTACCCAGGGTAAGATCGTGCTGGAGAAGCACATGGATGTCTCCGGTGTTGAAAACGACGAGATCCTGGACCTGGCTTACCTGAACAGCTTTCACCAGACGGGCCTCAAGAACCTGACCGATGTGGCTATTTTGGATCACGCCACCATGCGGGGCCGCCAGGAGAAAGTGACCGGCTTTACCAAGGTGGATGAAGTTCCGTTTGATTTTCACCGCAAACGCATGTCTGTGGTGGTGCAAACTCCCAAAGGTGAGCATCTGCTCATCACCAAAGGGGCCGTAGAAGAGACCCTGGATATCTGCGCCAATGTGGAAGTAAAAGGCGAAGTGTTGCCGCGTGAAGCAAAATACGATGCCAAACGCCAGGTGATGATCGAAGGCCTGAACCGGCAGGGGTATCGCGTCATCGGGCTGGCTTACAAAGTCTTGAGCGAAGCCGAATGCAAGGATGGCTATAACCTTCAGGACGAAGTGAATATGACCCTCAAAGGCTTCCTGGCCTTTCTGGATCCCCCCAAGGAATCAGCGGCGGAGGCGATTGCCAAGCTGCATCAATACAAAGTGGATGTGAAGATCCTCACCGGCGATAATGACCTGGTGTCTGAATCCATTTGCCAGCAGGTGGGTCTGTCCATTGATCATGTCATGCTTGGGCCGGCCATCGATGCCCTCACGGACGAGCAGCTCAGCAAAGAGGTAGAAAATGTGACCATCTTTGCCAGGCTCTCCCCGGACCACAAAGAACGAATCATCCTGGCGCTCAAACGCGGCGGACATGTGGTGGGCTTTATGGGCGACGGCATCAACGATGCCCCGGCCCTGCGCGCTGCGGATGTGGGCATTTCTGTAAACACTGCGGTAGACATTGCCAAGGAATCTTCTGAGATCATCCTGCTGGAAAACAGCCTGCTGGTTTTAGAAGAGGGCGTTATTGAAGGGCGCCGTGTATTTGGCAACATCATCAAATACATCAAAATGGCGGCATCCTCCAGCTTTGGCAATATGTTCAGCATGTTGGGCGCAAGCATCTTTTTGCCCTTTGTGCCCATGCTGCCTATCCAGATCCTGGTCAACAACCTGCTCTACGACATCTCGCAGATCGCCATCCCCAGTGATACTGTTGACGCCGAATGGATCGAACGGCCGCGCAAATGGGCCATTGGCGAACTGCGCAAGTTCATCGTCTTCATCGGACCCATCAGTTCGATCTTTGATTACGCTACTTTCTTTGTGATGATCTACGTCTTCAATGCCTGGGCCAACCCCACCCTGTTCCATACCGGTTGGTTCATTGAGAGCCTGTTCACCCAGACGTTGATCATTCACGTGATCCGCACCAACAAGATACCGTTCATTCAGAGCCGCGCCAGCCTGCCGCTCATGCTCACTTCATTGGGCGTTCTGCTTTTCGGTGCTTTTTTGCCGTATTCACCGCTGGCGACCACTCTGGGGTTGACCCCATTGCCGTTTGGATACTGGGGTATCTTACTGGCCATCCTGGTTGGATACGCAGTGCTCACCCAGGTCGTGAAGATCTGGTTTAACCGTCGTTTTGCTGCGCAGAGCTGACCTCTCTGAGTGAGCTTCCTTCATTAAAATATCTCGCATTGAGCAACTTTGTTTTGCACCCTGACAAAGTGCTCAATGTGGGGTAAAATTCTCGCGTTATTTGTACTTTTCATACACTGAAGGGAAATTTCAGAATGAATAAAAACTACCGGCTTTTGATTTTGGTGCTGGTGGTGTGGGCTCTGGTGATCTGGGCAGTTCTGCCTAATAATCCGGGCATTCACATCGGGTCTTTTGACCGCACTATGGAAACACAGCTTGGCCTGGACCTGCGCGGGGGTATGCGCGTCCTATTGCAGGTCGACATGGCTGATGGCTCCTCTGTTACCGCAGACCAGCTTGAGACCGCTAAGCAGATCTTGCTCAATCGCTCCAACGCTTTGGGCGTGAGCGAAGTCACCTTTCAGACTTCGGGCAATAACCGTATCGTCGGTGAGTTTCCGGGTTTGACTGATACTGCACAGGTGGTCGAATCTTTGAAGAAAGTCGGCCAGTTGGCATTCGTTGATGCCGGGACAGAATACCTGGCACCCGGAACCAAAGTGAATGTTGATTACTCAGCAGTCAATGCAGCTGCGAGCGGCTCCGCCACTCCTGAAGCCACTGCTGCCGTTACCGAGACCCCGACTGTTGAGGCTACCCCGACCACAGAAGCTACGCCTGCATCTACAGATGCCGCAGCCACTGATGGAACGACCGAAGTAAAAACCTACTCCGCCATCATCACCGGCGCGGGGTTGAAATCGGTCAATGTGGGTGTGGACACATTAGGCGAAGTGAGCATCAGTTTTGTGTTGAATGACGCTGAAGCCAAAACCTTTGGTGAATTCACCTCCTCTCATGTGAATCAGTACCTCTCGATCGTTCTCGATAATGTGGTCATCGAATCTCCTGTCATCCACACTGCCATCACCGATGGTCAGGGTCAGATCTCCGGCAGCTTCACCACCGAGACCGCCAATACTCTGGCTGTGCAGTTGCGCTATGGCGCTCTGCCGGTTCCTCTGAAGGTTGTTGAAACTGAAGCCGTTGGCGCCACCCTGGGTGAAGAATCCATCAACAAATCGCTCCTGGCCGGCATCATCGGTTTGGCCATGGTCATGATCCTGATGACTTACTTCTACCGCTTGCCCGGTTTCATCGCTGATATCGCTCTTGTGATGTACGTGATGACCAGTTTCGCTCTGTTCAAGATCATCCCCGTTACCCTCACCCTGGCCGGTATCGCCGGTTTCATTTTGAGTATAGGCGTGGCGGTGGATGCGAACATTTTGATCTTTGAGCGTATGAAAGAAGAGATGCGTTCAGGCCGTACCATCCGTCAGGCCATTGACCTGGGCTGGACGCGCGCCTGGCCTTCCATCCGCGATTCCAACATCTCCACACTCATCACTTGTTTGATCCTCTTTATCTTTGGCAGCCAATTTGGCGCTACCATCGTGATGGGCTTCGCAGTTACACTCGCAATTGGTGTTCTGGTCAGTCTTTTCACGGCTATTGTTGCCACCCGTACCTTCCTGCACCTGGTGCTGGATAACCTTAAAGCCGCAGAACATCCGCGCTGGTTTGCCAAGTAGGAGGAGACCATGAATATTATCAAACATCGTTATCTGTATTTTGCGATTTCTCTGCTGGTGATCATTCCCGGCATCATCGCCCTCATCGTCTGGGGCTTGCCGTTGGCCATTGATTTCACCGGTGGTTCTGTTCTGGAAGTCACCTTTGCCAATGGGACCGTTCCTACCACTGAGCAGGTGGTTGCTCTCTACACCCAGGCGGGTGTGGAAGATGTTCAGGTGCAGACCGCTGGCACCAATGGTCTCATCATTCGTTCTAAAGAGATTGATGAAGCCACCAAGAACACCCTGGTCAACGATATGACGACTGCTTTCGGCACCGAAGTGACCATCCAACGTTTTGATTCTGTTGGTCCTGTCATCGGTCAGGAAGTAGCCAAACGAGCTATGTTGGCTGTTGCCATGGCAGCTCTTGCCATCATTCTGTACATTACCTTTGCCTTCCGTGGTGTTCCCCATGCTTTCCGCTACGGTACCGCTGCCATTTTGGCAATGCTGCATGATGTGTTGGTGGTTGTAGGTGTGGAAGCGCTGGTAGGTCACTTCATTCATTGGGAAGCAGATGCGCTCTTCCTAACGGCTGTGCTGACCGTCATCGGCTTCTCGGTGCACGATACCATTGTGGTGTTCGACCGCATCCGCGAGAATAGCTCCATTTACCGCCGCTTGTCTTACACTGAAGTGGTCAATCACTCCACAATTCAGACCCTTTCTCGGTCTATTCTGACCCAGCTCACCGTTATGCTGTGCTTGTTGGCCATGGCCCTCTTCGGTGGCGATACCATCCGCCATTTCGTGGTCATTCTGCTGGTCGGTGTTTTCTCCGGTACCTATTCCTCTATTTTCAACGCAAGCCCCATTTTGGTGGTTTGGGAAAATCGCGAATGGCGCCACTGGTTCAAACCCGCTGAGTGGAAAGAAATGCTCGAAAGCTAGAGCTTCAAAAGTAATTCAAAGACCCTAGAGTATTCGCTCAAGGGTCTTTTTATTATTGCAGAATGTTTAGGATTTACTGAACCGGGGAGGTGATTGTTACCTGGCCTACTTTGCTGATTTCAATGGTGATGTTGCCAGTGCCTGTACCGATCTCTTTTTGGTCGCTATCGGAGAGGGTCTCGTCATAGGTCATGTCCAGCTTAAGCATGGCGCCGGTGGCCTGGTCGATCCAGACAGTGCCTTTGCCGTTGGTCATACCGTTGAGGCCGAAGCTCTCCATCATGCTCTTGGAGGCCGCATCTGCATTGGCCGCATCAAATGTGTACACATCTGCCGCACGGCCGTCGATCGTATCTGTGCCCGTTTTCTGGGCAAAGTTGGCGGCATAGGCGTAGGGCATTACCACCTGAAGCGGCCACATAGCCCAACTTAGGGCGATCTGCCCCATCATTTCTTGCGGAGTGCCGTCAATGATTTTGTACTCTTTATCTCCGATAATGAACCCTTCTTTGGATTCGGTAGCGCCCGGATCTGTCTGGATGATGTGCACATCGCTCCCGGCCACATCAGCAGAGATCAGGGTCTTGTTGTTGACCACTGCGGTACTGTCATCGTTCAACTGGGGAATATCCAGAGAGAGTTCGATGTGGTAAGAATCAAAAACACTGGGGGAATCACTGCTTCCTAAAACCAGGTTCAATGCACCGCTCAGATCAGCGCTGGAAGACCCGCCCGAAGTGCTATTTGTACCAGTGCTAGATCCACCTTTGCCAGCACAACCTGCAAGCAATAACCCTGCAATCAAAACGCCCATCAACAACTTTTTACTCATACATTCTCCTTGTAATAACGCGTATCCATGAACGGGCGGATTATAGCACGTCGCAACAAAAGCGGGAAGCGTTACAAATGGGTCTGTACAGGCTATATTCGTCTGGCGGGTTGGCGCAGGATGGTCCGGTTTTTCTCTGGGGCCACCCGGCGCGCATCAGAAAGATACAGCTCATGATGCTTGCCTGTGAGTTCACAGCCCTGGTCCTGAATGAACTGGTGCATGGCAGCAATGGTGGGACCTTCCTCCGCATAGGCGCCCAGATAGAGTATCTGCGCGCTCAATCCTTCTGTAAAGGTCTCCAGACGGGCCTCACTGGCCAGCGGCCCTTTGTCTTTGGCCACGAGGGCGTCCTTTACTTCCGCAAAAAGGGCGGGGGTCACAAATTCCGGCTGCAAGATCATGGCGGTCCAATGCCAGCCGTCCTTGTTGTTGACGCTGAAATCGTGCATATCCGGCGTCCACCATAGCCCTTCCAACCCCATGGCGGTGTAATCAATTGCCAGGGTTTTCTTGATGTGGAACTTCAGCCCATAGGTGAGGCCGTAAAGGGTCTCAACGGCCTGCTGATAGCGTTGGCTGGTATTGGGGTTTCCCTGGCCATCGATCATCAAATATTGCAGCGGCGGCACTTCAATGAGGGAGAACTCTTTCTTAGAGGGGGAATACAGGTCTTTATATACTTTTTTCAGGTCGATCTTTTCCATTTTATGCGTCCTTATAAATGATTGATGTAGTCGCTCAGCCAATTGACCTCAGCATCGATCAAGGCGAGCGAATAAGTGAACATGGCCGTCACATGTGGGGGGAACCCCGGCTGGGTGAGGGCAGGGTGGTTTTGCAGCTCCGTGCGCCGAATGATGAGAGCGGACAGACGCTCGTTCAGCGCGGAGAGTACCTCGTCGCGGGGCAGCATGGGCAGGCAGGATAGCCCCAGCAAAAAGCTGCGGTCTCCCGGGGAGGCGTTGGCCAGCCCGGCGCGAACGCCCAGGCGTAAGGCTTCCATGCCGGCGGGCAGTAGGTTGAACACTTTTTTAGAAGGGCCGCGACCGGCAGCCGGTTGGGTGTGGGCGGCGATGTATCCATCTTTGACCAGCTTGTTGAGCAAAAAGTAGATGGAAGAGAAGGCAATATCCGTCCAATTGCGCATGCCGCGCTCTTCGATTACTTTCTCTAGCTCGTAGCCATGGCGCGGACATTCTGCCACCAGGCTTAGTAGTACCAGTTCAGAATTGGTCATATATATCCCATTTGTGTAATATTATAGTGCTATAATAATTACTTCTGGGTCTATTGTCAAGAGAGGAAAACAAAATCAAAGCCAGGAAAATCAGCTGTTTATTGTTACATTGTGTTCATACAAAATCATGACATTCAGAATTGCCACAAGCCCGCAAGCGCGCTACAATGACTGGGTCAATTCAACTTAAGGAGCGCATGTGGATTTCCCTGTCTATACGTCTGTTCATCTGGTGAAGGGGGAAGACCTCAACCATCACGGCACCTTGTACGCTGGCCGGACGGCTGAGTGGTTCGTTGAATCGGGTTTTATCGCCGCTGCATCCATGACCCGCCCTGAAAATATCGTCTGCCTCAAGATCCATGGGATGACCTTTACCCGCCCCATCCGCAAAGGGGATCTGGTCACGTTTTCCAGCCGGGTGGTGCTCACCGGTGAGACCAAGATCTGCTCGTACATTCAGGTAACGGTCAAAGACCAAGTGGCCGTGCGCGGATTTATCACATTTGTACATGTAGACCTGGAAGGGAAATCTCTTCCGCATGGTCTGGATTTCGTCCCGCACACTGATGAAGAAAAAGCCCTAAACGAAGAAGCTAGAGCGTTGTAAAACCCATCCAGAAAAAACATAGTTGGGTAATACTTAAATTACGCCCAACTCTGTTTTTAATCCCTTTATGAGATTGCTATCCTTCTTTTTATGTTTAAGAATTGTACAATCACCTTTAGAAATGTTTTACTTCTATTTACCTGAATCTAATTTATAATTAAAAATGACTCAATAAAAAAATAATTACAGACGAATAAGGGAGGAAATCTATGAAGCGAATAATCATTAGTGGAATCTTGATCCTGGCACTCCTTCTACAATCAATTCCTACTCAACCAGTGAATGCAAATTATGCTGAGGAGCAAGTTACAACTGAGAACCAACAAGAACCCCTCACCAGTTCAGATCAGCCGGTAATAAATACCAGTGATGAAACTGGTAAAGTGACCTTTATTGGTGCTTCTGAAAACGGATCGTTGGAAATTCCTGGCATTGGTATTTCTTCTCTATCAGCCAATGATATGTCTGCGGCAGCTCTTGACGCGTATGCGCCATTATTTGGTATTGCGTCTCCCACTACTGATTTGAGTTTACAAACAACCGATTCTATGGATAGAACTGGCAATTATTATCGTTATCAACAAACTTATCTTGGCATCCCCGTTATGGCAGGTGAGATCGTTGTTAATATTTCTCCCGAAGGTAAATTAATTTCCATGTCAGGCGAAGCTTCTCCTGACCTTTCATTGGATATAGATCCCGTGATCACTACGCAGCAGGCAATTTCTGCCGCACAAGAATTATTGGTCGCCCGGTATGGAGCGGATGCCAGCCTTGTACAAATTACACAACCTCAACTATGGATCTATGACGAACGTCTTCTTATGCCTTCTACCAAACAAGCGGAGCTTGTTTGGCGGATGGAAGCATCGGTGGAGGATCAACCGGTGAATTTGTTGGTGTTGGTTAATGCCCTTACTGGAGGCATCAGTTTAAAGTTCAATCAGATCGATTCCGATACTACCGGAAGGACCTGGTCGCAAACGGATGTTCACCCGCAAGACGGAATACTTGAAACGCCTACAGATGTGATAACCCCTGAGCCTGAAGTGACTGATACCCCGGTCCCAACCGAGTTCCCCACCGCCGAATTCACACCCACTCAGTGGATTACAGAAACAGCCACACCTACAGATATTCCTACGGAAATTCCCACAGTAATCCCCACAGAAATCCCCACAGAAATCCCAACGGTGGAAGACACTGTCACTCCCACGAATACCCCTGAGCCGGAAGATTTACCAATTGAACCTGAGGCAGACGGCGGAAAAATCATCTGGTATGTCTCCGCCAGTGCCGGAAATGACACAAATGATTGCTTGACAACAAGTACTCCCTGCGCCACCATCCAGGCGGCAGTGACAAAAGCCGCTGAAGGCGATTCCATTTTTATTACTGCAGAAACATATACCGGGACCACAAACAGTGTTGTCATTATCCAAAAGAGCCTAAATCTGGTAGGCGGATGGGATAGTGTATTCACTACTCGGGTGGGGAATACTCGTTTGGATGGTCAAAATACACTCCGCGGTATCAAAGTAGCCCGTATTGACGAATTAACGACTACCCCCCCCATCACCGTAAACATGACAAATTTTGAAGTGCTCAATGGCAACGGGCAGGTAAACTCCTCCTCTGAATCAGGTTATGGCGGCGGGCTCCTGGTGGGATCTTTGGTTACACTTACCCTACGCAATAGTTCCATCCATAATTGTTCGGCTAAATCAGGTGGGGGAATTTTCCTTAGTGGAAGCCAGGAGGTCCGTTTATTAAATACAACCATCGCAAATAATCAGGCAACCCAGAGTGGTGGTGGAATTTATTCGGATTATTATGCCAAGAATCTTTATTTAGGAAACGTAACTATAGCCCAAAATACTGCATATAAATATGGCGGAGTGTATTATTCCAGACAGACATCGACTTACACATTGTTTATGCAAAATTCTGTGATGTCTGGAAATGTCAGTACTTCTGTGTCCGCAAATAGCGGAAATGATTGTTTTATTGGTTCGGGGAGCATTGTATCTACCGGGTACAATTTAATCCAGGATGCAGCGGGATGTGAGTTTACTCACGTCACAGGTGATATTACTGGAAAAAATGCCCGCTTCGGGGAAATGTTAGAAAATGGTGAATTATTTATTCCTCCAGATAGCCCAATTGTGGATGCTGGAAACCCATTGGATCCAGGAACAGATGGAAAAGCGTGTCTGGCTACTGACCAATCTGGCAGTATTCGCCCAGAAGATGGTAACAATGATCAAACCAGCAGATGTGATGTTGGTGCTTCTGAGATCCAGTACTTTGAATACACAGAAGAGCCCTCACTTAGTTTACTAAGTAATAATAATCAAATTGTGGATTTTAATTCGAATCCTACGCTCTGGTTATCAGTAAAAGTAAGTGACCAGAAAAACATCCCAATGCCAGGTAAAACTATCACTTATACAGCCCCCTCAACAGGTGCGAGTGGAACATTTAGTACGTTAAATTCCAACAGTATCTCGGTCACAACGAATGAAAATGGCATCGCACAAGTCTCATTCCATCCAAATACTATTCCAGGGAAATATCAAATTCTCGCATCTTTGGCTGATACAAGCCTTTTCGTTAATATCGATATTACAAATATTGGGAAGTGGTACGTTTCAAGTAATGGAAATGATTTAAATGATTGTTTTTCTCCTCAAACTTCTTGCAAAACTATTCAAGCGGCTGCTGATAAGGCATCTCCAGGGAATACGGTGTACATTACCGCAGAGACCTATACTTCATCTACTGATAACGTGGTGAACATTCTCAAGAATTTAACCCTAAGCGGAGGATGGAATTCCGATTTTTCAACACAGGTGGGAATGACGGTTATAGATGGCCAGGCTGTTCGCCGCGGGCTAAGTATTGGGGACAAACAAGCCAATTTACAAACAACTGTTAAATTAAATAACTTTGAAATAAAAAACTGTAAAGCGCCATTATCATCAAATTCCGACCGTAGCTATAAAGGTGGGGGAATTTATATGGATTATCGCGCCTATGTCGCGATAAAAAATTCATCTATTCATGACAACAAAGCTGAGGAGGGTGCAGGAATTTATTTGTTCAGTTATAGTTCTTTGGATTTACGAAATTCCACAATTGGGCTCAATGAGGCTTCAATAAGTGGCGGAGGACTTCAGGTTTCGCCTACTACTTCTTTGGCTATTGGTAATTCAACAATCGCAAAGAATAAGGCAGTTTCAGGAGGAGGAGTCTATATCCTATCGAGCAGTCCTAGAATTTGGAATTCTATGATTGGAGAAAACTCTGCTACCAATAGTCCTGATTGTTATGTGTCTTCACATGATAATATCGCTTCATATGGGTATAACATAATCCAAAAATTGGATGGTTGTAGAATAAGTACAAAAACGAGCGATCTTTTCGGTCTTCGTTTGGCTCTTGGACCGCTATTGTCAACTGGTGCATTCTTGATCCCTCCATTCGCTCCCAGCATAGATTCAGGCAGTCCACTCACTCCAGGATCAGATGCATTTGCTTGTGAAACAAGTGATCAGCTTGGCGTGGCTCGACCTGTAGATGGAAATAACGATTCAATCGCCCGTTGTGATATCGGTGCGACTGAAGTCAATTATTTCGATTACGAGTCTATTCCCACTACCCTGCTTTCTGTAAGCGGTGAAGGACAAACTTCACAAATAAATAACTCCTATGTGATGCCTCTTGCAGTTTATGTTGAAGATCAAAATGGAATTTATATTCCAAACGTGCCTGTGACTTTTACTTCTCAGGGGGATTCAGCAGGTGCGATTTTCTCTGACACAGGAACAAATACCACAACCGTACTAACCGATTCCTCCGGGATCGCCTACTCTCCGAAATTCTTCGCAAACAATTCTGTTGGAAGTTATACAATTTCTGTGACAACCCCCGGATTTGAAGGAAAAATCACAATTAATGAAGAAAATCTTGATTATTGGTATGTGTCAGTAAATGGAAATGATGCTAATGACTGCAATTCACCATCCACTGCCTGTAAAAACCTACAAGTGGTGATTCCAAAAATTGCCGCAGATGATAAGATCCGGCTTGGAACTGGAACCTACACCAGTACCAGTTTATGGAAATTCGAGATTGCCAAATCGCTCACACTTTCTGGCGGCTGGGATAGTACCTTCACAAATCAGACTGGCCTATCTACGTTGGATGCTTCCCCTTCAAGAAGTTACCCTACATTAGCGATCACCGCTGCTGCTGCGAATGTGGTACTAGAACGGCTCAAGATAATTGATGGCTCGGTTGGTATTGAATCGCGAGCTAGCACCAGTTTTAAGCTCGACAAAAGTGTCATTACCAATAACGCTAAGGGATTAAAGGTATATGGGCCAACCACGATCACGAATTCGTCGATCATCGATAATCACGGCGGCGAAATCTTCACCGGTATAGATGTTGCTGGGGGTCCTGTAGTAATTAATAATTCCACGATCTATGGGAATGCCTATGCTCCCGACCCATATAATCACGCAGCGGGGATTGGTGTCTCTTCATCTGCAAGTCCAGAAGTAAAGGTTATGAATAGTATTGTCGCCAATAACACCTCTAGAGGAACAATTTTGGACTGTGAAGGAACCATCACTTCTGTGGGAAATAATGTATTTGGTTCCGTGTGTGCTTCAAAACTACTTTCCAGCGATGTAATTGATGCAAACCCCAGGCTTTCAAAAGACGTATCTGCTGATTACTATATGCCATTACCTGGCAGTACGGTTGTTGACCATGGAAATTCAACAAGTGCGGGCAGTCAGCAGGCATCATGTTTGTCTGTAGATCAAAATGGTAGCCCTCGACCGGTGGATGGAAATGCAGATGGTACTGCCACCTGTGATATTGGTGCGGTCGAATATCAAACCGGCGGCACAACGCCGAAATACTTGCTTGCTTATGGGAGCAAGAACAGAAACAACCTTCCTGGTACTTTAATGAAAGATCCGCTCGGGATCATTGTAGTAGATAAGCTGGGTAAAGCAATCTCTGGCATAGATGTTACATTCTCTGGTCCGGTTACTGGTGCCAGTGGTACTTTTACCGGTTCAGGTACAAATGAAATTACCGTTACAACTGATGCTGCTGGTGTGGCGATCGCAGGTGACTACCGGGCAAATGGGAAGGTTGGTTACTATTCTATTCTGGCAACTATTGATGGTCTTCCCCCATTTTCTTTTTCGATCAGTAATGGGGCATTAGTTTCTATATATTCGATGCAAGGGTCAAAAGATACAAGTTTGTTGCCGGGAACCCTTGTTTGCAATAATGACTCATGGACAAGTTGCACTTTCAAAAAAGATAACAACGCTGACCAAGCGCTTGAATATTCACAAGATACGTTGAAATTCTTTTTCTCCTATCATGGAAGAAATGGTTTAAACAACGCAGGTATGCCTGTGCTATCGGTTGTGCGATTTGGAGTAGGTTATCAAAATTCATTCTGGGATGGAAGCGAAGCGGTCTTTGGGGATGATGAACCAGTAGACGATACTGTGGCTCATGAATTGACACATGGCGTGACTGACTCTACTTCAAGATTGCTCTACTTTTATCAATCTGGCGCCATCAGTGAATCGCTCTCTGATATGTGGGGTGAGTTTGTAGATCAAACCAATGGTTCCACGGATGACACTGCTGAATTAAAATGGAAGTTAGGTGAAGGTTCTGCCAGTGGGATCTACCGCAGTATGAGTAACCCCCCGTGGTATGCTCAGCCTGACAGAATGACGAGCGAGTATTATCGAGCTGGATATCCGTATTCCCCCTATGATGCTGGTTATGATAATGGCGGGGTGCATACCAACAGCGGAGTCAATAACAAAGCAGTTTTCTTAATGACGGAGGGCGGTGTTTTTAACGGGTATTCGATTACTGGAATTGGCTTACAAAAAGTGGCTGCAATTTATTACGAGGCACAAACTCATCTGCTCACATCGGGTGCCAATTATTCAGATTTGTATTTTGATATCCAGCAGGCATGTAACAATTTACTGGGAGGATCTGAAGGTATTATCCTCGCAGACTGTGGTGAAGTGCGCAAGGCACTTGATGCGGTTCAGATGAACTATGATCTTCCCAATAACTATATGCCAAAAGCCGAGATTTGCCCCAAGAATTCGGTTCCTACGAACCTTTTCTTTGATGATTTTGAATCTGCCAACAGCAATTGGAACTTTGCAACTTCAACAAAGCCAGCAGCCACCTGGGGTCGGATTGTTGGTTATGCAGCCGGAGGAAAGTTTAGTATGTTTGGTGCCGATATCAGTACCAATGCCGATGCCTCGGCCATCATGGCAAAGGGAGTTACCATCCCTTCAACGGGAACAACTTATTTGTATTTTGACCATTCTTACGGTCTTGAATTCGAAAATGATAGATATTTTGATGGTGCCGTTCTGCAATACAGTCTTGATGGCGGCTCCTGGAAGGATGCAAATGCTTTACTAGATAGTGGAGCAGGGTATAGCGGTAAAATTTTTGATTACACCGGAGATACCAATCCGCTTAGAGGTGTTGATGCATTTGTAAGTGACAGTCATGGGTATGTTTCTTCTCGGTACAATTTAAGTACGAGCGCCATCAAAGGACATTCAATCCGTTTCCGCTGGCGTGTCGCCAGCGATTCAGCGGTTGGACACCTGGGCTGGGCGGTAGATAATGTACGTATCTATAAGTGCGAAAAGACGTCTCCGGGAGGGTTGTTGTTCTCAGATGACTTTTCCACTGCTAAGAATTGGAAAGATAATTCGGCTGGCAAAGTATTAAGAGACGCAACCAATAAGGTTTTAAACTGGACGGCAAGCCAAAACTCTCCTATGTATTATTCAATGCCAATTTATGCATCGGACAATCCTATCCAGTTGGATTTTCGTTTCAAGGTATTAAGTGGGCAGGGAGATGCTACATTGTGGGTGGGATTGGCTAAAGAATTAAGTCCTCTCACCCAAAAGATTGCAGGGAATGACCTGGCTGGTGAATTTATTGGAATTGATACTTCTGATAAGATCCAATTCTTATCCACATCGTCAAACCTGGCGTATTCTTTGGTAGATCCCGCTTCATCTGATGTTGCGTATCTGGGAACCTATGCCTGGAGGCGCGGAATTTTGACTATTGAGGGGACCACCTGGGACTTTGTTTTGAAAGATGATTCAGGACTTACCCTGGGTGAGATGTCTGGCGAATTGAAGAGTCAACAAGGTTATTACAACTATCTTGTCTTGATGTCCAATCGCACAGATGGAACTGGAAAAATCTCAGGGGTCATTGATGATCTTGTGGTTTATGGAACGGCTGGATCGATTACTGATACGGTTTCAGGCACAGTTAAGAATGTAAAAGGTGGTCCAGTTGCAGGGGTAACGATCAGTGATGGCGTCGGAAACTCTGTGAAAACCGACGCGAACGGTAATTACACTTTATCCAAACTGCACAAGGGCAATAAGGTTATCACACCCTCATTGACTGGTAATGCTTTTACGCCAGCTTATCAACTGGTCTTAGCACAAGACAAGACCACAGGGGTAAATTTCACCCTAAACAACAAACTGCCCACACTAAGTTCTCTAGAGATTTCGCATGTGGCAGCCGGAACGGCAAGTTTGAAGCTGGTGGTGATGGGTACTGATTTTGTTGAAAACTCTGTGGTTCGCTGGAATGGTGAAAACCGACCTACAACTTTTATCAACAGCACGAAACTAATGGCTGTAATTCCTGGCACAGATCTCGTTTCACCGGCGACTGTCGCTGTAAAAGTGTTTACTCCACTTCCGGGCGGAGGCGAATCAAAGGCTCAAAACTTGATCATCGCGCCAGTTACAAGTTTTACAGACATTCCGCAACTTACCACCCCAGTAGCCAATGCAGAAATCGTAACGACAACGCCAAAATTTGCGGTTTCAAGTGTTGCCAAAGCGACAAAATATCAATTCCAGATAGCTACTGATATGAATTTTTACAACATTTTGATCGATCAAACCCAAACAACTAATTCATATTCTTTACCTTCTGCCAAAGCACTGAAATTAGGCCAAACTTATTATTGGCGGGTCAGGGCTAAAACCAGTAATGATTATGAATCACCCTGGAGTAATTCAAGAAGTTTGTTGATCACAGTCTTGTCGGCTCCATCAAATGGGGCTGTGGTAACTACACTGAAGCCAAAGTTTACCTGGTTGGCGTTCAGCGGAGCAAAGCTTTACAAATTACAAATCAGTACAAGTGCTGGGTTTACTGCTGGTACGATTATCCTAGATAAATCAAAATTATCTACAACCAGTTACACGTTGACAACCGCTTTACCAAAGGCCAACATCTATTACTGGCGGGTAGGAGTGATGCCCTCTTCAGGAGGAGCCTACATATTCGTTCCCGCACGTAAATTAATCGTTTCGCCTACATTGCCGGGAGTACCTGGTTTGATCTCTCCTGATCCGGGAAAATACCTGAATACTGATCGACCTGTCTTTAGCTGGAATGCTTCGTCTGGAACAGGGAATAAATATCAGATCCAAATAAGTACCAATACTGCGTTCACTTCACTTGTTCAAAATGTAAGTCTTGGAACAGATGTGTTGAAGTATCAAGCAAATCCGCTGAGCGAGGGAACTTATTATTGGCGTGTGAGAGCGGTTAATTATCTTGGTGCACCTGGCGCCTGGGCTGCTTATCGGGCCTTTTCAGTTGACATTACCAAGCCTGCAATTCCTGTACTGAGTTCACCAGCGAATGCAGTCACCGTGCGTGGTACGCCAACCTATTCTTGGTTAACCGCTGCCGGGGCGAGCAAATATCAGTTTGCCTATGGAACAACATCAGATTGTAATGCCAGTGAGTATAAGCCAACTTATCTCTCTTCCGCTAATCTGACTTCCCTTTCATTTGCTCCTCCTACTCAGGCGATCAATACAGAGGCTGATCCTTCGTACTATTGGTGCGTCAGAGCATTGGATGTTGCAGGGAATATCAGCAATTGGAGTGCGGCAAATACCATTACGATCATTCCACCAATCACAGTTGGGCCTTCGCTTTTATCCCCAGCCTCAGGCGCATCTATGAAAACTCCAGTCCTTGATCTGATCTGGAAAAGCGTACCTTATGGAATCAATTATCAGGTCCAGGTAAGCAACACTGCTACGTTTGATACGCTCATAATTGACCGTACTTTGGATGCTGGGGTGTTAACGACCAATCTTACAACCACTGGAGACGGCGTTTATTATTGGAGAGTTCAGGCAATTAATGCTCTTTCAGAACCGGGCAGTTGGTCATCCACAAGCTCATTCACTGTTGATACAATCGCACCTCAAGCGCCAGTTACAACTTCTCCGGTAAAAGGAGCATCAGTGACAACCACTATACCAAAGTTCACTGTTTCTACGGTAAGTGACGCAAAGAGTTATGAATTTCAATTTGATAAAGTCGGAGATTTTAAAAGTCCGTACCTGAATGTGATTACGACAACTCCCAGTTTCACGCCTGCAAACTCGCAAGCGTTTCCATTCGGAGTTATTTATTGGCGAGTCAGATCAATCGATTCGGCTGGCAATGTTTCAGTTTGGTCTTCGTCTACGAATATTTTTGTGACGATCTTGATCACCCCCACCAATGGTTCTACCACCACAGACAGCACCCCTACTTACACCTGGGGAACCGCTGCCAATGCACTCAACTATGAAATTCAAGTCGCTGTTAGTCCAGCAAATTTTGACAAAAATGTGCTCGTATTTGACAAGACAACAGCAGCCTCCGTACACAGCCTATCGCCTTCATCTGCTCTGAAGCCAAAAGTATACTATTGGCGCATGCGGGTAAAATTTGCCAAAGGCTGGAGTGATTGGACGACACAGTATAAGTTTACTGTAAAGTAGAAGAGGATATTCAGATTAATAAACACCAAATGCGCTCAATACCAGTGCATTTGGTGTTTTCAGAATTGGCGAATAAAATTGTGTCTTTTTGACACGATCCTGTGGTTATTCCATTACCGTTTCCTGGATCATATCCGCGAACAATTGGGCAGTGGGTGAGAGAGCCAGTTCTTTTAGGTAGACCAGCATGATTCGGCTTTCGATCACTTCTTCTAGTGGGATAGCCACTACCTGGGGGTTCTTAAGGAAATCAAACACCTTTTCCATGATCAGCACTACACCGCTATTGGATGCAACCAGGCTGAGAATAGTATCAACGCGAAAGCTGGCATAAAAGACGCGCGGTTCGAAACCGGCTTTATGACAGGCATCGACACATAGTTCGTGAACGACAGTCCCTTTATCGAACATGATGAAATTCTCGTTGGAAAGTTCAGCCAGCGAAATGCTTTTTCGCTGGGCCAGGGGATGGTCGCGTGAAAGCACAAGTACCATTTGGTCCTTGGCGATCTCGATCATATTGTAGCGTTCTTTTTCCAAATAGTTATCGCGCATAAAGGCAAAATCACAGCCGTGGTTGCTAAGTGTCAAATTTACTTCGGCTGCCTCGCGTTCCTCAAAGGTCAAGTTTACATTGGGGTACTTTTGTCTGAAGCGGGTGATGAATGAGATGACGCCGTAGTGGGCGATCACAGGGAATGCTACGATCTTGAGGGTTGGAATGATCTTGAATTGGGCTGTATCGGCCAGCATATTAAGGTAATTTACGTGTAGTTCGCGTGCGCAAGGCAATAAAGCACGGCCTGCCTCGGTGAGCTCAATACGTCGTTTATGGCGATCGAAGAGGGGAAAATTCAATTCCTTCGACACCACGGTTCCCTATCAACAATCGATGAACTTCGCCGCCAAATTGGATGCCATTTCACCCCATACGGTAACTTATGAGCTGTTACTGAATGCCCACCATGCTGATCCCGCGTTTGAGACTTCTCGGAACGTTCAAAAGGTACTGGATTTTTTGGATAGCGCCTTTCACCTGTAAAATCAGGTTTCTCTCCCAAAAATGCCACCCTATTATTTTGAGGGTGGCATTCAGGTTAATTCGCTATTAAGCAAAGGAGCACGATTTTTATATCGTGCTCCTTTATCAATGAGAGGAACTGGTCTTTACAGGGGCAATACCCAGAAACGACCAATGGCAACCAGCAGCGCCAGGATCAAAGGGACGATCGGCGCGCTGACTTTATCAAATTCTTTAAGCCGTATATGGGTATAGACCGCGCCGAGCATCAAAACCACCAGTGCGGTGGCGGCTATGGGGGTGAGAATGGGCAAAATGGCTGTTACGCCCGGCAAGATCAACCCCAACGCGCCAAGGATCTCTGCGGCGCCGATGAGGCGCACCTGGACCGGACTGAACTCGTTGACCCAGCTCATGTTTTTTGCCAGTTTATCCAGCGGTT
>JAYFNV010000117.1:0-8609 GCA_034933225.1 Anaerolineaceae bacterium | reverse complement strand
GCAGAAGCTTCATCATGAAAGATTTGCAGCCTTTGGAACTGATTGACGGTCACATTCGAGAGAAACTTGTAATCTGCTTCATCGGCTGCAACAATCAGTGCCCGTCGGAGCGAATGAATATCAATCTGATATTTTTTGAATTCTTTGGCCAATTTGTCTGGCGTCATGTAGATGTTCACCGTGCTTAACTTCAAATTGGCTGTGGCAAAATTGAGGAGAATGCTTCGGCAATTTCTTTCAAGGGCCAATTTAGATACCTGTGGCACAATTTGCTCTATAACTGCCCAGTCTAAGTAATCGGTCAATCTTACTTCTATGATCTTCTCATTTTCAAGAAAAGTTATTTGAAACTCCATTCTCCCTCACTTTTCTCTATCCTTCTTCAGATAATACACACCGATAGAATAAAAATCAAGTCAGTAAAATACTTAATTCGGTTCTAGAAGGATCATCATCTTTCCATCTTCGCTATAGATCGATAATTGGTTTTGCGTCCACTCAGTTCTAACAGTTCCGACCAAAACGCCAAACGCTACGCTTTCCTGAGTCATGGGCAGGTCCGGGCAGGCCATTTTGGTAGCCATGAGCGGACCAAAAGTGATCTGGCCGTCTTGTTGTGTGTAGCTGCCAGAAAAGCGGTTGCAGCCCATTGTGCCACTTACGTTGCCATCGCTACCAAAATCGACCCGGGTGTCGATGCCATCAGCGGCGGGCGTTTGCGCCTCTACCTCACCATAGGAGGTCAGCTTCCAGGAGGTGCCAGAAAGCGTGGGGGTTTCTGTTTTGGTGGCACAAGCGGTGAGGGCCAGTGCGGCCAGGGTAAGGGTCGCCAAAAGAAGAGTGATTTTATTCATTTACAGACCTGCTTCGATTTTGGCCAGCACCAGTTTGGAGGTACCATCGGCGCTGAAAATGGTCAGGCTGGTGCCACTTTGTTCAATTTTTACGCTTCCCACCAGCACCTGGAAGGCGTTGCTTTCCTGCGTCATCTGCGGTTCAGGGCAAGCCATTTCTGTGGCGGCAATGGCGCTGAAGGTGATGCTATCGCCCTTCTGGCTGTAAGGGCCAGAGAAGCGGTTACAGCCCATACTGCCACTGACGTTACCATCGGTGCCAAAATCCATCCGGGTGTCGATGCCATCAGCGGCCGGGATCTGGGCGTCTTTGGGCCCGTAGGAGACGAGCTTCCACGAGGTGCCAGCCAGTTTTGCGGTTGTATCGGCTGACCCACAGGCGCTGAGCAGGATGGCGGAGAAGACGAGCAATGCGGTTATCAGGATCGCGAATTTTTTCATGTGAACTTCCTTCGTTTGTATTTACTCAATAGACGGAAGTAGACGCTCGGTAGTTCCAAAAAAAACCGGCGTCCTAAGTTGGGCGCCGGTTGGGGTGAATCAGGGCATGGATAGTCCGCGAGCGGCCTCAAAGAGGCTGTACCATTCCTCGCGGCTTAGTTCAAATTTGACTGCTTTGGCAGCACTGGCAATTCGTTCCGGTTTGGCGGTGCCGATGACGGGTACGATCCTGGCCGGATGGCGCAGCAGCCAGGCCAGCGCCACAGCATCTGTGGAGACCCCGCGCGCCCGCGCGTACTGACGCAGCAACTCGGCCGCCTTACGCTGATTCTCCGGCAGTTTGGAGAGGTCTTCACCCAGCAATACGCCGCGGTCCAGCGGGCTCCAGGCCTGCAGACTGACACCATTGAGGCGGCAGTATTCCAGCACCCCTTCCCAGCCATCCGGATAGTGCGGTGAATTCTGGTTAAAGGAGATGCCCACCTCGGCAAAACCACTGTGCAAAAGGCTCATCTGCAATTGGTTGGCCACAAGCGGGTCAGGCAAAAAGCTTTGCAGATATTCCATCTGAAAGCGGTTCTGGTTGGACACACCAAAATAGCGTACCTTGCCGCTCTTTTTGAGCGATTCAAAGGCGCGGGCCACTTCTTCGCCCTCCAAGAGCACATCGGGGCGGTGCAGCAGCAAAATATCCATATACTCGGTGTGTAAACGCTTGAGCGAGGCCTCTACTGCATCCAAAATATGCCGCTCAGAAAAATCGAAACGCTGCGGCGCCCCGGCAGGGTCATCTTGCCAGCGGATGCCGCATTTGGACTGGATCACGATCTGCTCTCGCAAACCGGGCCGTTTGGCCAGCACCCGCCCGAAGACCTCTTCTGAGCGTCCGCGCGCGTAGATGTTGGCGGTATCGAAAAAGTTGATATTCTCCTGCAGGGCAGCATCAATAAAGTCACTGGCCTGCTTCTCATGTTCAGATGTCAACTGAGTGTTCATTTCCCAACCGCCCCCGAGCCCCATACAACCCGCGCTAATGCGGGAAACCTCAAGATCGGTATGAGCTAATTTGATTTTTTCCATAGTCTATTCCTCTGCTCAATATTAATAAAGTGCTTCATCCTGAGTTCATTTTACGCCATGCCGGGTCTGCTTGTCCAATTGGTTGTGGGTGTCAAAAGATATGTATAATGAAATCGTAAGAGGGGTTCTATTGAAAATTAAATGAGGGAACAATGCTTGACTGGTTGAGGGGATATCGGCAACAGATATTCAAGATAGTTGTATTCTTGCTGGCGTTTGCGGCTTTATTCATCGTGCTTTACATCTATTACGGCGACAACCAAAATGATTGGCAGCGTTATTTCAGCCAGGTGTTTGCACACATCCAGGCGCCAAACAAAGTGGAAGGTTTCTTCAACCCTCCCTGGACGGCTCTCCTGCTGGCCTACGGCCTGCTGCCGCTCAAGATCTCCAACGTCATCAACCTTTTGCTGAACATTTGCGTGCTCCTGTGGGCGGTCTTTAAGGTCAAAGGCGGCTGGCTGGGTATCGTGTTAACTTTTACCTCGCCCCTGTTTTTTGATATGGCACGCGTCAACCCCATCGATTGGATCCCGCTGTTGGGATTCCTGTTGCCGCCAATCTGGGGTTTTCCGCTCATGGTCACCAAACCCCAAACGCTGGGCGCAGCTATGCTCATCAAGTGGAAACTGGAGAAGTTCAGCCTCAAGCCGCTGATCCCGCTGGCAATCATTATTGGTGGGTCGTTCCTTGTCTGGGGAAACTGGGTGAATATAAAAGGACCTGTATCAGTATTGGACACCCCCCAGAACTTCAGCTTTTGGCCGTTGGGCATTCCCTTTGGGATATTTCTGCTTATTTACGCCTGGAAAACCAATGACGAGGTATTGGCCGGGGCTTCTACCTACCTGCTCATCCCCTATGTGGCACCGTACAGTATGGTCTGTCTACTGGCTTTGCTCAGCGGCAAACACAAAAAGATCGCCTTCGCCCTCTATCTGGGATTTCTTTGGTTCGCTGTGGTTGAGGCCAGACGGACAGGCATCCACATATTTTAGTAATACATTAAGAAAAGTAAAAACATTCTTTTTGAACATACATATTAAAGTAGATTATTTGTATAATTGGAATAAATATTCAATTTATCATTTTTTCGATGTCATTTACTTACACGTACATTCAGGAAGGCCAGTACCTCCTTTTTGTTCATCAGGGGGAGCTGAACGATGCCACCGTACTGGATTTTTTAGATAAAGGCATCAAGATCGCGATCGATCATCACAGTTTTAAAATGGTCAATGATTACCGCAAAGTTGTCCTGAACATATCAGCCTCCAAGGTCATCGAAGCTCAAAAATTCATTTCAGAAAAATTTCTGATTGGTGGGGTGGATCCCAGAAAAATCACCCGGGCACTTGTTGTGGATGAATCTTCAGGGAACACAATGTATTATAGGATCTTTGAAACGATCAATCTCAACCATGGACTCATGGTAAAATTGTTCTTTGATATGGATGAGGCCGTTCAGTGGATCAAAGCCCAATGAGCGGCTTTTTTATTGGTTTTTAGGAGAAAAGAAATGACCCAACTTAAAATTGCTGTCCTTGTGGGCAGCTTGCGTAAAGATTCTTCCAACCGCAAATTGGCCGAGGCGCTGATCCGTCTGGCCCCCGCCGAACTCTCATTCTTTTTTGTTGATCTCAAAGAGCTACCCCTCTACAATCAGGATGATGAAACAAGTCCCAGTGCGCAGGTGACTGCCTTCCGCGAGGCGCTCAAACCCGCTAATGGGTTCCTTTTTGTAACGCCTGAATATAACCGCTCCATCCCGGGCGTGCTCAAGAATGCGCTGGACATTGGCTCCCGACCTTATGGTCAGAGCGTATGGGGCGGCAAACCAGCCGGGATCGTGGGTGTTTCCAGCGGCGTGCTGGGTTCCTCCATGGCACAACAACATTTACGCAACATTTTGTCTTTTCTGGATGTGCCTACCCTGTCTCAACCAGAAGTCTACTTGCAATATAAAGAGGGGCTTATAGACGAGCAAGGAAACATCAACGAAACCAGCCGAGCCTTCTTACAAAGCTGGATGGATAAGTTCAGCGCCTGGGTGAAAAAGTTCAATAGCTAATATCAAAGCCGGATCTCTTAGGAGATCCGGCTTTTTTACCAACATAAAAGCAAATCACCCGATTTTTAATATTGAAAAAGGATATTGAATTGATGTATTATTGATAAGAATCTTTTGAGGGGGAAAATGGAAGATTTTATCTACGAGTTTAAATATTTATTTAACTTTTTTAGGCAAAATTTTTTGTCGTTGATTTTGATATGTTTTTATATTCTAATTTTTTATGATTTATCAATGCAAGGGACGATCTATGCAAATGATTTTTTGGCGTTCTGGAGTACAGGCAGAGTAGCTTACAGTAGTGGGTTCAACCAAATTTACAATCTGGAAACCATAAAAGGGATCCAGACCAGAACTTTAATTGATTTAATGTTGCTTAATCCAAAAGATGTGTCGTCTTTTCAAGTATTTCCTTTTCCGGTTCTGGCTGTTTTTATTGCGCCGTTTGCATTGTTCAAATATTTTGACCTTAAAACTGCTTTTTGGATTTTTACAGGAGCGAACTTCCTTTTTTGTTGCGGATATTTAGCCTATTTTAGTAAACAGATCAAAATACTTTTCCCTTTCGTAAAACAAATCGATGATCCCTTGTTTTTGTTTATTTCAGTATTCCCGATATTCAATTGTTTGCTCAATGGACAGATTGATCTCTTTTTAATGGTCTGTGTTGGCGAGTGGATTCGGAATTCATTATTGGACAGACCAGTTTTGGGTGGCGTTTGGTTGACGGGATTGATCATAAAGCCCCAAACCTTAATCTTGATCATTCCAATATTGATATTTTTAAAACAAAGGAAGACACTGAAAGGTTTTTTTTCTGCAAGCGCATTGATAGGATTAATTTCCGCCTTACTTTGCGGTATTACAGGTATGACAGATTTGCTGAACATATGGAAACTATATATAACCGGGATGGGGTCAGCCTACCCATCTGGAATGATCAATTGGCGAATGATTGCGCTTGTGCTGAGCGAAATGTGCTCATCTGATCTATTAGGTTGGAGTATAGGGGGGTTAGGGGCGGTACTAACCTGTGCTCTTGTCCTTAAAATGAATAAGCATTACACAAAATCAGGTGCGGAGGAGGTTCCTGTTTTTTGGTTAGGCGTCTTTTCTGCAACTCTCGCTTTAACCTGGCACTCTCATTACCATATGGCCGCGATCCTTATTCCATTGGTGATGATAGTTTACCAACTAAAAACCCTTCCAGCCTGGATTGTTAAAACCTGGGGATTGGTTACTCCCACTTTGTGGATGATCGATGGAATTGCAAATGTTATTGCAAAGAATTATTTTGGATTTCCTCTTTCTATTGACCAGGGCTTGATGATCACTTTTTCAGGTTTTATCTTAAATTTGATGATCCTTGTTGTTTGCGTTCAAAAATGTAGCTACATTCGTAACGACCCCAATTTTAAAAAATCATAGATCATCAATCTGCATTCGGTATTCCAAAAATTCACGGCTGCGGCGCATGCCCAGGTGATCGTAAAATGCGGCAGCTTTCTCGTTTTTCAGTTCCACCCCAAGTGCCACGCTGGGCACCCCCAACCCGGAGTAAACGCTGAAGACATGGCGCAGGAGCATAGAACCCAACCCCTTGCCCTGCAGCTCCTTGCAAACAGCCAATTGTCTTACCCATCCCAGTGATCCTTCGTTATAGCTGAGCGCTGCGGCCACCAATACGCCTGCTTTCCGGACCAGGATAAAGTAGCGTGGGTCATAGCGTCCATCCCGAAAGAGATGTTTCTTCCAATCTTCAAATGATACCGGGCTGCGCCCTGGCCAATCAAAGGCGGCGTTGATGAGCTCGTACAGTTCCCGTTCGTCTCGCTCAGTCACGCTATGCAGGCTGTATTCGGCTGGCCAAATGACGGGCTCTAGCGGACCCGAAAAATCGATCTGCATGCGGTAATGGAGGGTATGCAGGCTGAAGCCGCTGGCTTCCATCAGTGCCCGGTTGGCGGGGGTGAACCCGCTGACATAGGTGGTCAGGGTGGTTGTACCGGCTGCCAGTTTGCCTGCACGTTCCACAACCAGTTTGAGCAGGGTCCGCCGGGCGGCCTGGCCGGTTTCATCTGGCAGGGTATACAGGTCAAAGGTCAAGCCACGCTTGCCAGCGCTGTTGATGATAGCATAGCCGCATAGATCACCAGCGGGGGTCTGGGCCAGCCAGGCATCTTGCTGCAAGTCTGCTTCTTGCCACTGATCTGCGGTATCTCCTTCATCGCTGTCTGGCTCGCCAAATTCGGCCACATCACAGGCGTACATAAAACGCATGACGCGCGCAAAATCTTCAGCGCTCGGATGAAATATATTCATTTTCGGTTTCTCATTTAACATTAGCCACCTCATGATTTGTCTATTAATTTTCCATTAACCTGGAAGAATGTCAACCGGATTGAATCTCATGCGCTCCATTGGTGTTTTATACATAAGCATTATTTTTATCATTTGTGGTAAAACTGATTTATATTAATTTTTTATTAGAGGATCATTATGGCAGTCGAGATCAAAGAAGTGCTCAGCAACGCAGATCTAATCACATTCATCCGTTATCCGCTCACCCTGTACAAGAACAATCCGTACTACGTTCCCAGTCTTTTTGAAGACGAAGTGAACACCCTGCGCAAAGATCGTAATCCGGCTTTTGCCACCGCAAAAGGGCGTTACTGGCTGGCCTATCGCAATGGCGAGGTAGTTGGCCGTGTGGCAGCGCTTTATGTGGCCGGTGATGAGTTGAAATGGGGCAATAAATACATTCGCTTTGGCTGGCTCGATTTCATCGATGACGCTGAAGTGGTCCGCGCCCTGATGGATCAAGTTGAGGGCTGGGCCAAAGAGATGGGCCTCACCGGCGTGCATGGCCCGCTCGGCTTTACCGATATGGACCGCGAAGGGATGCTGGTGGAAGGCTTTGATTCCATCGCCACCCTGGCTACCAATTACAATTACCCTTACTACAAGACCCGCATGGAAGAACTTGGTTATGGCAAAGATGTGGACTGGCTGGAGTTCATGATCACCATGGAAACCGAATACGAAGCCCGCATTGCCAGAGCGGCTGAACTGGTGGCCAAGAAACACAATCTGCACATGTACAAAGGCAACAAAAAAGGGTTGCTCAAACTGGCCCCGCAGATCTTTGATGTCATCGAAGAAGCCTACCGCGAACTGTACGGCACTGTTCCCCTTAGCAAGGAGCAGGTAGATACCTATATCAAGAGTTATTTTGGTCTGGCGATCATTGAGTTCATCCCCATCGTTCTGGATGAGAACGACCGGGTGGTTGCCTTTGGTATCACCTTCCCCTCTTTCTCCAAAGCCTTGCAGAAATCTCAGGGAAAGCTGCTGCCCTTCGGGTTCATTCACTATCTGCGCGCTATGAAGAAGAACGACGTGGCCGATCTATATCTGGTGGGTGTCCGCGATGAATACCGCGGGTTGGGCCTCAACGCCATGTGTATGAACCAGATCTACCAGGAGTTCAAGAAGCATGGTATCCGCCATGTGGATACCAACCTCAATCTGGAGACCAATAACGATGTTCAGGCCATGTGGAAGTATTTCGAGACCAAACAGGTCAAACGTTTGCGCTGTTTTGTAAAACAACTGGCCTAAGTAAACAATAAATAAAAGGCGCTCCTCTTATAAATGAGGAGCGCCTTTTCAGTTTAAGTATGGCTTTTAGACCGGGAAGATAAAGAAAGCCAATCCAAAGATCAGGTAAACGGCCAGCAGAGCCGCACCTTCCAACCAGTTGCTTTCGCCATCAGAAGAGACCAGGTAACTGATGAGCACTGTGCAGCCCAGCGCCGCCAACTCAAAGGGGTTGAAGACAAGGGTCAGCGGATTCTTCATGATGAGACTGATGAAGACCAGAATGGGGGCCACGAACAGGGCGATCTGCAAAGAAGAAGAGACCGCAATCTCCATACTGAGGTTCATCTTGTTCTTGTGAGCCATGGTAATGGCCACCATGTGCTCAGCAATATTGCCGATGATGGGGACCAAAATGATGCCCAGGAAAAATTCAGAGATGCCTGAACCCGCCACCACGGCTTCCACGCTGCCCACCAGGAACTCGCTCATAACGGCGATGCCCACTGTGGCAACTGCCAACAGAATGACGGCCTTCTTGATGGTCCAGGGTTTGGTGTGGG
>JAYFNV010000116.1:0-6013 GCA_034933225.1 Anaerolineaceae bacterium | reverse complement strand
TGAATTACTACGATTCAGAATTGCTCTCCACTTCTGCACAATCTCCGATGCGGGTGCCAACTATTGCCCCAGTGTATGCCCAAAACCCGCCCAGTGTGATGGGTTTTGAGATCCTCAACACCACCTTTGATGCCGCTTTAGCCCGTGACCCACGCGTGATCGCTTTTGGCGAAGACGTTGGCTACCTGGGCGACGTCAATCAGGGTTTCCACGGATTGCAGACCAAATATGGCAGCCTGCGTGTGACCGATACCGGCATCCGCGAGGCCACCATTCTGGGTCAAGCCATTGGCATGGCCCTGCGCGGTTTGCGCCCTATTTGCGAGATTCAGTATCTGGATTATTTGCTCTATGCCCTGCAAACCATGTCAGATGATCTGGCACCGTTACGCTGGCGTTCTGCCGGTGCACAAAAAGCGCCCGTCATCATCCGCACGCGCGGACATCGCCTGGTAGGCATCTGGCATTCAGGTTCTCCTCTTGCGGGGATCATCAATCTGGTACGCGGAATGCACGTGCTCGTCCCGCGCAATATGACCCAGGCAGCAGGCTTCTATAATACGCTGCTCCGCTCTGATGACCCGGCCCTGGTGATCGAAGTCTTGAACGGCTACCGCCTCAAAGAACGCAAACCGGAGAATCTGGCTGAGTTTACCGTTCCGCTGGGCGTCCCTGAGATCCTGCGTCCCGGTACCGACGTGACCGTGGTCACCTACGGGGCGCTGGTTCGCATCGCCATGGACGCCGCTCAAAAATTGGCCGAGGTCGGCATTGAGTGCGAAGTCATCGACGTACAGTCTCTTCTGCCCTTTGATGTGAACGGCATGATCGTGGAGTCCCTCAAAAAGACCTCCCGTGTGCTTTTCCTGGATGAAGATATGCCCGGCGGGACCACTGCTTACATGATGCAGCAGGTGCTCGAAGTGCAAAAAGGATTCCAGTGGTTGGATGATGCCCCCCGCACCCTATCTGCGGCCAATCACCGCCCCGCCTATGGTGCAGACGGTAACTATTTTTCTAAACCCAATACCGAATCGATCTTTGATACGGTGTACAGCATGATGCGCGACAGCGCTCCGGCACGTTTTCCGGCGATCTACAAGGAGTAATTATGGCGACCAAACTTTTAGCTCCCAGCTTGGGAGAAGGTGTTGAAGAAGTAACCATTGTCAATTGGTTAAAAAAAGAGGGCGACCCGGTGAAGGAACTTGAAACCGTGGTCGAACTTGAAACGGATAAGGTGACCACCGAAATTCCTAGCCCGGCCACCGGCACTATCCTCAAGGTTTTGGCCAAAGAAAATGAGGTCGTTCAGGTGGGCTCCATCCTGGCCTGGATCGGGGAGCCTGGCGAGGAGATCAAGTCTTCGGCGCCGGCTAAAAAGGAAGCACAACCCGCTGCTCCAGAAATTCCGGCTGCAGTTTCTACACCGGTTGCTCCAGTTCCTTTATCCCCCGTCCCCGTGAAGACGGAATACACCGGCCGCATCAGCCCACTGGTCAAGAAGATCTCTGAGCAGAACAACGTGAATCTGGACATGGTAACCGGCACTGGTATGGAAGGCCGCATCACCAAAGAAGATGTGATGAACTTCATTGAAGCCAGCAAATCTTCCAAACCTGAGCCTCTGCCAATTCCTACATTCACAGCCACGCCTGCACCCACCCCCACCCCCATCACTGCGGCGCCCCAGAAGGCTGTGCTGGACGCCAGCAACGCTACCTTGATCCCCCACACTTCTTTACGCAGGCAGATCGCAGAACGCATGGTAGATTCGCAGCACACCTCGCCGCATGTTCTGACGGTCATGGAAGCCGACCTGAGCAAGGTGCTGGCTCACCGCGCAGCCAACAAAGAAGCTTATGCCAAACAGGGCGTCAATCTGACCCTGACGGCTTATTTCAGCGCCGCAATTGTCAGCGCGCTCAAAGCGCATCCGCTGGTGAACTCCAGTTGGACGGACGAAGGCCTGCAAGTCTACAACTTCATCAATCTGGGCATGGCCACCTCGCTGGGCGCAGATGGTCTCATCGTACCGATCATTAAAGATGCCGGTGCTCTGTCCCTGTTTGGGCTGGCCAGAAGCGTCAACGATCTCGCCGCCCGAGCACGCGCAAAAAAGCTGGTCGCCGATGAAGTGAAAGGCGGCACCTTTACCCTCACCAATCACGGCTCAAGCGGATCTTTGTTTGCCTCTCCGATCATCTCTCAGCCCCAGGCAGCCATTCTGGGCACGGGGATGATGCAGAAGCGAGCTATCGTGGTCAGCGATGCTACAGGGAACGATGCCATTGCCATCCGCCCCATGATTTATCTCTCCCTGGTCTTTGACCACCGCATTCTAGATGGCGAGGGTGCTGATAACTTCCTTAAATCCGTCAAAGATTCTCTGGAAAACTGGAATATGAACGCAGGATAACCCAGAGCCAATTTCAGCAACATAATTTGATTTTTAAAACCACGGCCGTGGATAGATTTCTGGCCGTGGTTTTATCAATCTGTCATCACCTCTGGCATCGGTAATAATCTGAATTCTGCTATATAATACTTTCGCGACAAGAATTCAAATACAATTATGCCTACTACTACTGCCTGACGAGGAAATTGCTATGCCTACAAAATTGGTCATCCAGATCCCCTGCTTCAACGAATCGGAAGTACTGCCTGAGGTGCTGCATGAGCTACCGCGGCAAATTGCCGGCGTGGATGAGATCATCGTGCTGGTCATCGACGACGGTTCCAGCGATAACACCGTGCAGGTCGCTCTGGATAATGGCGCCGATTACGTGGTGCGACATCCGCAAAATCAGGGGTTGGCCACCGCCTTCATGACCGGCATGCGTACCTCCCTTGCGCTTGGCGCTGATATCATCGTCAATACGGATGCAGACAACCAATACCCCAGCCGCTACATCCCCGACCTGGTGAAACCCATCGTGGAAAAACGCGCCAGTATCGTCATTGGTGACCGCCAGAACATCAAGAACCCCCATTTTTCCCCCATCAAACGTGTGCTGGAAGAATTTGGCAGTTGGTTAATGCGCCTGGTCTCCCAGACCACCGTTCCCGATGCCGCCAGTGGCTTTAGAGCCTATTCACGCTTTGCAGCCCTGCGTTTGCACGTGTTTAACAAATACTCTTATACGCTGGAAACCCTCATCCAGGCTGGCAAAGAACGTATGCGTATCGAAAGCCTGCCCATTGAGACCAACTCCTTCCGCAGACCGTCACGCCTGCACAAAGGCATGCTCAACTTCATGTGGCGCCAGGGCGGCACCATCATCCGCTCGTATGCACTTTACCAACCTTTGAAAACCTTCAGCATCATGAGCACCCCCTTCTTTTTGGTGGGTGCCGGCTTGCTCATCCGCTTCCTTGTGTTTTACCTTACCAATTCTTCTGGCGCTGGCCGATTTCTACAATCTGTTTCCATCGGCGGCACGTTAATAGTGGTGGGCATTATTCTACTCATGCTGGGTGTCCTTGGCGACGTCATCCGCGCCAACCGCCAGACCATGGAGGAGATCCTCCTGCATCAGCGCGACCAGTTATTGATCCAGCCTGGGGACACGGTCTTTGAGGGCTGTAAGATCGTAAAAAAGTAAAAAGCATGAGACGCTGATTTTTTTATCAGCGTCTTTTTTGTTGTAAATACTGGTTTTTCCAATGGAATGAAAAAATTGTGCCGATTGTTGGGAGGTAAGCATGGACCCATTTCATCCAAATCCGCACATTGACCCCATAGTAAAAGGAAAAGGAGATGCAATTTGGCGTTTGGCACAACCGTCTGTAGAATTTTTTACTGTCTCCGCTTATGATGCAAATACCGTAAATCAACGTTGGACTGAAATGACATGGAAATGCTTACAAAAATCCCACGATTCATCACCAAATTTTCTTTTGTTTTTCCTAAGTCTAAATAATTTAAACGAGAATGGGATGGATCCTTCACTACCAAAAAATATCTTAAAATTAACTTTTGTGCCTATGCTATCTGGTTCCCAATGAACCCAATAGAAGAACAAATTCTAAGCATTTCGATTTCTCTCAACCAAATTCGCCTTTGTCCGGTTCTTTTCTTCTGGGGTAATAAGAAAATCACTGGTTATCTTACTTATGGTCTATTTAATCAACTTTCCAACTAAATCGCTAATACTATACCAGGAAAAAGTCTATAATAAAGATGGATTCCAGTCCTTTGGGTAAATGGAAAATTAATTTTTGAGGGGAAATATGTCAGAACAATTATTTCAGTCAGATGATTATTCATTCAAAACAGAAAATTTATCCATTTTCACTTTAGTGTTTTCATTCATTGCAACAATTTGTTTCTTCTTACCGTGGACAGTGATCAACATAATTAACCCCCTCTCCATGCTTGATGTGGGCGATAGTACGATCAAGATCACTTCAAACGCCTGGCAGTTGCTTACCCTTTCTGCGCCAAAGGTTAAAGGATTGGGTTCTTTAGGCGAAATGAGCAGCGCGCTTTACGATCAAATCAATCTTGGCAAATTAATGTATGAGTCTGTAGATGGTTCAATCAAAACTATTTGGACAATTGATCGGATTGGATTGGGCTTGCTGCTTGGTTTGACAATAATTTCATTAGCCTTATCTATTCTTCAAATGGTAAAAAATCGATCCTTCGGAAAAATATTTTTTATCATAACGGGCGTAATTGGAATCATTTTAGTTGTTTTAACAAGTACCATCGGAGCAGCAAGTATTAACACTTCAAATCAAGATCTAGATATTATCCTCAACACAATGGTCCATTTTTCAAATGGTCTCGGCTACTGGGGAGCAATTCTATCTTATGCTGGTCTGATTTTTACAGGCTTTTTAACAAAATCTAATCCCTTAAAAAGTTTAACGCCGCCTCCTGTTCCACTTTTGCAACAAAATCAGGCTCCACAAGCCCCAATGAGCGAGCGGCCCATTTCAGAATCAAAGAATACTCAAGCCCTGTTTCCTCCCTGGTTAATCTTGGGCATTGTTTTTATTATTGGAGCGGTAATCGTTCTGGTTGTTTTAATTAACCATCAGGATAATTCAGCTTCTAGTTCAAAAAATAATTCATCAATAAATTTTGATAACCCTGACCCTTCTACTAAAGAAGTCCCCACTCAAGAATTGTTTCTTGAGACACCAACGATAACGCTTTCGCCTTCATCGGGGCTTCAAAAATCAATGGATCAGATCATGGATAAAGCAACATTGATCTCAGAACCAGAGAACGATTCAATAAAACACAATCCATCTGATTCGATCATCCATGCCAAAAAAATTGATGATAATATCGCGAATTTTGTCGTTGATGCCACTTATACAAACCCATACTCTGCAGCAAGATCAGCCTGGGATTATGGTTTTATGTTTAGAGATACCGGCTGGAATCAACATTACAGATTGATCATCGATTCAAACAAACGCTGGCTTTTTAAGCTAAGAGATGGCGAAGATACCCTCATCATAGACTCAGGAAAGTTGAACAATTTAAATTTGGGGGATGGAGAACGCAACAGAATTGTTTTGATCTGTTTGAACGATGTGGGTTACTTTTCTGTCAATGGAGTGCCAATTGCAAAAATAGATCTCAGCGCAAAACAACAAGCCGGTCATTTATACCTGGCGATTAGTATGCAAAATGAAGAAAAAATCGTCGGAGCAGAAACCCCTTACTCAAATGTAAGTGTCTACTTAATCCCATGATGATTCAAATATTCGTAAGGCAAGGGTGTTATTGACCGAATGAAGAAAAGTCATACATCTTCACTTAGAGTATTGATAACAGGCAAAGGTTTTGCCAAAATTTTTGTTATTGTATTTAATAATTCTGAAAAATATCAAAATGCATGCTAAATTCAAAGAATATCTTGGGGAGGTTGGAGTAAATAATTGTTAGTCGATGCTAGGCTTTGTATCCATAAAGGTATTTCGGGCAAAGCCCGCACAACCAATATAGGGGTATTTAAATAAAAAAAGTGGCGAGGGTGGGTATTTCGGGCAA
>JAYFNV010000115.1:0-7270 GCA_034933225.1 Anaerolineaceae bacterium | reverse complement strand
CGGCCCACTCTCCACTGCCTGGGATCAGGCAGCCAAACGCGCCGATGATGACCTGGGCCAGATCGTGGCCGCACTGGACCTCAGCAAAGACACCGTGTTGGTCATCAGCGACCACGGTCACATTGATGCAGGCGGGCACGGCGGGCAGGATGCTGTTGTGCTGGAAGAACCCTTTGTCATCGCAGGGTCAGGCATCAAACCAGGAGACGTCGGGGACATCAACATGGTAGACATCGCCCCTTCACTGGCTGCCCTTTTGGGTACTCGGATTCCGACTGTGAACCAGGGAACGGTACGCACAGATATTGTTGATTTAAACGATGATACTATGGCTGCTTTGCCCGGTGCGATCGAAACTCAACAAACCGCTCTGGTCAATGCTTATGCCGCCGGCATCAACCGCACCTATGCAGACAACGCCATGCCAACCGGCTCAGACGTCGGTAAGTATCAAAACCTGATCGAATTTCTACGCGGCAACCGAAAAAATGATGAGCGTGTTCCGCGCGGTCTGACCGCACTGGTTGTGATCATTCTAATCGTCTCATGGCTTAAAAAGAACAAAAAATCTGGCTCTCTGGCCTGGGTCTTTGGAGCGCTTGCCTTCGCCCTCCTCTTCAACTTCCGTTACGGTATGTGGGATAAACGCGCCTACTCGCTCTCTGCCATCACCAGCCAAACCGAGTTGATGATGTATGTGGGCATCACCGCCCTGCTGGCCATGCTCATCGTCTGGTTGGCCGTTTTTCTGGACCAACGCTACTTCAGGTTATCCGCGTCTGAGGCTGCCCTCAAAACATTCGGGTTTGTCTTCACTGTAGCTTTCATCAACTCGCTGCCCGCCTTGCTCAGCTTTGTGGTCAATGGCATAGTAGTGACCTGGGACCTGCCAAATTTCCTGACCAGCTTCCTGGGGTTGCTCAGCCTTATCCAACTGATTGTTATCGCTGTGAGCGGTCTGCTTTTTACCGGCATCACTGCGCTGATCGCTGCTGCCGTGAGCCGCAGGACCAACCAGTAAATTCAATGTAGAGGATCCTCCATGATCAAGACGAAGGGTGCCTGGTTTAGCGATGAACACAACCGAATCTTGCTGCTGCGTGGCGTCAACCTGGGAGGCAGTTCTAAAGTGCCCCTACAACCGGACGGCGCTACCCATAAAGCAGCGGGCTTCTTTGATGACCGTAACGTCAGCTTTGTAGGCCGGCCTTTCCCTTTGGAAGAAGCCGATGAACACTTTGCCCGCCTGAAAGCCTGGGGGGTGAACTTTTTGCGTTTTCTGGTGCCCTGGGAAGCTATTGAACATGCTGGCCCGGGGATTTACGACGAAGCCTATTTAGAGTATCTGTATCAGATCGTGAAAAAAGCCGGGGACCACGGGCTGAACCTGTTCATCGACCCGCACATGGATGTTTGGTCGCGCTTCTCCGGGGGAGATGGCGCGCCTGGCTGGACCTTTGACGTGCTGGGCATGGACATTCGCGCAATTCATGAGACCGGCGCTGCCTTTGTGCATCAGGTGCACGGCGACCCCTTCCCGCGCATGATCTGGATCACCAACAACCACAAGTACGCGGCTGCCACAATGTACACTCTCTTCTTCGCCGGCAATGATTTCGCCCCCGCCTGCAAGGTGGAGGGTCAGCCCGTGCAGGAGTACTTGCAGCAGCACTACATCAACGCCATGCGCCAGGTGGTGAGCAGGCTCAAAGGCTTACCCAATGTGATCGGGTACGACACACTCAACGAACCAGCAGCCGGCTACATCGGCTTTGCCGACCTCACCCGGAACTTCGCCGAGATCCAGATCGGCCCCAGCCCTACCCCCTGGCAGAACTTCCAGGCGGCTTCTGGTTTCCCCTGCAAGATCAATGTAATGACCCGACAACTGGCAGGGACCCGTAAGGTGGGTGAAGAGATCCTCAACCCAAAGGGGGTGTCGCTCTTTAAGCCGGGTGCTCAATGCCCCTGGCGTCAGGCCGGGGTGTGGCAGGTGAATGAGGCGGGCCAACCAGAGCTGCTGAAACCCGGTTACTTCACCCGGGTCAACAGCCGCACGGTGGATTTTAACTGCGACTACTTCAAACCATTTGTAGAAAAGTTCATCCAGGCAGTGCGCGCTATTGACCCGGAGAGTATGATCTTCCTGGAGACAGTGCCCAACACCCACTCACCTGAATACGCCGCCGGTGAACTCAGCAACACCGCTTACGCTGTACACTGGTACGACGATATGGTGCTGGTGCTCAAACGCTTCATCCCCTGGCTGGGTTACGATACCCTGACCGATACCATTGCCTTCGGCGCCCGCAAGATCCGCAAGGTCTTCGCAGGCACGCTGGGCATGGTCAAACGAGAAGCGCTGACCAAAATGGGCGGCCTGCCCACGCTCATCGGCGAGGTGGGGATTCCATTTGATCTGAATGACCGCAAAGCTTACCAGAGCGGCGATTTCTCAGCGCAGGAGAAGGCACTGCACCGCGACCTGACCGCGCTGGATGACAACCTGCTCAGCTACACCCTTTGGAATTACACCTCAGACAACAGCAACGCCCACGGCGACCTGTGGAATGACGAAGACCTTTCCATCTTCAGCCGAGACCAGCAAAGCGACCCGGCAGACATCAATTCAGGTGGGCGCGGCTTGCGTGCCCTGTTGCGGCCTTACCCCATCAAGACCGCGGGTACCCCACTGAAACTGGAGTTTGACCTGCGTTCCGCCCATTTTGTTTATGAATTTGAAGGCGATCCCGGCATTGACGCCCCGACCGAGCTTTACCTGCCCAGTTATCAGTACCCCAAGGGGTGCCAGGTGACAGTCTCTGACGGCAGTTACCACATGGATAGCGCGGCTCAACGCTTGCTGTACATGGCAGGGCCGCAGAAGTTGCACCGCATTGAGTTGAAAAAGAATTAGGTCGTCCCCGGGCTGGCAGCAGTGTGTTGCCGGCCCGTTCGTTTATTCAATGGAGGAAAAGTATGGCACATTTACCGGTGGATCACAGTGACGTCCCGATTCGGCTCTTCAAATCGGATTTTCTGGAGTTTTTTACCCATATCAGCCCCCTTGCAGTCATCATTCTGTGGGTACCGGTGCTGATGTATTTTCTCATCACCGCCGTTTTACGAGCACCCGCAGGCGCCTTCCCCTTCTTCATTCCAATCAGCTTTTTAGCGGGGCTCTTTTTGTGGACCCTGGCTGAATACACCCTGCACCGTTTTGTTTTCCATTTTGAACCCAAAAGTGAACAGGCAAAACGCATCGTCTTCCTGTTTCATGGCATTCACCATGCCCAACCGCAGATCAAAACCCGCCTGGTGATGCCGCCCATTGTGAGCATCCCGCTGGCGCTGGTCTTCTACGGGCTGTTCAGCCTCGTTCTCGGTCTGCTCTTCAAAATGCCGCAATGGATCGGCCCGACCTTCGCCGGGTTCATTGTGGGCTACCTGGCCTATGACCTGACCCACTACGCCACCCATCACTTCCCCATGCGCAGCGGTGCTGCCAAGTTCCTCAAGCGTTATCACATGCTGCACCACTACAAAACCCCAGACAAGCGCTTCGGCGTCAGTTCCCCGCTGTGGGATTATGTGTTTGGAACGAGTGATCAGAAAACCAGTGATCAGTAATCAGTTGCAAGCGATCAGTAACTAGTGATCAGTAATGGGTAACCAGGAAATAGTAATAAGAGACGAGGAAACAGGAACGCGGAATACAGAAGAAGGTATAAGTTTTATTAAGCCAACAATTAACAATCAGGGAACAGGATCAGAACAGCAGGAAAACAAAAGGAAGAACCAATTTATGGTTTTCCTGATTCCCAATCACTGATCACTGGTCACTACTCACAATTTTCGTACTCCCGGAGATCCTATGCGACGTGTCAGCGGTTGGTACATGGTCATTCTCAATTTATACTGGGTGGGGCTGGGTTTTATGTGGAACAGCCTGCACGTCACCATTTTGCCGGCGGTGCTGCTGAACTACATCCCGGAGAACCAGAAGAACACCTGGCTGGGTCTGCTCACCTTCTTTGGGCTTATCCTGGCCATGCTCATCCAGCCACTTTCTGGCGCGTTGAGTGACCACTGGATGTCCAAATTCGGGCGGCGACGCCCCTTCATCCTTATCGGCACGCTGTTTGACCTGCTCTTTCTGGGCATCATGGGCTTTGTGGGCGGCCTGCCCGCTTTGTTCGTGGGTTACATTGGCTTGCAGATCTCTTCCAACATTGCGCACGGTCCTGCCCAGGGGTTGATGCCAGACGAAGTGCCCGCCGACCAGTTGGGCGTGGCCAGCGGCATCAAAACCGCCATGGATATGGCCGGCGTCATCATTTCTTCCCTGCTGATGGGCTTCCTCATCACCAGCCAGAACGCAGACCCCAAACTTTCGGTGCTGGCCATCATGGGCTTCCTCATAGTATTCGGCTCCCTCACCCTGTTTGGTTCCCATGAGCAGGTCGAGGTGCTGGAAAAACGCCCGCGCATCCAATGGCGCCGCCTGTGGAAAGAAACATTCAACTTTAAGATGACCGGCAACCGCTCCTACTGGAGCCTCATCTTCAGCCGCTTCCTGTACCTGGTGGGCATCTATGGCTTCCAGTCTTTCGCCCAGTACTACATCCGCGACAAGTTCCCCCAGCAAGACCCCATTGCCTACACGCAAATTGTGATGGGCACATTTGTGGTGGTGCTCATCATTTTCTCCCTGCTGGCCGGCGCACTGGGGGATAAATACGGACGCAAGCGCATTCACGTGCTGTCCGGCTTCATTGGCGCGGCCGGCGCCATACTGCTCATCTTTGCCAGCACCCCTACCCAACTCATTCTGTTTGGCTCCGTCATGGGGGTTGGACTTGGCATCTTTATGAGCACCAACTGGGCCATGGCCAACCAGATGGCCTCAGGCGCGGATGCCGGCAAGTACATGGGCCTCACCAACCTGGCCACGGCTGGATCAGCGGCGGTGGCACGGCTGGAGGGGCCCATGATCGATGGCTTCAACAACGCCGCGCCGGGTCACTGGGTGGGCTGGACGGTGCTATTTGCGGTCAGCGCGGTGCTGATGCTGCTCTCCAGTCTGGCATTAAGAGATGTTCCTGAAATGAAGGTGGAAAAAGCCGGCGAATCCTAATACAAATATCTAGTTACGGATTCTAGATTTGTTAAATATGCAATTCTGAAATCAAATAATTCACTCTCTCAAACGCGTCCCGCTTGAGACGTTCGTTTTCGTCTGAGTCTGTCATCTCTAAAAAATCTGCGACGAACTTTGGACCAACATCATTTGGGGAAGAAAATTTTTCCTTTAATATATCCAATCCTTCCCGAACAAGCCCTTGGTCTAAATATCGCTGAAATTCAGTGACCAATCCTGACAATCCTTCCGGGAAGAATTGAAAGCAATAATAAATATCGTAAGCATCCTTTTCTTTGTAACGATTCCTTAACGCAAATGCTTTCATGATTATAAATGGCACAATTGACACAATTTGGATCTTATTCTTGTCTCTTCCACCCTCTGGCAGTTCGCCCTCAATGTTCATTTGTATTGGATCATCAAATGCCAGATCACAACCGTGGGCTTTTCTTGGACGCATTCCCTGAATTTTTTGTGTTCGATGACCCGAAGATGTGCCACCATACTCAGCAGCCAAAAAATCGACTTCGACCTGGACATCTTCACCATTAATTAACATGTTTCGATAAAATATAAAAGGCTGGTCCCCCTGGTAATACCCTCGGCTATGTAGTAGTTCTAAAATCGAACGATAACCAACATCCTGCAGAAGGTCATGATCCAGGGCGAGATCGACATCCGTGCTGCCAATATGAGATTCAGACGCACCAGGGAAAAGGAGTTCAGGAACCCATCCCCCAACCAATACTATCCCTTCTCTATACGCACCCAATAGATGGGAAAGTTCCAATAATACGCTAAAAGCTGCTTTTACATCTCTTTCATCATAATCTTTTGAGCTGACCATTGTTTTTGTATCAACCCCTCAAATAGTTTATCAGCGGCTTCTTCGCCACGGCCTTTGTTGGCGCTCAAATCCAAACAAGTTTGAATTGGCGAGGTCACCTGAATTTTGTTCATTTCCCGTGCGTTCCAAAACACCCCCAAATCATACGGGATTAAGACGCTCACATTAGCACCACTTGGAACTGGCTTAATTTTTAACATCTCATTTACGTCTGAATTCTCTTCCTCTAGATAGACCATTATCCGTTGATTTCGAACTACTGGCAAATAGTAATTTGCTGCAGAAAAACCGGCCAGTGCGTAGCGAAAGCCAGGAAATTGAGTGGATGTCTTCTGTGCATCCAGCTCAAAATCCTTAAGCGAAGAGAATGTATAGTAACTTAAGATGCGATTTTTCTTATAAGAATAGGCCTTCTTCCAATCCTGAAGGGCTAATTCAGGCTGAGTCAATGCAAAACCATCCTTACCAACTTCTATCCATTCCCGATCTTGAAGCTGTTTTTTTACAAAAGTAATCAAACCCAGACTTACATTGGCTTCTCGTGAAAGCTCTACAGTTTTCCAATATCGATAAGGATAAGTTAATAAAACCCGAAAAATTCGTTCCGACTTCGCTGAATAAAGCGAAGACAATTCGCGCTTTTGAACAAACTTGTTGGCTTGACCAGATTTTTCAATATAGATACCATTAAATGCAAGCCTACAATTACCGGAAAGGTCAAGATATCCCACTCCAAACTCACTACAAATTTTCATACCCTCTTCTGAGATATAAGGTGCGATCAAAATTCCGTAAGAATCTGGCCGATTCATTTGTGCCAAAACCAACGCGTTCACAGCATCCCGAACAAATCGTGGCTGTCCGTTCGATTTGATTTGAATCAGCAACCTCACTTTTTCTTGTGGAATCGATAAAATTGCGTCGAACGCGTTGTCTTTTGCAAAAACCAAAGAAGAATCAAAGGGAATCTCCTTTAGTGATGGTACGGACAACAGTGTATCCTTCAAAAAATTAATTCCAGAGACTAAATAATCATTTTCTTTCAATATTATTCCTCTTTCAACATACGTTGAAAATATTGTAACATTGAAAATGCGATAATTCAAGCACAAATTAATTTAATGACTTGACTTTCGTTTGCGAATGGTCTATACTGCCTAAACAATGCAACGGGGAGCCCTACCCTAATGGGCTGAGAGGAAGGCTGAAACCTTCGACCCGAATAACCTGATCCGGATAATGCCGGCGGAGGGAACTGTTAACGTAACTAATAACACCCT
>JAYFNV010000114.1:0-2733 GCA_034933225.1 Anaerolineaceae bacterium | reverse complement strand
ATACGGACGGTATTCGGCTTTGCCGAAGAAACCGCAATATTTCGTGATCGCTGCAGTCAAAGTGGTTTTACCATGGTCAATGTGACCCATGGTTCCCACGTTCAGATGCGGCTTGTTTCGTTCAAACTTTTGCTTGGCCATGATTCCTCTCCTTAAACCTTTTTCAAATTATTTCCGGCATCTAGAGCCCTCAATGGGAATTGAACCCATGACCTCGCCCTTACCAAGGGCGCGCTCTACCAACTGAGCTATGAGGGCTTGCCGTTGCGGAAGCCAAAAGAACTATGCTCCACACGAGTGGACGGTGAAGGATTCGAACCTCCGAAGGCGTGTCGCCAACTGATTTACAGTCAGTCCCCGTTGGCCACTTGGGTAACCGTCCATTATCGAACCGTGTTACCGGCTCGCAAGTGAGGTCATCACCAGATGAATCTCACTCACCAACCTGTAACTGAGCCGACAATGGGAATCGAACCCATAACCTACCACTTACAAGGCGGTTGCTCTACCGTTTGAGCTATGTCGGCGGGTAAAATTTTAAGTAGCAAAGTAGCGCGAAAAATTATACCAAAGCACTCCATCAAAGGCAAGGTATTGATTTTTCTGTTTTACCCGTGTTTCTGCAAGCTGCTAGTTTATATCAAAAGGCAGCAATTACGTCAAGGATATTGTGTTCTATCTTTAATTATTTCTTCCAATTTCTCAATATTTCTTTGGCTACAAGCATAATTATACCCCCCTGCCGCCAATCTGGCCGTTTCTGCCCTGTCATGCGCTCCTGAATGCCGCCAGCCTACAGCCAGGAACAACCAATTAATAAACTACCCTGCCTTGATGTGCGTGGCAAAGACGGTCACTGCCTGCCCGCTCAGATAGACTCGCTCGCCGCTGACGCGTACTTTTACTGTGCCACCGCGCCGTGAGGCCTGGTACCCCACCAGATGATCTTTGTGCAAGCGTTCCTGCCAGAACGGTGCCAGGGAACAATGCGCAGAACCCGTGACCGGGTCTTCATTTATGCCGAGGGACGGAGCAAAGAAACGCGAGACAAAGTCGTAAGGCGGTTTACTGCTGGGTGCGGTGACAATGAGGCCGTGGATATCCACCTGGGCAATCTTTTCAAAATCAGGTTTCATGTTGCGTACGGTCTGCTCATCTTCATAGTAATAGAGCATGTTGCCGGCGCTCTTGTAAATGGCATCTGGGGGCATCTCCACCGCTTCAATGAGGCGCTCGTTCTCGCCCGTTGCCTCACACTTACGCAGCGGGAAATCCAGCTCGATCCAGTCTTGATGCGTGCTGGCCAACAAAAGCCCTGAACGGGTGTGAAAGCGAATGGTCTTTTCAGAGGAGACCATACCGGTTTCAAAAAGCACATGTGCCGATGCCAGCGTGGCATGGCCGCACAGGTCAATTTCTACCTCTGGGGTGAACCAGCGCAGATCGTAGCCATCTTCTGTTTTCACCAGAAAGGCTGTCTCAGAAAGGTTCATCTCAGCCGCGAGTGATTTCATCCAGCTTTCCGACTGGAAAGCCGGCAGTAAACACACCCCGGCCGGGTTACCTTTAAACATCTGATCTGTAAACGCGTCCACCTGATACAAAGGGAAATCTGCTGCCATGCCTGGCTCCTTCTAATGATTAATCTTTGATCTCGCCGCCATGAAAGGCCAGCCAGTAGACCCGCTCGCCATTGTAAAAGATCTCTTCTTCCCCTACAAAGCGCTTCAACTCGCCTTCCCATTTACAGACGTAATCAAAATTACCGGCGTGGAATTCAGCCGGCCCACGGAAAGGAGCTTCGCGCGGCACACGCAGCAACGAGGCTTTTAAGAACTCGCTAAAGCCTTCCGGGAACTCCCCTGCAAGCATCTTTCCATAATAGTTCATTCCCCAAAGCGGGGTGCTCCCCTGCCAGACGGCCTCTTCACCAATGAAGTGAAAGCCGCCCAAATAGGTATCGATGTACTTCAGCTCGCCTTCGGCGTAACTGAGATCGTGTGAAGAAGGCCGGCTGGAGCTATCCGGGCCACGGCCTGAGGCATAAGTATCGCGTTTGGCGCGAATCAAAAAATCAACGAAAGAAGTATCCATGCTCTCTCCCTGTTTGGAAGTAACTTTGTATTGCAATAATTATATCGGATATATGTTCTAAATCAAGGAAATTATGCTACAATTTTGCTATGGACCTTTTCGAGCACGCTATGCAGGAAGACCTGAACAAAGAAGCCCCCCTGGCCGCGCGTCTGCGCCCACGCTCCTTGGATGAGTTTGTGGGGCAGGAGCACATCATTGGAGAAGGCAAACTTCTGCGTCGTGCCATCACTGCCGACCGTTTGTTCTCTTCCATTATTCTCACCGGCCCTCCAGGCACAGGCAAGACTACCCTGGCCAGGCTGATCGCAGTGCATACTCAGGCCCAGTTTGAGAGCATCTCTGCCGTGCTGGCAGGGGTAGCAGAACTGCGTAAAGTGATCGCAGAGGCCACAGATCGGCGCAAGTTGTATCATCGCCGTACACTTTTGTTCATCGATGAGGTGCATCGCTGGAACAAAGCCCAGCAAGACGCCCTCTTACCGCACGTTGAGAACGGCATGATCACCCTCATCGGCGCCACTACCGAAAATCCTTATTTTGATGTCATTCCGGCGCTGGTGTCGCGCTCGCGTGTCTTCTTACTGCAGCCGCTCACTGAAGACAACATGCTTACCATCATCCAGCGTGCCATCACCG
>JAYFNV010000113.1:0-33286 GCA_034933225.1 Anaerolineaceae bacterium | reverse complement strand
AGGGTCAAACCACTCCCGTTGATGTTGCCGAGCAGGCCATCCGCTCTATCCAGGCCAGCCAGAAAACCCAGCCCGCCATGAACTCCATCTCCATGAGCGATGAGTCAGAGATCCGCAAACAGGCTCAAACATCTGCCGAGTTGATCAAAAAAGGCAAACCGCGCAGTCTGTTGGAAGGAGTACCTGTAGTGATCAAAGATGAGATCGATGTGGTACCCTACCCCACTACGGTTGGCACCAAATTCCTGGGCAAACATCCTGCTTCAAAAGATGCCAGAGTCGTCACCCGCTTGCGTGAAGCTGGCGCTCTGATCATTGGAAAGACCAATATGCATGAGATCGGCATTGCCACCAATGGTGAGAACGTTCATTTTGGCCGCATTGCCAACCCATATGACCTCAGCCGCGATACTGGTGGGTCCTCCAATGGGTCAGGGGCGGCGGTCGCAGCCGGCCTGGTTCCGGTGGCCATTGGCGCAGATGGCGGGGGCTCAATTCGCGTACCAGCCAGCCTTTGCGGCGTAGTAGGGCTCAAGCCCACCTTTGCCCGTGTCAGTGAAGCAGGGGCAGCGCCCTTATGCTGGAGCGTAGCTCACATTGGCCCACTGGCTGCATCCGTAGAAGATGCCGCCCTCACCTATCAGATCATCGCAGGACCAGATGAGGCTGAACCGCTCACCTTGCAGCAACCACCTGTGACCATTGATGGCTGGAACGAGCCTGATTTGAAAGGTCTGCGGCTGGGTATCTTTGATGACTGGTTCAACCATGCCGATAAGGAAGTAGTGGAAGGTAACCGTAAAATGGTGGCCGAGTTTGAGAAAGCCGGCGCCACCATCAAATCCATCACTATTCCAGAATTGGATGCCATGCGCGTGGCCCATGCGGTGACCATCTTAAGTGAAATGGCCGCCTGTATGGAGAATTACCCCGAGAACTTTAAAGATTTTGCCGCCAGTACTCAGCTCAGCCTGGTGATCGGCCAGGAAAAGAGCGCTCACGATAACATTCAAGCCCAGCGTATGCGTACCCGCGCCATGCGCATTTTCAGCGAGATCTTCCAGGACGTGGACGCCATCCTGACCCCCACCACTGCCCTGACCGCGCCGGTGATCCCGCAGGCAGCCCTCAGCAACGGTTGGTCAGATCTGAGCACCGATACTGAAATGATGCGCTATGTCTACTCTGGCAACCTCACTGGCCTGCCGGCTATCTCATTCCCGGTAGGATACGACAGCCACAATATGCCCATCGGCATGCAGGCTATGGGTCGCCATTGGGAAGAAAAACTGCTCTTGCGCATCGCCTACAACGCAGAAATCCGGATGAAACGTGTTTTGCCTACCACTTATTTTGGGCCGGTTGATCTCATCGGGTAACCAAACCTACCATAGTGAATTTCATGTATTACAAAATAAACCCGCTTGCGCGGGTTTATTTTTATTCAAGATGAACGGGGTTACTCTTCTTTTGGAAGTTCCACCCGAATATGCAGTTCTTTGAGCTGTTTTTCGGTGGCTTCTGAGGGAGCATTGGCCATCATATCGCGGGCAGCCTGGTTCTTGGGGAAGGCGATGACCTCTCGGATGTTCGGCTCATCAGCCAGTAACATCACCAACCGATCAATTCCAGGGGCGATGCCGCCATGAGGAGGTGCACCATACTCAAAAGCTTCCAACATATGGCCGAATTTGCTCTGGATATCCTCGTCTTTCAGACCCAGCAATTGGAAGATCTTCATCTGAATGTCACGGCGGTGAATACGGATGGAGCCTGAGGCCATTTCATAACCGTTACAGACCATATCGTATGCATCAGAAAGGATGGCAGATGGATCTGTTTCAAACTTGGGCAGATCTTCCATCTTGGGCATGGTAAAGGGATGGTGGGCTGCATCCCACTTCTGATCTTCTTCGTTCCACTCGAACATGGGGAAATCCAGTACCCAGGCAAAGGCCATCATGTTCTTGTCGGCCAAATCCAAACGGTCACGGAAGAGTAGGCGTAATGCACCCAGAGTTTTGTTGGCCACAGTACGCTGATCTGCCACAAAGAGGATCAGATCGCCTTGTTTGGCTCCGGTAACTTTTTCAAGGGCGGCTACCTCATCTGCGGTGATGAATTTCTGGGCAGTGCCCTTCACGCCTTCAGCGCTCAAAGCCAGGGTTGCCAGACCTTTAGCGCCCTGCTCTTTGGCAAGGGTGGTCAGATCATCCACCTCTTTGCGGGTATATTCAGCACAGCCCGGCACTACAATACATTTAATGACGCCACCAGAATTCAACGTGTTCTGGAAGACCATAAAGGTACTGCTGGCAAACAGGGCAGAAACATCATGAAGTTCAAGCCCAAAACGCAGATCGGGTTTATCAGAACCGTAGCGGTTCACGGCTTCCAAATAAGTGAGACGCGGCCAGGTGTTGGAAAGGACATGCTTTTGAGGGGTAACCACCGGCAGCATGGCATTGAAAAGCCCTTCCAGAACGGCCAGTACATCGTCACGCTCCACAAAGGACATTTCCAGATCCAACTGGGTGAACTCAGGCTGGCGGTCGCCACGCAGATCTTCATCGCGGAAACAGCGGGCGATCTGGAAATACTTCTCCACACCGGCCACCTGCAAAAGTTGTTTCAACTGCTGCGGGGATTGCGGCAAGGCATAGAAGCAGCCGGGATGCACACGGGAGGGCACCAGGTAATCACGAGCGCCTTCCGGGGTGGTCTTGAACAGCATGGGGGTCTCGACCTCGATGAAACCGCGCTCATCCAGGTAATCACGCATGAACTTGATCACCTTATGGCGCAGCATCAGATTTCGCTGCATTCGTTCGCGGCGCAGGTCCAGATAGCGATATTTTAAGCGGACATTTTCGTCCGTGTCTTCGTCTTTATTGATAAGGAAGGGCAACGGCTTGGCAGCATTTAAAACCACACACTCGGTGACGTCGATCTCGATCTCACCGGTGTACAGATTGGGGTTTTCAGCGCCCTGCGGACGGCGGCGAACTTCGCCGGTCACCTGCAGCACCCACTCCATTCGGGCATCATGCAAAATTTGAGCCACCTCAGGGAAGCTGGCCGGGTTCGCAACCACCTGCACCAACCCGGAACGGTCGCGCAAGTCTACAAACGTCACACCACCGTGGTCGCGCTGACGATGAACCCATCCAGCCAATACCACTTTCTGACCAATATCTTTGGAGCTCAATTCACCACAATTGTGGTTCTTATACATAATGACCTCACTTGAGAGTATGATAGCGAGTGGTATTTTAACACAAGTGGTTTATTCCTGTTTAAACTTTTTCCACAACACCCACTCATGATCTATAAATGATAAACTTTCTTAATATTTTCGAGGATCTTATTGACAACCTGAATCAAATGTTGTAACATCCTCAACTAAGAAAGAAAACGGATTATGAAAACGGCTAATCAAATTTCAAATAACAATATGAGCATGTGCATGATGTGTATGAAGAAGGGAGCGTTCCAGCCTTCTCCAGCGTCTTGCTATTTGTTTAGCCAGTAGATTGCAAAAGAAATGAACTGCTCCCGGAAATAGATGATTTACGGAGCAGCCCCTTGAGAAATTATCACCCAGGAAAAGCTCCTGGGTGATTTTTTTTACAAAAGAATACTTACTCTTATCCAGAGAGGTAGAGGGACCGGCCCTATGAAACCTCGACAACCTGTTCATTGAACAAGGTGCCAATTCCGACAGAGAAAACTGGAAGATGAGAGGAGATGATCTTAATAGACCTCTTCTCATATACAGAAGAGGTCTATTTATTTTTAGAGAGGATAAAAGAATGCCAATTAGAATACCCGATACACTTCCTGCTTATCAATTGTTGACCAGTGAGAACATCTTCGTCATGGGAGAAGGCCGCGCCAACCGACAGGACATCCGTCCGCTAAAAATCGCCATTCTGAACCTGATGCCCACCAAGATCACCACCGAGACTCAATTGCTGCGGTTATTGGGGAACACTGCCTTACAGGTAGAGATCACCCTCCTTCGTACTGGAACGCATTTCAGCAAGAACACCCCTGAGGAGCATCTGGTGAACTTTTACCAGACCCTCGATCAGGTTCGTAACGAAAATTTTGATGGGCTCATCATCACAGGAGCCCCAGTGGAACAATATGAATTTGAAAAGGTAGACTATTGGCCAGAATTGACCGAAATCCTGGATTGGGGTCTCGACCATGCCTATGCGCAGTTATACATCTGCTGGGGCGCCCAGGCAGCTCTTTATCATCAATACGGTATTCCCAAATATCCGTTGACAGCCAAGAAATTCGGCGTTTTTGAACATTACGCCTCTGAAAAAAACGTCCGACTGCTGCGCGGCTTTGATGATGTGTTTTACGCTCCTCATTCCCGCCACACTGAGATCCGCCGCTCAGACATCGAAAAGGTCCCCGAGGTTTCGATCATTTCAGAATCCAAAGAGGCTGGCGTTTATATTGTTGAATCAAATGATCACAGATGTGTCTATGTTACTGGACACTCTGAGTATGATCCCTTCACACTGAAAAGCGAATACGACCGTGACGTTGCAGCAGGGTTCCCCATTTCTATTCCAGTAAATTACTACCCCAATGATGACCCCACCCAAACTCCGCTTGTGCGCTGGCGTGGACACGCTCACTTACTGTTTGCCAATTGGATCAATTACTACGTTTATCAGGAAACACCCTACGATCTCAGGCAATTCAAGAAGTCTGCACCCTTTGGAATATAGGAGGAACAAAGAGCTTACGACAATGACACCTGTCCTACCTTACCCGACAATAGTATTCAAGAAATCATAGAAAAAGGATAAATCAAAATGGCACTCAAAGATATCGATCGCAAATTTGGATTCTCAACTCGCCAGCTTCATGCCGGCCAGGTACCCGACCCTACCACGAATTCCCGTGCGGTACCCATTTATCAGACTTCGTCTTATGTATTCAATAGTGCAGAACATGCAGCCAATTTATTTGCACTTAAAGAATCCGGCAACATTTACACCCGCATTATGAACCCCACCAGTGATGTGTTCGAGCAGCGCATCGCTGACCTGGAAGGCGGCATTGGTGCTTTAGCTGTCGCCTCCGGGCATGCCGCCCAGGCTCAGGCCATCTTCACCCTGGCCGGCGCCGGTGACCATATCGTCTCTGCTTCCACCCTTTACGGCGGTACCTACAATCAGTTCGCCTACACCTTCCCCCGCCTTGGCATCAACGTCACCTTTGTTGATCCCCGTGACCCGGAGAACTTCCGTAAAGCCATTCAGCCCAACACCAAGCTCATCTACGGTGAAAGCCTCGGCAACCCGTTGATCAACGTCTTCCCATTTGAGGAAGTTGGCAAGATTGCCAAAGAATATGGCATTCCCCTGGTGATCGACAACACTTTCGCTACCCCCTACCTGTTGCGTCCCTTTGAATGGGGAGCCAACATTGTGGTCCATTCTGCCACAAAGTTCATTGGCGGCCATGGTACCTCTATTGGGGGTGTCATCGTTGATGCCGGTAACTTTGAATGGACTGGCAACAAACGCTTTCCCAACTTCAATGAGCCGGATGGTTCTTATCACGGCCTGGTTTATGCAACACTTGGCGCCCCGGCCTTCATTCTCAAAGCGCGCGTGCAAATCTTACGTGACATCGGCGCCAGCCTTTCTCCGTTCAACTCCTTCTTGTTCTTGCAGGGACTGGAAACGCTCAGTGTGCGCATTGAGCGCCATGTAGCAAACGCCCAGAAAGTAGCTGAGTTCTTGCAGGATCACCCCAAGGTAGCCTGGGTCGCTTACCCTGGTTTGAAAGACAGCCCCGATTACGCTGCCGCTCAGAAGTACTTGCCCAAAGGTCCCGGCGCCATCCTCGGCTTTGGCATCACAGGCGGCGCTGCTGCCGGTCAGAAATTCATTGAGAATCTCTAACTGTTCAGCCACCTCGCCAATGTGGGTGATGCCAAGAGCCTGGCCATTCACCCCGCCAGCACCACGCACAGCCAATTGAACGAGGAACAGTTAGAATCCGCCGGCGTTACCCCAGACTTTGTCCGCCTCAGCATCGGCATTGAAGATATTGAAGATATTCTGTGGGACCTCGACCAGGCTTTGAAAGAGGCTTGATCGTTTAGAAAAGTCACTCTGGCGTCGAAAAGGCCTGGCGCTAGAGTGACCCCCAATCTGTTCACAAGCTGGGAGCCAGAGACAAAAATTGTAGGTGTCGTTCTGAAAATTTGAATTCGCATTCACCTGAAACCAAAACAAGCCAGAGAATCTCTGGCTTGTTTTGGTTCTTAAAGGAGTCAAATCATACGCTTAAAAATAGGAGAGAGAGCCGGATAAAGATCATGATAGACGGCATAAGCATTTCGATATGCCGCATAATTGGATGGTTCAGGCCGTGTGACACCGGTGATCTGGACGCATTCTTTGCAGGCGCTCAATACGCTTTTCCAGGCGCCCAGTCCAACCCCGGCCAGAAGTGCTGCGCCATATGCAGCCCCTTCTGTGGTGTTGACGGTTACCAGTTCACTTTCTAGAACATCTGCCAGGATCTGGCGCCACAGGGCGCTCTTTGTGCCACCGCCAGAAGCGCGGACTTGGCGGATCGTTCCCAACCCGGCTTCCTGGATGAGACCAAAGCAATCTTTGAGGCCAAAAGCCACGCCTTCCAAAACAGCCCGCGTCATGTGTGCCTGGGTGTGGCGTAAGGTGAGTCCAATAAAGGCTCCCTTTGCCAGCGGATCTGGATAGGGGGTTCTTTCACCGCTCAAGTAAGGCAAAAATTGCAAACCCTCACTGCCAGCTGGTACTTTGGCAGCTTCAGCCAGGAGGGTATCAAAATCCACGTTCGGAGCCAGCGTATCCCGGTACCACTGCAAACTTCCTGCAGCCGAAAGCATGACGCCCATAAAATGCCACATATTGGGTACTGCATGGCAAAAAGCATGCAGACGTCCCTGCGGTTCAATAAGCGCTGCGGGGGTTGTGGCAAAGATCACTCCACTTGTCCCCACGGTCAGGCCGATGATGCCGGTCTCTACAGCACCCACGCCCACTGCCTGGGCGGCCTGGTCGCCACCACCGGCAACAACAGGGGTTCCTGCTGCCAATCCGGTCAATCGTGCAGCGGCTTCACTCACCTTGCCGGTGATCTCAGTGCCCTCATAAGTGGGCGGCATCCAGGTAGGGTCGATCTGCAAGGCGCTCAGAACTTCAGTCGACCAATCACGAGCTTTCAGGTTGAAGAGCACCGTACCGGCTCCATCTGCTTTGTCCATGGCGTAAACGTCTGTTAACTGAAGGCGGATGTAGTCTTTGGGCAACAGCACATGCTTAACTTTTGCATACACTTCCGGTTCGTTTTGAGCCACCCACAGGATCTTTGGAGCCGTAAAACCTGTCAGCGCCACGTTGCCAGTGATTTGGATAAAGTGCTCTTTGCCAATACGCTGGTGGATCTCGTCGCATTGGGCTTGAGTTCGTTGATCGTTCCACAAAATGGCAGGGCGTAAGACTTTTCCATCTGCATCCAGAAGTACCAGACCGTGCATTTGGCCAGTCAGCCCAACCCCGGCCACATCAGCGCCGCTCACTTTGGCGCTCTCAAGCACTTTGCGAATGCTTTCCGCCACCGCCTGCCACCACTCGGTCGGATCTTGCTCCGACCAAAGTGGGTGCGGCGTCTGCAGAGAATGAGGAGAGGAAGAGACAGCAATGACTTTGCCCTGCTCGTTGATGAGCAAAGCCTTGCTGGACGTTGTGGAAGTATCGATCCCCAGGAAGTACATGGTTATCTCATACCCAGGATGAGGTCGATGGTCAATTGATCCAGACGCTCATATTTCAGCCCACGTGCAGCTATCTTTGTGCGATCAAAAGATTGAGCTTTGATGGCATCCGCTTTGGCAGCGGAATATTTACCAAAGAAACCAGACATCTTGGGATCTTCGGTGTTGATCTCAGCCACCAATGCCTGGATCTCAGGATCGGCATTGAATTGGGCGGCTTTTTCTTTGAGCATCAAATAGGTGCGCATGCAACCGCGGGCGAAGTCTTTCACGCCTTCATAGTCTTCAGTACGATAGGCATGGGCATCAAAGTGGCGGGAACCCTGGTACTTTACATCTTCCAGGAATTTCACCAGGTAGAAGGCAGCTTTGATATCACGTGACCCAAAGCGCAGGTCCTGGTCGTAACGGCCCGGATATTGGTCGTTCAGGTCAATATGGAAGAGTTTCCCCGCTTCCCAGGCCTGGGCCACACCGTGCATAAAGTTCAAGCCGGCCATCTGGTCGTGGGCAACTTCGGGGTTGACGCCCACCATTTCAGGGTGATCCAACGTGGCGATAAAACCGAGCATGTGACCGATGGTGGGGTTGTACATATCACCACGCGGTTCATTGGGCTTGGGTTCAAGTGCGAATTTGAGATCGTATTTCTTGTCCATTGCATATTCGCAGAAGAAGTTCATGGCTTCACGATTGCGTTTGATGGCATCCACCGGGCTTTTGCAGGAGTCTGATTCAGCGCCTTCGCGTCCGCCCCAGAACACGTAAACTTTAGCACCAAATTCAGCGCCCAGGTCAATGGCGCGCAAAGTTTTCTGCATGGCATAGGCGCGTACTTTGGGATCATTACTGGTAAAAGCACCATCTTTGAAGATGGGATCTGTGAACAGGTTGGTGGTGGCCATGGGCACAACCAGGCCAGTTTCCTGCAAAGCTTTGCGGAATTCTTTTTTGATGCTTTCTGCTTCAGCAGGGGTGGCATCAATGGGGATCAGGTCATTGTCATGGAAATTGACGCCATAAGCGCCCACTTCAGCGAGCAGATGCACCAATTCGACCGGGGTCTTCGCATCACGAACTTCTACGCCAAATGGATCGCGTCCACGGCTGCCAACGGTCCAAAGACCGAACGTAAATTTGTCTTCCGGTTTGGGGGTAAAGTGATTCATGTGATCTCTCCTATTATTGTTATCTTTTACTTACAGCACCTGCACAGGGCAGGAGTATTCTCTTTGTTTGATGGGCATTTTTTGAGCTCCGCAAATGGTAAATTCACCTTTTAGGCGGATATCTTCGCTGGAGCTGCCAATAAAGACATTGATCTTGCCGGCTTCTACCACCAGGTGAAGGTCGCGGTCAAAAAAGGCCATCAGGTTCACCGGCACATCGAATTGGATGTTTTTTTGTTCGCCCGGTTGCAGGCTGAGGCGGACAAAACCTTTCAATTCTTTCACCGGGCGGGGCAAGCTGCCAATTTCATCTTGCAAATAAAGCTGCACCACTTCATCACCGGCCACCTTGCCTGCATTGCGAACTTCGCAGCTTATCTTGATGGTCTCGCCGGCACCCACTTCAGGCTTTTCTATGTTCAGGTCTGAGTAAGCAAATTGTGTGTAGCTCAGACCATGCCCAAAGGGGAACAAAGGCGTAACGCTTTCGTTCACGTAGTTCGTAAACCAGTTGGATTTGGAACCACTGGGCTTGTGATTATAGAAGACCGGAATCTGCCCCACGGAGCGCGGAAAAGTGATGCACAATTTCCCGCCGGGGTTGTTTTGCCCGAACAGGGTCTCTGCAATGGCAAGTCCACCTTCTTCACCAGGGACCCAGGCTTCCAATACGGCATCTGCCTGATCCACCAATTCTGCAATGGCCAATGGTCTGCCGTTGACCAGCACCACTACCACCGGCTTGCCTAACGCGAATACTGCTCTGGCAAGTTCCATCTGGCCTACAGATAAGCATAGATCGGCACTATCACGTGTCTCGCCGCAGGTGCATTCTGCGGCCAGACCTGACCGTTCACCCAGTACTAGAACCACTGCATCAGCCTCCCCTGCTACCTTCACGGCTGAAGAAATATCTGAGACATCTGTTGTATTCAGATCTGCTCCCCTGGCGTATACAAAACGGGTATTCGGGTTGAATTTCTTAAGCGCGCTCAAAATACTGGGCACTTTTACTTTTTCATCCGCCAGCGTGGATGGATCAAAATTCGTAAAAATGGATCCTTCGGGGTGCTGATACATCTGCAGCTCGACCACCGCAGAATACGAGTAGTCGCTCTGCAAGCAGCGTGAATCATCGGCGTTCGGACCGATGACCGCAATGGTCTTCAGATCTTTGGAGAGCGGTAGCAGCCCGTTGTTGCTCAGCAATACCATGCTCTGTTTAGCAATTTCAGCGGCGGCAGTACGTTTATCAGGGCCATCCATCAGGTCAGAAAAATCTGCTTCTACCACATATGGTTGTTCAAAGAGCCCCAGTTCAAATTTTTTGGTCAGATGTCTGGCTACAGCCCGGTCCACCAGTTCCATTTCAAGCGCGCCATTCTCTATTGCAGCGATGAGTGCTTCATTAAATGTTTCATTGGTAGGTAATTCCACTTCGATGCCTGCACGGATGGAAAGGATGGCGGCTTCGGTGAGATCTTCTGTGATCCAGTGATAGGTCTTCAACATGGAAATGGCCTGATAATCTGAGACGATCAGCCCATCAAAGCCTAATTCACCGCGCAGCAGATCGGTGAGGTAAGTCGGAGTGGCAGCCACCACATCGCCATCGATCTCCGGGTACGAGTTCATCATGGTGGCAAGGTTGGCCTTGCGTATGGCAGCCTCAAACGGATAGAGGTAAGTTTCTTTGAGTGTACGCGGCCCCATCGGGACCGGTGCACAGTTCAAACCACCCATCGAGAAACTATGCCCGATAAAATGCTTGCCGGTGGCCATCACGCCGTTTTTGAGATCATCCGTCTGCAATCCACGAATATACTCCACACCAAATTGGCTGATGAGGAAGGGGTCTTCTCCAAATGTTTCCTCAATGCGTCCCCAACGTGGATCGCGGCCTACATCTAATACAGGCGCCAGACCCTGGTGTAACCCCAGTGCGCGGCATTGCTGCCTGATGATATCCGTCATTCTGAAGGCCAATTCCGGTTTAAAGGAACAGGCCAGCCCGATCATTTGTGGAAACAAGGTAGCCCCCAGGAACATTGCTCCTGAGCAGCATTCTTCATGCACAATTGCCGGGATTCCCAGGCGTGTGTTTTCAACAAGTATCTTTTGGACGCGGTTGGCCGACCTGGCGATCTCAGCAGGGGTCTGGATGGAGTTGCCGCCAATACGGGTGACCTGTCCGATGCCAGGCTGCAAGCGCTTCTCGGCTTTGTGGATGTCCAATTTTCCGTCAGTGGATCATTCCTCAAACCAGCAGGAACCCATTTGGGCGATCTTTTCAGGCAGAGTCATTTCTTGGAGCAGTTGTGAAACCCGTTTTTCGATTGGAAGAGATGTATCACGATAATTCATAACTAAGTTACCTTCTAGACTCAAAATGATGGAATAATATTTTCGTACTCAGAACAACTTTCCAATCTACCCTTTGACAGCTCCGGCTGTCATACCTGCAACGATCTGTTTCTCTGCAAAGAAGTAAAAGATGATTGTGGGAATGGAGGAGAGCGCAACAAACGCAGAAACAAGGGCCAGGTCTTGACCGTATTGCCCCTGGAACTGCATTGTACCCAGTGGAAGTGTCCAAAACTTTTCGCTATTCAAAACAACCAATGGCACCAGAAGATCGTTCCAACTGGCGATCATTACCAAAGCTGCAACGGCAGCCAGTGAGGGCTTTACCAGAGGGAGCATGATCCGTCTGAAAAAATCAAAATTCGTACATCCATCAATGTAGGCTGCATCTTGAAGCTCTTTGGGAATGGCCGTGAAAAAAGTCCGCAAGATCATGATGTTGCCAGAAAGCTGGAAGGCTGTCTGTACCAAAATAACCGCAAAAAGGTTATCGATCATGTGGATGCCTAGTTTCTGCATCTGCAGCAACACAAAATAAACGGGCAAAATGGCCACATTAATGGGGAACATCAAGCCGATGGTAAATAAATTGAAGACCCAGTTCTTACCGCGGAATTCCATACGTGCCAGCACAAATGAGACCATGGCGCAGATGATCACCGTCAAGGTGGTAGTACTGAGCATGACAACAATACTGTTGCGCATCATCGACCAGAAAGAAGGCGTCTTCAAGATATTGATGATGTTGTCCCAATGGGCCGGATATGGGAACGAGTACGGGTAGGTATACATCTGACCGGTGGTCTTGAGGCTTCCAAAGATCAGGATGACGATCGGGACAAAGATCAAGATGGTGGCAATACTCAGAATCGTGTATTGCGCGATCCTTGGCAAAGATTTTCGCATCCAACGGGGGGTGGGGATAATTCCTCTCATGGCAGGTTCCTTCTATAGACCGGTAAGGTAATCTGGTTTGCGCGTCAGCGATTGATAGATCAAAGAGAAGATCACGCAAAGAATGAACATGATGATGGCTACAGCTGAACCATATCCAAATTGATGTCGTACAAAAGCGAATTTATACATATAGGTCGCCAGAGTTTCGCTTGCGCTGATCGGCCCGCCTCCGGTCATGACCCAGACAATGATGAACTGTTGGATGGATCCCAGCACGGACATATAAACGGAGGTTCGGATCGTTCCAGCCAGAAGGGGAAGCGTGATCTGGAAAAAGTTTTGGAACGCATTGGCGCCATCCATTACTGCCGCTTCTTCAATTTCCTTGGGAATGTTTTGGAGACCGGTCAGGAACAAGAGCATGTGGAACCCGAAGTACTTCCAGGTGAGAACCATAAAGATGGAGACCATCACCACATTGGTATCTGACAACCAGCCAATGGGTGAAAAACCGAGCCCCACTACAATTGCATTCAATAAACCGCGGTCCGGACTTGCATTGAAGAGCAACGTCCACATGATGGCGGCGTTTACTTCAGATAACACGTATGGCAGAAAGAAGATGGTGCGGAAAACTGATCTACCCGGTAGATCTTTGCCAACCATCACCGCAAGGGCCATTGCCAGAGGCAATTGAATGGCCAGAGAAAGAACGATGATGATGAGTATATTTCTGACCGCGCCTAAAAACACCTTATCGGTAAAGATCTTGGCATAATTTGCAAAACCGATATTGTTGGTTACCTCCCCAAGTCCCGTCCACTTAAATGTACTGAAATAGACAGAACGGAAGATGGGATAGACCAGAAAAAGAATGAAAAGGATTAATGCCGGCAGCAGGAACAGAAAAATGAACAAAGAGTTTCGAATTTTTTGTTTATTAACACTCAAAGGTTTGCCTGAGTGATGATTGTCGTTTTTGATCGCAGATAAGGAATTCATGTTTTTTCCGTTTCTTGGATATTCGGATCATGCCAAAGAATAAACTTCCGAATATGTTCTCCGGGGATTCCTCACCTGGAATTAAGTAGTAATAACCAGAGAACGTTGTTTTCGATGAAGAGGCAGGTGTGAGGCCGAAAATTGCATCGGCCTCACGCCCGTCGATAAATTACAGTTTACTTGTTAGCGTCAGCGGCTGCCTGGATCTCAGCAGCAACTTCTTCAGGAGTGGCGGTGCCAGCATACAACTTGGCAACAGCGTCATTCACGGAACCAGCAACAGCGCTGGGCAGAATTTGATCGTAGTACAGTTGGAAGTAAGTGGCAGAAGCGAAACCAGCCTGGACGAGTTTCATGTTGGGATCAACGATACCAGATTCAGAGCCCTTGACAACGGGGATGTTCACGCCGTCAGCGGCAAGTTTGGTCTGATTCGCAACACTAGTCAGGTACTTGGCGAAGTCAACAGCTTCGGGGGAGGCATTTTTGCCGATGGCGAAACCATTGCCGCCACCCATTGCATCCATTGCACCACCAGCGCCACCTTCAACAGCGGGGAAGGTGAACATACCGAGGTTGGCAACACCCTTGGTATCAGCGGAGTTGGCAGCTGATACAGAAGGAGACCATTGACCGCAGATTTCCATGGCAGCCAGTCCGTTACCGAAAGTGGCCTGCATTTCATCATGGGTTGCGCCTAAGAAACCATCCTGGAACGGTTTCAAATCGATGAGTCTCTTCAACTGAACGCCAGCTTCAACGAACGAAGGATCTGTCCATTTGCCAGTGCCATCAGCAGCGGCTTTGAAGGCGGCTTCGCCACCAATGCGGGTGGCCAGGTAAGACCAGATGTGCATACCAGTCCAGGTGTCTTTTTCACCAAGGGCGATCGGGGTAATGCCAGCGTCTTTCAGTTTCTGAACGTCGGTCAGGAACTCTTCCCAGGTGGCGGGAGTGGTTTCGATGCCAGCTTTGGCGAAGAGGTCTTTGTTGTACCAGACGGAAACCATGCCCATATCCCAGGGAATACCATAGTATTTGCCATCAACTGCGAAGACATTCAAAGCACCAGGAGCGAAGGTATCTTTCCAGGCGCCACCATCGGCTTCGAGGTCAGCGGTGATGTCTTTCAACAAACCAGCCTGAGCCTGCTCGGTCAAACCAGCGCCGCCCCAGCTCTGGAAGATATCAGGAACTTCACCAGATTGTAAAACGGTAGCAAGTTTGGTTTTGAAGGCTTCGTTCTCGAGAACGGTGATCTTGATGTCTACATTCGGGTTGGCGGCCATGTAATCATCGGCCATCTTCTGCCAGTCTCCGAGCGCAGGATCTTTGGTGGAGATGTGCCACCAATTAATGGTTACTTTTTCAGCAGGAGCTGAAGTAGGAGCTTCGGTTGCGGGTGCTTCAGTGGCAGGTGCAGCCGTAGGAGTGGCACAGGCAGCCAAAACGAAAGACAAGACGAGCACGAGGCTCAGAACAAACATAAATTTCCGATTCATTTTCTTCTCCCTTTTCGATTAATAGTGAAACCTTGTTCGCATACTCAAAAACGTTAGAAGAGTTCGGTTATAATTCAGTTGTTGGACCTCCTTTCATGCGTGCGAGGGGCTCCACAGACAAAGGACAGGAACGGTTTGGCTTGGTCGCTATCCGGGCCTGTCTTTTGGTTTTGTAGTTGATTCGCGTACGATCAACTCTGTGGGCAATGAAATCCGGTTCGGTTTCTTCTCCGGATTATTGAGAATTTCTAGCAACATTTGAGTTGCCGTGCGCCCCATTTGTTCCAGGGGTTGGCGCACAGTGGTAAGCGCAGGTCTTATTAATGAAGACTGCGGGATATCATCGAAACCCATGATCGATATATCTTCAGGAATATGTAAACCACGCTGACGGACTGCGTCCATGGCCGCCATGGCCATTACATCGTTGGCCGCAAAGATCATCGTAGGGGGATTGTCCAGATCTAAGAACCGATTGGCACCGGTATACCCATCCAATTGGTCAAAAGTTCCTTCATAGATCAACTCTGAGCGGATGGGAATGTGGTGGTAGCGTAAAGCTGCTTTGTACCCTTCCAGGCGCTCAACTGCAGCACCCAGATCCAACCAACCCGTAATAAAACCAATGGAAGTGTGCCCCAATTTGATAGCGTAATCCGTGGCATTATAGGCTCCCTGCCAGTTGGTGGCTCCAACAGCCGGGCAGTTCTCCCCATTCCCCTGGTGGTCAATGAGCACATAAGGGAAGCTGCGTTCTTCCAGAGTACCGATGTAATCCACCGGGTTGCGGGGCAAAACTAATAACAACCCATCTACTGTATCCTGCACCAGGTTGGCAACATAGTTGGCTTCCTTCACAGCAGCGCGATGGGTGGTAAAAAGCATCAGATCATAGCTAGTCTCAAACAGTTCTGCATCAATCCCACGGATGATCTCACCGATGTAGCCGGTACCCAAATCTGGCACCATGACACCGATCAAATTACTTCTTCCCCCTGCCAGGCTGCGCGCCTGGCGATTTGCCACGAAGTTCAAACGTTCCATTGCTTCCTGTACTCGTGTGCGAGTCTCAGGTTTAACGTGAACATCATTGTTTATCACTCGAGAGACTGTGCCAAAGGAAACACCTGCGGCAGCCGCAACATCGACGATAGTAACTTTTGAAGTCCGTTTATTCATTGGAAGCGTTTACATCCTCGTTTGATTTTTCAACCTACTCAGATCACTTGCCTCTTATTAAATTACTTTTTTACTGCTTTTTGGAGATTACAACAAAGAAATACACTGAAATAATGCAAATATTACCGCAATATTCCAACTTTTTACTTACATTTTCTGTTTTCGTAGACACTCCTTGAGCATTCAGTCATGGAAGCGTTTACATGAAATACTATAACACTTTAAAAATCCGAAGTCAATAGAGAAATTGCAGGATGTTACATTTTCATGCCACTTTTTCCCTTCCCATTCGGAACTAAATAGAAGATCAAGAATTGCTTATTGACAAACTAATTTAATTAGTTATAATACTAATACAATTAGTTACAAGGAGTCTGTGATGACAAAATTTTTATCGGTTGATTCAAATGTTCTGGCGTATGACCTTGTGGGTACTGGTCCCCTGTTGGTCTGTTCTCCCTCTCTAGGTGACGTTCGCTCAGAGTTCCGCTTCCTGATCCCGCAACTCGTAGAGGCTGGATATCAGGTGGCAAGTCTGGACGTGCGCGGCCACGGCGAAAGCAGCGCATTCTGGCCTGAATATTCAGTAGCTGCCATTGGCCAGGATTTGCTGGCTCTGATTAAAGAAATTAATAACGGGCCGGCAATAATTTTGGGTACTTCCATGTCTGGCGGTGCAGCCGTTTGGGCTGCCGCAGAAGACAAATCTCTGGTACGTGGACTGGTCTTGATCGATCCGTTTGTGGATGGCGACAGCGACCCGTTTCTCGTCTTTCTACTTTCGTTGCTTTTCTCCCGTCCCTGGGGAGCTACAAGTTGGATCCGATATTACTCTTCACTTTACCCCACCCGAAAACCGGCTGACTTTGTTGAGTATACGCGTGAATTAAAAGCCAACCTGGTCCAACCTGGCCGGCTGGAATCGGTGATGGCCATGTTGAAAGCCTCAAAAAAAGCATCAGGAGACCGTGTTAGCAGTGTGACACAGCCTACCCTCATCTTGATGGGTAGTAAAGACCCCGATTTCCACGATCCTGTGACAGAAGCCAACCGGTTAACCGGTTTATTAAATGCCCGTAAAAAGGTCATCCAGGATGCGGGCCACTATCCACATGCCGAAATGCCTGAGGTTAGCGGCGCAGCCATTCTACAATTCATTCAATCAATTCAAGGAAACTAGCATGAGCAGAACTCCTCGACCTGGTTTGGACCGAGGCAAAGTAGTGGAAGCCGCCATGGATCTGGTGAACGAAAAAGGTATCCATGAGTTGACTATAAGTTCATTGGCCGCAAAGCTGAAGATCCAGCCACCCTCCCTCTATAACCACATCTCCGGTATGCAAGACCTGCTGGATGAACTGGCCCTGGTGAATTCACACCTGCTGGCACAACGGCTGGGGGAAGCTGCTCTGGGGAAGAGTGGTGAAAAGCTGTTCATTGCCGCTGCACAAGCCTTCCGTGATCATGTTAAGTCAAATCCCGGGCTTTACATGGCCACACTACGATCTTCTGCACTTGAAGCTGAGCTTCATCCCGCCTTAAAAGCTGAAGATGACCGCATCGTCCAGATCGGTGTGGCCATTATGAATTCTATCGGTTTGGAAGGGCAAGACGCCATCCACGGACTTCGGGGCTTTCGCAGTATGGTGCACGGTTTTGCCTCTCTGGAAGTAGCAGGTGGTTTTGGCTTACCAGAAGATTGCGACGAAAGCTTCCGCCGCCTTGTATCTGGTCTTTTAAAAGGATTATTGGTAGAGAAAGGAAATTGATATGGAAACAATCAAATTAATTAATGCAGGATTTAGGTTTTTGTTGGAACTCACTCTGCTGGTAGCTCTTGGTTATTGGGGTTTTTCTACGCAGCCCACTCTGTGGCTAAAGATCTTATTGGGCGTTGGTTTGCCATTAATGGTGGCTGTGCTCTGGGGTCTTTTCGTTTCACCAAAAGCGGCAATCCTGGTTTCTGCTCCATTACACCTGTTCCTTGAAATAGCTTTGTTGGGTCTGGGCTCAGCCGCCCTCTTTTTGAGTCATAAGCCAACTCTGGCCTGGATCTACACAATACTGGTGATCATCAACAAGATTCTCTTGGTGATCTGGAAACAATAACTTTCAATAATTATTTTAAAGGTAGATATGAAAACAATCACATTCTCTAAATGGCAAGATGTTCTTGGCCGCTCTCTAACTGCCTTGGCGATGTTAGGTGCACTTGTCGCGTTCTTCTCTGGCTTCAAATCAATTAACCTGGCCTCCCCCGACCGTTTTTGGGTGGAATCATGGCGTCTGGCCGGGTTCCTCCTCTTCGCGGCCATGTTTGCTTTGATCTCCCTGCGCCCGCGCCAATCGCCTGGTATATGGGAACTTGCCTTCTTCCACAAAGCCACCATGGCCTTTATTTCGCTTTTCATCCCCTTTTCACAAGAGGCAACGCTGGCAGGCACCATAGATGGCATCCTGGCGCTGATGCTGTTGTCCGCGTACTTTCTTACCCGTGCCTGGCGGGGGTGGCGGTTTCCAGAACAATCGACCCTGGGCTAGACTTTCTTCCCATCGAAAACATGATTTTTGAATGTTTTACAGTCCTATGTTTAGGCAAAGTTCTACGTGATAGGAACTAAATCTCCTCCATTTTCCTTTGGCCAGCAATTTAAACTGCTGGCCAAAATTTTTAATCTTGATCTGTTCCATTGACAAATCGGACTCAACTGGTTAACATTCATTTACTGACCGGTAAGTAAGTTTTGACCATGGAGACGATTGCAATGAATGAGAATAAACGAAAACAAATCCTTTTAGTCCTTTTCCTGGGCGTGCTGATGGGAGCGCTGGACATCGCCATCGTTTCTCCTGCCCTACCCTCGATCCAGAAATTTTTTGGCGTCAATGATCGCCTTTTACCCTGGACCTTTACCATCTACGTGCTGTTCAACCTCATCGGCACACCGCTGATGGCCAAATTGTCCGATAAATTTGGACGCCGCTTGATCTACATTTTGGATGTATCTTTATTTGCGGTTGGCTCACTGGTAGTGGTGTTTGCCCCACAAACACTCTTTTTTGTGCTGCTCATCGGCCGCGCTCTGCAAGGCTTTGCTGCAGGCGGTATCTTCCCGGTGGCGAGCGCAGTCATTGGTGATACCTTCCCTGTCGAAAAACGTGGCAGCGCGCTCGGTTTGATCGGTGCGGTCTTTGGGCTGGCCTTTATAGTTGGCCCGATTTTGGGCGGCATCATCCTCACTGTTGCCAAATGGCAATGGCTGTTCCTCATCAACCTGCCCATTGCGCTGGTAGTGGTCATCTTGGGCATGCGTTTACTCCCCAATACCCACTCCACTGAGACTAAAACCTTCGACTGGCTGGGCATCATCAGCTTAAGTGCGATGTTGGCCTCCTTTGCCTACGGCATCAATCAGATCAACACCAGTAACTTCTTTGGCAGCCTGGTCTCGCTCAACGTTTGGCCATTTTTGCTCTTAGGCCTGGTTTTGCTCTTTATTTTCCCGGCAATCGAACGCAAAGCGATTGACCCTGTGTTAAACTTGAAGCTATTCAAGAGCCGCCAGACTAAATTGGCCAGCGTTCTCTCTGCAGGCGCTGGTTTAGGTGAATCTGGCTTGGTCTTCATTCCGGCTCTGGCCGTGGCGGCCATGCCGGCGACCATCAACACTCACAATGCCAGCTACCTCATCATGCCAGTGGTTGTAGCCATGTCCATTGGCTCTCCATTTGTAGGAAGAATGATGGACAAACTGGGCTCAAAACGCATGGTGTTCTTCGGTACTTTGTTCCTTGCCATTGGTATGACCATGCTGAGCCTGCACGTGCTCACAGATAATCTGGTGGGGTTCATTGCCTCAGGATTTGTGATCGGCCTCGGTTTGTCTTCTTTGTTGGGAGCACCTATGCGCTATATCATGCTCAACGAAGCCTCCGCTGCTGACCGCACCGCGGCACAGGGGTTGATCGCCCTCTTCACCAGCATCGGACAACTTACCAGCTCCGCTCTGGTCGGCGCTGTGGCAGCTTCTGCTGGGGGTGGCGTGGCAGGTTACAGTGCAGCATACCGCGTGATCGGTGTGGTTGCCGCAGTGATGATGCTGCTGACCTTTGGCCTCAAAACTCGTGCCCAGGAATTGAGCACGGTGGCTGCCAACCAGAATCAGACCGCCCAAGAGAGCTAAGTTTTTCAAAAAGGATTTGAGAATGAACACAGAGACCGGAATGCGAGAGAAGATCCTGGAATCGGCCAAAAGCCTGTTCATCGAACACGGTTATCACGGACTTGCCATGCGCGAGATCGCCGAGGCCCTGGGAGTGACCAAACCGGCTCTGTATTACCATTTCAAAGACAAGGAAGAGCTTTTTCTGGCCATTTTGCACAAGAACCTGGATGATATTGAAGCAGGAATTGACGCTATCCTTGCTCAAAAAGTTACCAGCAAAGAAGCCATCTACCTCTTCATCCAGCACGTGCTCAACCAATCGGCCGACGACCGCGCCGTGATTGTGCTGGAGATCCAGGAATCCAAACAACTGAGCGAAACTGCCAGAAACGACTTCTATCAGCTTTACCAGGCTAAATTCATCCAAAAGATCCAGGAGATTTTCGCTCACGGTATTGAAAACGGCGAGATCCGTGCCATCGATCCTGCCTTTGCCACCTGGACGTTGTTGGGCATCCTTTACCCTTATCTGGCAATGGGCCGAGAAAGTTCAGGCGCATTATCGGAAGACAAGATCAAAATGATCTTTGATATTTTCATGAATGGTGTGGGTATTTAACCCTTCACCAACAAAAACAAGGAAGTTTGAATGGGAATTCTTAATGGTAAGACCGCAGTCATTACCGGTTCCAGCAGGGGACTGGGACTGGGGATTGCTACCACTTTTGCATCTGAAGGCGCCAGCGTTGTCCTTTCGGCACGCACACAGGTTACCCTTGACCAGGCAGTGAGCCAATTGAAAGCCAGGGGATACCAGGCGGCTGGCCTGGTTTGCAACACTTCTGACGCAGCCCAGGTGGAAGCTCTTGCTGAATATTCCATCCAGCAATTTGGCCATATTGATATCTGGGTCAATAACGCTGGCGTGGGCGCCCCTTACGGTTCCACCCTGTTGGTTCCCCGCAAAAGCTTTGAGAACGTAATCCATACCAACATTCTGGGCGTTTACTACGGCTCCACCACTGCCCTCAAGTACATGCTCGCGCAGCATTCCGGTAAGCTCATCAATCTGGTCGGCCGCGGCGAAGATGGTCCCGTGCCGTTCCAAAACGCGTACGCTTCCAGCAAGATCTGGGTGCGTTCCTTCACTCTTTCATTGGCCAAAGAATATGCACAAAGCGGTGTCGGCGTATTTGCCTTCAACCCTGGCCTGGTGCAGACGGATATGACCGGCCAGATCGAGGTTTGCGAAGGCTTTGATGAGAAAGTAAAGCCGCTCAACACCGTAATGCGCCTTTGGTCCAACCCACCAGATGTTCCGGCCAAAAAAGCCCTCTGGCTCGCCTCTTCTGCCACCGATGGCAAAACCGGCCTCAACGTCAACGTACTGAGCCCTGCCCAGTTGCTGGGCGGTGCGCTCAAGGAACTGGGTCGTAAGCTGACCGGAAAAGCGAGTCCGATTCCGGATGCGCTGATCAAAGTTGTCAAATAAATAACCACAAAAAAAGGTTGAGTAAAAATCCCTCAACCTTTTTATTTTGTTTGTTGTTAGCTACTTTCCAGAGTAAACCGGATAAGTATCCACCAGAACATAGATCGATTTTACGGACGAGACATCTTCATCCTTATCGAACTTCAATGTGATGGAGCTGAGCATGCCGTCTGCATTTGCCTCGATGGAGGTGTTCTTGGTGTAATAAAGCGGCAGTGGGTTTCCGTCGGCATCTGCAAGCAGGATGCTGTAAACATGTGCATTTGCCATCAATCCGGTCCCGCTAAACTGAGCCGTCACTTTATCGGCCGCCAGAACAGTGGTGACCTGTCCCACGCTTTGCGGAGCAGAAGCGTCCGGCCACTGGGTGATCCTGGTCGCGCCGCGTACGAACATCTGCCCCGTCTTGAATTCACTCATGCCCACCAGCTTGAGGCCAATGCCATAGAATTCGATCTGATCGCAGTTGGCCACGGCAATCAGGGTGGCATCTGAGGTGAATTTTCCATCTGAACCGAGGGAATCGCTGAGCCGGTAATTAGCAAACGGCATATCCCACGAGCCGATGAATTTGATCTTGAACCCCTCATAATTGGCCAGAGTCACCAACCCATTGTCGTAATCCAGCACAAGCGGGTAGCGGGTGATGGCGGCTGGATCGATAACGGTCTTGTTCTGATCATCCAGTTTTCCTTCGATGACCCACACGATCGCTTTTCCATCGCTGTTCTTGTTCACCAGCCCTGCCACATAATGCAGTGAATCAAAGCCGATCTGGTTGTACGAAGGCAGCATGGAGGGGATGGGAGCCGAGAGTCTGGAGAACTCAAGCACGCTTTGTTGCCCATCCTGCACAGCCGTTTTGAATGGATCTGCGAGGCCTGACCCTGAATTGACCTTGAAGGTATAAGTCTCGTCCAGAGTACCTGCTTTGAACCCGCCAAAGAACTTGAGCCCGAAGCGCATCAGATGGGTTTTGTAGGTCCCTGTTATATGAACCACAATATTGCCGTCTGCGTCCGCCTTCCAGGTTTCAACCGGAACGATGTTGACGAACTTGTTGGTTGCACCGACTTCGACGCGATAGCCAGAATTCCCGGCGATCTCCACTTTGACAGAGCCCCGATCCAGAGCGGAGAGCACATTGTCACCGTTGGCGCGTACCATCAGGGTAAAGGTGAGCGGAGCATTGGCATCTATGGCTTTTTCAGGTTCCAGTTTGAGCGCGCCAAAAGAGGTGGTGTACACAAAGTAAGCACCATCCTCGGGCATGTTTTCACCAGCCGTGAAAGAACGGGCATCCACCTGTCCCACCGGGGTAAGCGGATAATCGTATGGCACAAAGAAGACCTCGCCGCTCTCACCGGCAATGTACACGCCAGTTTCACCCAGTGCCGGCGAGCCATTGAGGTCGTTGCGCTCGTCAGTGATGAGTTGGTAGCTCCAGCGTAGTGTGCCATCTGGATTAATACAATACAGCTTGCCTTCGCCATTGCCAAAGTAAATATTGTCGTTGCCATCCACCGCAGGGGAAGAACGGATGGGTTCCAGGGTGTCGAACTCCCAGATGGCTTTGCCGCTGGCTGGATCAATGGCATACAGGGTGCCATCTGTGCTGGCCTGAACAATGGTTCCGTCTGAAAGCTGGGCCGGACTGGCATAGATGTGATCTTTGGTGCCGAATTTCCACAACAACTTGCCGCTGTCCTGGGCAAAGGCGCGCAGGAAGCCATCAAAGCCTCCCACCAGCACAGCCCCCTTGGCCGAGTCATTGGTCAGCATCGAAGTAGCAGCCACGGTGCCAAAACTGCCAGTGGTCCATTGCGGATTGCCCACGAGATCGTAGGAGTAGACATTCTTCAATATCTGATTGGCGGTGGCAAAGAAGAGCTTTCCGGTGTTGATATTGAGGGCCGGCAGAGACCAGATCATCTCATTGGCCGGGAAAACGGTGCGCTTTTCGCCAGTAGCCCGGTCCAGGGTGTAGACCAGGTAATTATCATTGGGCGCTACCAAAGATCCATCTGGCAGGAGACCAATGTTGCCCTCGAACCAGTTGACGTTGTAGGTCTTGATGCCGTAGAGCTTTTCTACATCTTCCACTGAATGGGCGGGCGCCTTCCAGATCACCGCGCCGCTTTCTCGGTCAATGCAGTAGACGTTGCTGTCTCCGGAACCTACGTAGACCCTGCCCTGGTCATCCAGCAAGGCGGATGAGTCAATAATGCCGCCAGTCTTGACCTTCCAGAGCACGCTGCCATCCGCTCCAAATTTGTAAAAATAGGTGTCGGCTGAGCCGATGTACACATTTCCCTGCCCGTCCACAACCGGCGAGGAGAAGATACCTTTGCCAGTGCGGTAGCTCCAGGGTCTCAGGTCGCTTTCTGTGGGCTGCACAGACACCCGTCCGTTCTGCAGCTCATTAGCACGGAACTTCGGCCACGGACTGGAAGCATCCAACGGGACTGAATAGCTGTAAGTACCGTCTGCGTTTTTGGGGGTTGTGCTGGCCGCTGAAAAATCGTAGCTGCCAAAGGGCACGAATAATATCACATATGCGATTGCAGCCGCCAACACAACGCCGAGGATTATCCAACGGCCAATATGCCTGCGCTTTTGTTCTGCCTGACGGGGTTTTCTGGAGTCCTTCTTCATGGCCAAACACCTTTCATTGTTAAAAAGATGAGGATGCAGACAACTTTTTGAGAAATACCAAACAAAATGTTGAAAAAGCTAATTATGGATGCCAAAAAGTAGAATATCCACCAGTTGTGCCTGCTTTTGGCGGAAGGTCAAGTCTGAGGTGATATCGTTTTCCATGAGCAGTTCTTCGATGCTGGCGGCATAGATGCGGCTGAACAGGGAAGAATCGATGTCTCGAATGCTGCCGTCGGCTTTGGCCTGCGCCAGCACGGAAAGAGTTCGCTCCCAGCCAAGACGCAGCCGTTCATCAAGTACCTTGTAGGCTGCCGGAAAACTGGCCTTTAGCTCTTGTAGATGATATTTACGCATGGGGGTTTCGGGAGTGGCACACAACAGTCTACGCAGTTTTTCAAGCGCGGGCAAAGAAGTATCTGCATGGATGGTATTTTGCAGCTCGGCCACACCGGCAAAGTAAAACTCCACCATCTGCACGGCCAGATCCTCTTTGGAGCGCACACGTTCGTAAAGGGTCTTTTTGCTGATGCCCAATCGTGCGGCCAATGCATCCATGGTGAATTTGCCGCCCTGCTCGTAATACAGTGTCATGGCCTCGCGGAAAAGATCTTCATTTGTAGTCAATTCGGAAACTCCATAAACTATATTCGTTTACAGAGTTTATTGTAGCAAAAATTGAGTGAATTTCAAGTGGTCAGATCGCCCCTCACCCTCAAACCATTAGCCGATGCAGTGCCGCTGTGACCACTTCTACCGCCTGCTGGTATTCCTGTAAAGACAGGCACTCCTGCGGGGTATGGTCCAGCGCTGAATCGCCTGGGCCGTAGACCAGCGCCGGGCAACCCCAAACAGGCGCCACAATGTTCAGGTCTGCGGTGCCGGTCTTGTACACAAAAGATGGCGTCTCCCCCCCGGCACGGATGGCCGCCAGAAAGGCGCGTACCAACGCGCTGTTCTTCTCACAGCTCCACGCCGGGATGGCATTCCCCAGCGGTTTTACCGTAGCGTCTCCAACAAGATGTTCCAGTTCTGCGTACCAGCTTTCAGGCGGCAGTCCCAGCGGCAAACGGGTGTTCACCGTCAGGCGCGCCCACTGCTCAAACCCGTCCTGCCCGGATTGGATTTCCAGTAACGAGGCCTGTACCTGCTCAAACATCTTGGACTTGTCGGCATTATAGGCATCAGTAAACGCGCGGATCGATTGCCACACCGTAAAGGCAGCTTCGCTGGCGGTTGGGCCAGCGCCGGCTGAGTGTTGCTGCCAGGTATGCAAACGGATCTCAGCCAGCGCGCAGCCTTTGTACCCCAGCGCCACCCGCTGCCAGTGATTGGGCTCGCCAATGATGGCAAAGTCCGGCCGGTAGCGATCCTTGATAAAGTGAGCGCCGCGCGAATCTTTCTCTTCTCCCACCGCGCCGATGACCACCACCTGCCAACCGGCTGGCACTGTCACCCGGGCAACGGCATCGGCAAAACAGGCCAGTGGGCCTTTGGCATCCACTGCACCACGGCCATAAAGAATATCGTTCTCTACACGCATTGAAATCTCACCCGGGACGGTATCAATATGCCCCAGCAAGACGATCTGATGCGCCCCCACTCCGCGCGTGCCTACGGCATTGCCGGCTTCATCCACGAAGGCCGAATCATAGCCCAGGCTGAGCATGTGCTCCGTCAACCAGTGCACAGCCTGTTCTTCCTGACCGGAAGGGCTGTAGTGCTGCACAAGACCCAGAAGAGTAGCGGGGCCGTTCATGATTCCGCCCACTCTCCCTGCAAAACCTCGCGTAATTCAGCCACCAGATGGTCTATCTGGGCATAGCTGATCACCAGCGGCGGCAGCAGGCGGATGACCGTCATACCGGCGTTGAGGGCGATGATGTGGCGCTTCTGCAGCTCCTTTAAATACGGCGCCACTTTTTGTTTGAGCTCAATACCGATCATCAGCCCCAGCCCGCGTACTTCGCGGATGTTGGCGGAATCGATCTGTTTCAGTTTTGCCATCAGGTAGGAGCCTTTATCGGCCGCCTGTTGGGCCAATTGCTCTTCTTCCATCACCGCCAGGCTGGCCAGGGCAGCGGCACAAACGAGCGGATTGCCGCCAAAGGTGGAGCCGTGTGTACCGGGGGTCAGATTTTGCACCCGTTCGCCAATCAACACAGCACCGATGGGCAGCCCTCCCGCCAGAGATTTGGCGCAGCACAAAATATCCGGGGTGATGCCGTAATGCTGGCAGGCAAACATCTTCCCAGTCCGGCAAAAGCCCGTCTGCACCTCATCAATGATCAACAGCGCCCCACGCTCGTGGCAAAGCCGGGCAACACCCAATAAATATTCGCCATCCGCCGGGTAGACGCCACCCTCGCCCTGCACCACCTCCAAAACAACCGCCGCGGTGGTCTCATGAATGGCATTCTCCATGGCGCCGAGATTGTTATAAGGAACATGGCTCACCTCTGCGATCAACGGCAGAAAGGGTTCGCGGTAGGTCTTGTTCCATGTGGCCGAAAGTGCCCCCATGGTGCGCCCGTGAAATCCGCGCATGGTGGCGATGATTCCTTTGCGACCGGTGGAAAGGCGGGCAAATTTGAAAGCCGCTTCAATGGATTCAGTACCAGAATTGCAGAAGAAGACCCGATCCAGCCTGGGGAGGAGCGAGGTAATTTTCTCCATCAACAAAGCACGCTGATCGTTTGGGAAGGTCTCAAACAGGGTGATGAGCTTGCCGGCCTGCTCTGCCACCGCCGCAGCTACTTTGGGGTGTGCATGGCCCAGGTTGGCAACGCCGTGACCGGAAGAACAATCTAAATACGTTTCCCCGTTCACATCGTACAGCAAGGCGCCCTGCCCCCTTACAAACACCAGCGGCTGTTTGGCATACACCCCTGAGGTATGTCTGGCTTCAATTTCTGCAAAATCCATTTCGTCACGCTTTCTATTATTGAATCGTTGTGCCAGCGCCGCTCAACGCTGCGCTGATGGGGCTGTGCACGCGACCATCGGCGATGATGACCTTGCCTACGCCCATATTGAGCGCTTCTTCACTGCCAAGAACCTTCTTCTTCATGCGTCCCTGCGCCATCTCCAATGCGGCCGGGAGCTGGTCTTTGGGCAACGTTTTGATGAGGCTGCTTTCCTCCGGGAAGTGCTTCATCAGGCCAGGGACAGCGGTGAGCAAGATCAGCGTCTCGGCTTTGAGCGCACCTGCCACCATGGCGGCGGCGCGGTCGGCATCCACATTGAGGGCTTCGCCAGTCAGACTGACGGCCAACGGGGCAATGACGGGTAGGTAGCCAGCGCTGAGCAGCATTTCCAACAGGGCCAGATTGACCGTTTCGATCTTCCCGGTGTAATCATCGCGGATGATCTTGCGCTTGCCGTTCTCCACGCTTTGCACAGCCTCTTTACGGGTAGCCACCAACAGATTGCCATCCATGCCGCTCAGGCCAAGCGCATTGATGCCCAACTTGTGCAATTGTTCAGTGAGCAATGAGTTGACCTTGCCGTTGACGGCCATGAGGAAGACCTGCATGGTGGCCGGGTCGGTGTGCCTGGAGGTATAGCCAGACGGCGAGATGATGAATTTGGGCGGCACGCCCAGGGCAGTGCCCAATGCGTTAGCCTCAGCAGACCCACCGTGCACAAAGACCAACTGCTTGCCGGCTTTCAATAATTCGGCGGCATCGGCGCAAATGGCAGAAAAATCCACGCCCTCGGTGCCGCCCAGTTTGACCACGATCACAGAACTCATGTCCATGTCCTTCTCCTAGAGGGGATGCAACCCGGAAAATTCGAGCCCGCTGGTTTCGTCCCAGCCCATCATTACATTCAGGCACTGAACTGCCGTCCCTGCGGCGCCCTTCATCAGATTATCAATGGCGCAGATCGAGACCACGTGGCCGCTGGCCTCGTCCAGCTCAAAACCGATATCTGCATAGTTGGATCCCACCAGCACCTTGGGTTCAGGCACACGGTAAATGCCGCGCTGCTCTTTGACAAGCCGCACAAACGGATTTTCGTTGGCAACCGCCCGGTACGCCTTCCACAGATCTTTGTTGGTCACGCCTGGTTTGACGTACGTATGGGCAGTGGCCAATACGCCGCGCACCAGATCAACCGCGGTCATGGTCAGCGAAACGTTGCTCATGCCCAGTTCCTGGATCACCTCTGCGGTGTGGCGGTGCCCGAAGGCTGAGAAGGTGCGCACTACATTGGCACGCTCGGCATGGTTGGAACCGGCATTGCCTTCTGCGCCGCCTTCTGACGAGCCCACCTTGATCTCAATAATGGTGGGAGCCGCAGGGTCCACCAGACCTGCCTGTACCAGCGGCAACAGAGCCAGATTGCTGGCGGTGGCGTTGCAGCCCACCCCGCTGATGTAACTGGCACCGGCCATCTCAGCGCGGTGCAGCTCTGGCAGCCCGTACACGAACTTGCCCAGCCAATCCGGGGCGGTATGCTGCTGGTGGTACCATGCCTCATAGGTTTTGGCGTCCTTCAAACGAAAATCCGCCGAAAGGTCCACGATCTTGCCCGCCAGCGCGGCGTACTCGTTGATCTTCTTCTGCGCTTCACCATGCGGCAGCGCCAAAAAGAGCACGTCAACCGGTTCCAGGCTGGCTGGGTCACAAAACTTGAGCAGCGTGCGCTTGCGTAAATTGGGATGTACCTGGTACACATACTCGCCCAGATGGCTGCGCGAAGTCACCTGTTTTACTTCCACCTGCGGGTGACCCAGCAGCAGCCTCAGCAACTCGCCACCGCCATACCCCGACCCGCCAACAATTGATACACTTATCATTCCAAACCTCACTCTTCCTGATACCTGAACTGTAATTCGGATTCCAAATCACTAATCACTGATTGCTAGCTTTGACCCTAATTTCTGATCACTGCTCACTCCTCCGTAGCCTTTGACCTTTCTTCCTGATTACTGATTACTGATTACTGGTCACTGATCACGATTCTCAATTCTCCGCTCTCCATTCTCAGCCCTTCCCCACCTCAATCACATAATTGACGATCTCAGCGGCGATGTCCACCCCGCTAACGGGTTGGGCCGTGTGGAATTCCATGGTGTGGTTCACCTCGTTCACCAGCATGCCCTTTTCGGGGTGCTCAAACAGGTCAATGGCCAGTATGCCGCCGCCCACTGCTTTGGCGGCTTTGAGGCAAAGCGCCTCGATCTCAGGGGTAATGGGGCAGACTTCCCCGGCGCCGGAGCGGGCGGTGTTGGTGATCCAATGCTCCGATTTGCGGTAGATGGCCGTCAGTACCCGGTCGCCCACCACAATGGCGCGGATGTCCCTTCCCGGTTTGGTAATGTATTCCTGGATGTAGAAAATGGAGTGTTGCACGGATCCAAGGGTGGCCTTGTGCTCCACGATGGCCTCGGCAGCGTCGCGGTCATTGATCTTGGCCAGCAGGCGCCCCCAGGAGCCAACGATGGGTTTGAGGACGACCGGGTAGCCCATGGCTTCGATTGCCGCAAGGGCCGCCTCAGGTGAGAAAGCGGTGACGGTATGCGGCTGGGGCACCCCGGCACTGGCCAGGGCGGCGCTGGTCACAAGTTTATCGCCGCAGACTTCGGCCACCCGCGCGGTATTGACGGTGGGAACGCCGAAAGCGTTAAGCATGCGCAGCGAGTACAGCCCGTTGGTGTACCCAATGCTGCGTTCCAGCACCACATCAAAACTTTGCCAGGCCTGGGGCTGATCCAGATCAAAGTGGATCTCGCGGTCGTCCAGGCGCTCGTAATCAACGGCGCGTTTCTCCAACGCACCGAAGATCCACTTCTCTTCCACACGCACCCGCGAGTACAGCACGCCAATATGCAATCTTTTTTCTGTCATCTCAGCCCATCCTTTGCGGCAATTTGATTTGTGCGGGGCATCACTCGCCCCAGTCTTCCTGTTCCATTGGGGCCAGGTCTACGCTGGCCGGATCCAGTGCGGTGATCTCCAGATCCACGCCACAATCGGGGCAAACCAGGATCTCACCCACTTCATTGGTGGCATCCAGGGTGATCTCAGCTTCACATTCGGGACAATTTACAGTGCTCATTTCATTTCTCCTTGTAGGGTCATTTTTGCTTTTTGGATTTGTTGTTTCACGGCTTCGATGGCCGTACCGCCGATGGCGCTGTGGCGGTTGACCGAGGTGAGCGGGTCAAAGATCGCCTTCACTTCGGCATCAAAGGGGCCAAGCGCCTGCCAATCAGGCAGGGTTAGTTCGTTAAGGGCAAATCCCTTCTCGGCGGCCAGCTTCACTGCCTTGCCCACCATGGCATGTGCCTCGCGGAAGGGCATGCCCTTGCGCACAAGGTAATCAGCCAGATCGGTGGCCAGCATGGAGGGGTCAATGGCGGCCAACATCTTTTGCGGCTTCACCGTCATGCTGCCAATGGCGCCGGCGAGAACCGGCAGAATGGCCAACAACGTATCGGTGGCGGCAAAGACAGGCTGCTTGTCTTCTTGCATATCTTTGTCATAGGTGGAGGGCAGCCCTTTGAGGGTGGCCAGCAGGCCGGTGAGCAGACCGATGAGGGTGCCACTCTTGCCGCGGGCCAGCTCAAACAGATCAGGGTTCTTCTTCTGCGGCATCAGGCTGGAACCGGTAGAGAATGCGTCCGTCAGCTCGATAAAGCCAAACTCCTGGGTGCTGAACAAGACCATCGCTTCAGAAAGTTTGCTCAAATGCACCCCCGTCATGGCGCTGCAGAACAAATACTCAGCGGCGAAGTCGCGGTCAGAGACGGCATCCAGGCTATTGGTCGACGGGGCATCAAAGCCCAACTCAAGTGCCAACGCCTCACGGTCGATCTCAAAAGAGGTACCGGCCAACGCGCCGCTGCCCAGAGGCAAGATCGCCACCCGGTCGTGCAGATCAGCCAGGCGGTCCAGGTCGCGCTGCAGCATCCAGAAGAAGGAAAGCAGCCAATGCGCCAGCGTCACCGGTTGGGCGCGCTGCAGATGAGTGTAGCCGGGCATCAACACCTCCTGGTTGGCTTCTGCCACCAGCACCAGGGTGGTTTGCAAGCCCTGGATGGCAGAACTGACCTGGGGCAGGGTTTCCAGCATCCACAGGCGGAAATCGGTGGCCACCTGGTCATTGCGGCTGCGACCGGTGTGTAGCTTGCCGGCTGCTGCGCCGATGAGCTCGCCCAGGCGGCGTTCCACCGCGGTGTGTATGTCCTCATCGGATTCATGGAAGGCAAAGTTGTTGATCTCAAACTCATGCGCCACCGCCATCAGCCCGCCTTGAATGGCCGCGTGTTCTTTTGCGTCCAGAATGCCCGCTTTGAACAGCGCACCCGCCCAGGCCTGACTGCCCTTCACATCTTGCAGTGCCAGGCGCTGATCGAACGGCAAAGAACTGTTCAACAGCCAGGCCGCCTCATCCAACTTGCCAGAAAACCGTCCGCCCCATAAGGTCATGGTTACTCCTCCAAAAGGTAGAACTAGTCGCGTTTGAAGCGAGAATAATCGGGTTTGGGCATATCCAACCCTGAAACAGGCAGGCCGTTGAGGGCGCGTACCTTGAGGCTGAGGCCAAAGAGGTGGATAAAGCCGGCAGCATCTTGCTGGTTGTAGACATCTTCCTGCCCAAAGGTGGCAAAGTCTTCACGATACAGGCTGAAGGGGCTCTTGATACCGGCGCTGATGAGGTTGCCCTTGTACAGCTTGAGGCGCACCACACCGGTGACGGGACCCTGGGTGCTGTCCACGAAGGCGTCAATGGCCTCGTGCAACGGGGTGAACCACAGACCGTCATAGGTCAGCTCGGCATACTTGAGGGCTGCGATCTGTTTGAAGCCAAGCGTCTGGCGATCCAGAATGAGCGTTTCAAGGTCTTTGTGGGCCTGCATCAAAATGGTGCCGCCGGGGGTTTCGTACACGCCGTGCGACTTCATCCCCACCAGGCGGTTCTCCACCAGGTCCACCCGGCCGATGCCGTTGGTGCCGCCGATAGCATTGAGCACGCTGACCACCTTGGCCGGCGAGAGCTTCTCACCGTTCACCGCCACCGGTTCGCCGCTGACGAATTCGATCTCTACGTATTCCGGTGTCTCGGGGGCGCTCTCCGGCGAGGTGCTGATCTGATACATGCTCTCTTCGGGCTCGTTCCAGGGGTCTTCCAGCAGACCGCCCTCGTGAGAAAGGTGCCACAGGTTGGCGTCGCGGCTGTAGATGGATTTGATGGTGGCGGTAACGGGCACGTTGTGTTTGGCAGCGTAGGCAATGGCATCTTCGCGGCTGCGGATATCCCATTCGCGCCACGGGGCAATGATCTTCAAGCGCGGGTCAAGGGCCATGACGGTCAGCTCAAAGCGCACCTGGTCGTTGCCTTTGCCGGTAGCGCCGTGCGCCACTGCATCTGCCCCCACCTGATGTGCCACTTCCACCAGCTTCTTGGCGATCAGTGGGCGGGCCAGCGAGGTGCCTAGCAAATATTTATGCTCGTACACTGCCCCGGATTTGAGCAGCGGGAAGATGTAGTCTTTGGCCAGTTCCTCACGCAGGTCCAATGCGATGAGCTGAATGGCGCCGCTCTTGAGGGCCTTCTCTTCCAGGCCTACCAGCTCGTCATCGCCCTGCCCCACGTTGGCGCAGAAGCAGACCACCTCGCAGCCGTAGTTCTCTTTGAGCCAGGGCACGATGATGGAGGTGTCCAATCCGCCAGAGTAGGCGAGAACGACTTTCTTGATACTGGGTTTTTCTTTGGGTGACATGATTGCTCCTTTTGGTTGTTGGTTCCTGTTGTTTGGGCAGGAAAATGAAATTAAACGAAAACAGCTCTCCAAGAAGGAGAGCTGTTTGAGTTCTTACAGAGATTTGCTAGATGTGTGCTAGGCCTCTACAGATACGCAACGTGAAAGCTCCCAACCTTCTTGGGTAAAAAGGGGGAACTGTCGTCGAGCGCGTAACTGAGAGGAAACAGATTTCATAATGGGTGCAATTCTACTACCTTTGGGGAGAATGTCAATGGGGATTGAAAACTAAATAATAAAGATCGAAGACCTTTCTCCACTTAATACACTATTAATTGAATCTTGATGC
>JAYFNV010000112.1:0-36099 GCA_034933225.1 Anaerolineaceae bacterium | reverse complement strand
CCCCACCGGGCTGATGCGCATAGCCGCTCCGTTGCCCCAGGAATTGTAAGGGGCGCGGTCAGCAGATTTAGCCCAGTTGCGGAAGGAGCCGCCAAAACCTGCTTTGGGGTAGCGGTTGTAATACTCTTTGAGTTTCTCTGTGTAATCCGCAGAGTTGAGGATGGCATCCGCCAGCGCCACCGTCAGCACGGTGTCATCGGTGAAGCGGCAGCCTGGTGAAAAGAGGGGAAAGTCGGTGGTCTTGATGTTGTTAAATTCGTAGATGGAACCGATCATGTCCCCGGCAATGGCGCCTATCATTTTGGGTTCCTTTTGTGCTGTTTCTGGCCATTGGGCACACCCAGCCAGCCGTATTTTTCAAAATCAATGGTGTGGTCAGGCTCAAAGACAATGCCCTCTTCTTCCAAAAGGGCACGCTGCATGCCGCTGCCCAGGCCGAACCCGTGCGGGCTGATCTTGCCCTCGCCGTTGACCACGCGCTGCCAGGGCACATCCGTACCGGTTGGAGAGCCGGCCAGCGAGGCCAGCGCAAAGCCGATCATCTGGGCGGAGCAGCGTCCTACAATGCCGGCGATCTGCCCATAACTGGCCACTTTGCCAGGAGGGATCTGCCGGATCGTATCAAAGATGATGTCGTAGAGTTTTCGTTCTTCCATGTGTTAATTATAAGCAAAACGAAGGAAGAAAAATATTAATCACAACCAAAAATGTAATAAATCAAATTAGTAAACCCGGGTGATGATAATAAAAACCTCCTCTGTTTAGAGGAGGTTTTGGTCTTTCACCCTAGGGAATTGTCACCTGCACAGAATCGATATCAAATTCAAAACTGGTATTCTGTCCGCTTGCGCCAAATCCGATGCTGCCAGACCTAAGAGTAGAATCATACACGTCGAGGATCTTTTCTCCGTTTATGAAAATTTGGATGTGAGGCCCCACAGCGCGAACGCGAACTGTATTCCAGTCATCTTTATTTATTGCGGTTGTGCTACCACTCCAGAACGTTAACACATCTTTCTCTTTATTATTAATACGTAAAGTGTAGCGACCAGTGTTTGTAAATTCGAAAATGTATCCAGTCCTCCACTGGTTTTGTGTGGCGAGCTCGTTTGGATCACCTCTAAAATAGATGATATTATCTCTAGTCGGGTTTTCAGACCGGAAATTCTTCACTGTGTAATCAAAATCTGAAAAATCTTGATCGTAATAGGCGTTTATTTGATAGGTAGTTGCGTCAGGGTCGTCCAGACTAAACCCGTGAAAATGTCCTGAGTAACAGCCTTCTCCATTCCCATAGTAACAATCAGAATCATAATCCCAGTCACCATACCCGGCAATCCAATTTGGATCTTCCGCATCAAAATTAGAAACGAAAGCCAGACCATTACTGACCGTAAAAGATGTATAAGGAGAAAAACTAGCCCAGGCGGACCCGATATAAGCACGAACCCGCCATTTGAACGAGGAAAAGGGGAGAGCTTTAACAGGGTGGTAGATGCATGTAGTGGAGCAGGCAGATGAAGAAATAGTTGTATCCAAAATTGTTGAGCTTCCAGAAAGTACCTGGAGTTGATATTTCGTTGCTTTCTGGATCGGGGTCCAGGTATATGTGGGACGAACTACATGAATGCTTGAAATAGGATAAGTGGTCGAGGGGATCGATTTTAAAATGAATGTGGAATAAGTAGAGAAAGGGCCCCAACCACTTGATTTGTAAACTTTTACCCGCCATTTATAGGTGCCATCAGATAGAGCATTAGAAGGTTTGTAAGAACAAGAGGTGCTAGAGCATTTTGTGATGGACACATCTTTTGATAAAACAAGAGTAGATCCTCGATAGACTTCAATGTGGTATTTTTTCACACCGCTTATTGCCTGCCACTTATAGGTGGGTAAAGTGATGGATGTATTAGAAATTGGAGAGATCAATCGAGGCGCCGCTTTAAGCGTAAAACTCAATGAAGGGGCAAAGGAAGACCAAGTAGTTCCATCAAAGCTGCGGACTTTCCAGGTATAAGCGCCATCAGAGAGAACTTTCGTAGAGGTGTAAGTGCAGATGGTTTCTACACAATTAGAAGAGGGCACTTCTGTTACGATTACAGAAGAAGCTCCTTTGGCTACAACCAACTGATAGGAAGTTGAGCCAGAAGCTTCTGACCAGGTAAAAACAGGATTAGTAGATTTGATCGTGCCGGTCGGACTGATCAATGAAGGAGCGGCCCCTGAACTTTCGATGGAAAATGTGGGCTCTTCGGAGGTGGGCGTTTCGGTAACATCCCCCGAAGAATCTATCGGGCTGTCATCGGCGTATGCTTTGCTATTTACAAGGGCTAAACTTACAAGCATGAAAAACATCAGCAAAATACTTAAGCACTTCTTCTGTAAATTACGTCCATTTCCTCTGTTCATTATTAAGCTCTCCAAATCAGAGTGAATGTGATCATTTCAATACGATTCATTTGGAGGAGTATCTAATACTATTTTCCCCCGCATGAACAAACTCAATTGTATCAAAAGCTGAACAATTAATAAAGCTGTATCGAAATAAATCAGAAGTCTGGTCATGGCCATGTTAAGTCTTTGCTAGATATACGGTCTTTGTTTAAATTGTGGTGTTTGAGGTCTGTAATTACATAAATTATTATAAATTTTAATGGGATCTCATCCCTTTTGGGGCTCATAAATGTATTTGAAAATAACCGGTAATTGTCATGGAGCCATCGTAGTGGGTGTGGTGCGTGTCCCAGTTCTGTCGGGAATCTCCCCTGAGGCAGGGTGCAATAATTTACAGGAGATCGTATCTGGCAGGCAAGACGAGTGATTTTATGAATTCGTGGGAGATTGCTTCGCCGCAAAATCAGCGGCTCGCAATGACCGATGGGGCGGGGCGCAAAGGCCTAACCGAAGATTTGATGAGGCGTGAATTGCCCGTGTTGGGATAAAAGCGTAACTCTTTTTAGAATATCTCGCCATTTGTCATCGCGAGCCCTCGTAGAGGGCGTGGCGATCTCCCATGGGATGATGGCGCTATCTGTAACAGGGGGGACATTTTCAATCTGAAAGTATAGTATTGGCTAATTGTCACAGGAGATTGCTTCGACCTGAAGACCATCAGGTCTCGCAATGACCGATGGGGCGGGGCGCAAAGACCTAACCGAAGATCGTGAATTGCCCATGGTGGAATAAAAACGTAATTCTTTTTAGATTATCTTGCCATTTGTCATCGCGAGCCCTCGAAGAGGGCGTGGCGATCTCCCATGTGATGATGGCGCTATCTGTAAAAGGGAGGACATTTTCAATCTGAAAGTTTATTATTGACAAATTGTCACAGGAGATTGCTTCGCCGCAAAATCGGCGGCTCGCAATGACCGATGGGGCGGGGTGCAAAGGCCTAACCGAAGATTTGTTGAGGCGTGAATTGCCCGTGTTGGGATAAAAGCGTAACTCTTTTTTGAATATCTCGCCATTTGTCATCGCGAGCCCTCGTAGAGGGCGTGGCGATCTCCCATGGGATGATGGCGCTATCTGTAACAGGGAGGACATTTTCAATCTGAAAGTTTATTATTGACTAATTGTCACAGGAGATTGCTTCGACCTGAAGACCATCAGGTCTCGCAATGACCGATGGGGCGGGGCGCAAAGGCCATTTGAGTTCTATGCGAAAATTTAATTTTCGGAGAAATATTTAATATGGGATTTAAACCGAAAGTGAGCGCGAAGGCTCAAACCTCGATGATCCCCCCTGCGGGGACATAACCAATGATCGAAAATTGGGCTTTAAAGCGAAAGTGAGCGCGAAGGGGCTCGAACCCTTAACCAATGGCTTAAAAGGCCACTGCTCTACCATTGAGCTACGCGCCCATCAAAGGACGGGGTAAATTCTATCACGCACAGGCGCTGCCGTCAATTATCTGACAACAAAAAACAGGCTGTTTTGGCAGCCTGTTTTCATCATTAATAAACTCTTATTGTTTCATGAAATCGGCAAAACCAGCCAGCAGTTTGTCGATGTCTTCCATGGTAGTTTCGCCCATGGTAGCCACACGGTAGGTGAGGTCTTTGATCTTGCCATAACCGTTGGCGATGCGCATGCCACGGGTCTGCAAGAACTTGTTGAGGGCGCTGATGTCCCACTTGAGTTCGTTCTTGACGGTGACCACGGTGCGGGAGCGATAAGGCTCTTTGGCCAGGGGTTCCATGCCGTTGGCGATGCAGAAATCCTGCACCTTTTTAGACATGGCGGCGTGGCGGGCGAAGCGATTCTCCAACCCTTCTTCCAAAATACGATCCAACTGTTTGTCGAGAGCAAAGATGAGCGACATGGCAGGGGTCATGGGGGTGGAGTCTTTAAGGCGGTGTTTCTCCATCAGCAGCAGGTCAAAATACCAGCCGCGGTTGGTGACAGATTCAGCCTTCTTCATGGCGCGGTCAGAGGCAGAAGCCAGGGCCAGGCCAGGGGGCAGGGCGAAGCATTTTTGAGATGAGGTGAGCAGAAAATCGATGCCCCAGGCATCCATTTCGATCTTGACGCCGGCCAGAGAAGAAACCGCATCCACCAGGATGAGGGTATCAGGGCTGACTTCCTGTACTACTTTGCACAATTCCTGGACCGGGTTCTGAACGCCGGTGGAGGTTTCGTTGTGGACGATGGTGACAGCTTCGTAGTGCTTCTTCTTCAGCGCGTCACGCAGCAGATCTGGGGTGATGGCTTCGCCGAATTCAACTTCCAATTTATCGGCCTGTTTGCCGTTGGAGACGGCAACATCGTTCCAGCGCTGGGCAAAGGCCCCATTCACGCAGGAAAGCACGCTATCCTGCACAAAGTTGCGAATGCCGGCTTCTTGCATGCCTGAACCAGAGCAAGCGCCCTGAAATACCCTGTACTGGGTGTAGAAGACCTGTTTCACTCTTTCTTCGTTTTTACGGAAGAGCTCTTCAAATTCTTTGCTGCGGTGAGGAAGCATTGGTCTGGTTTGTGCTGCCAACACTTCCGGAGCCACATCAACGGGACCCGGCACAAACATATGAGACATGACACTCTCCTTTGTTGACCTGCAAGAGATTAACCCAATCGCCGAGGCGGTGGGAATTTACCTAACGCAAGATGAAGGACAGAACGATCAAGATCACAAAGAAAGCACCGGCAAGATAAGCAATTTTCTTGAGGTCTTGCTTGGTGTATTCAATGTCTGCACTGAAATCAGGGGCAAAGGTGCGGGCACCAGTTCTGGCAGCGGTTTTGCTTTCAACGACTTTGGTTTCAGGGGTGCTGGATACTGAACGTTTTTTGGTTTTTGTTGCCATGAGGACTCTCCTTAAGAGAAATAATAGCCTAATTCTTTTGTAATTCTGCGCTCACCACAATACGCTGGTTGTCTACCCGGTACGGGTAACAAGAGACGAGGGTAATGGTGGCGTCTGGCGTGGCTGCCATCAGATCCACACGGGTGGGTTCTACTACCTGGGTATCTGTGACAATGTAAGTATACGCCCGCGCCGCCGTGTAGACCACGATGGAATCACCTTTTTTCAATTGATCGAGATCACGGAAGATCTCGCCAAAGACATCATTGTGGGCAGAAAGCACCAGGTTGCCCGTCTGGCCCGGATCGGCCGTGCCGGCATGTTGACCAATGCCTTTTTTGAGCTGATCCCAGCCGTCCCCCTGAACAACAGGTGCATCCACCTTGATGGCTGGAATCTGCAAGCGGATGGCTTGCTGCGGTCCAGCAGTGGGTACGGGGAGGTTGGCCAGGCTCTGCATCAGCGGGCGCAGGTGTTCCGGGATCTCAGACTCATTAAAGGTCACCTCACTGCCATCTACCGGCGGGGTGTGGCCCGAAGGCAGCACAATGGCGGTGATGATGGCGGTTGGGGTGAGCGTGGGCTGCACCAGAGATTCTGAGACTTGCCTGTTCAAATTGTTAAGGACGCCAAACCCGTAGATAAATACTGCAACCAGACCTATGACGCCGATGATCTCCACCGCCATCAAAAAACGGTCCAGCGATTCTTTCTTGCGGCTGCGGGCACGTTGCCGTACCCCGGATTCCACCAGATCAAAATCGTTCTCTACGGTTGGAATGCGAGTCATGGCAGGTGTGGAAGATTCTTCCGCGTCGATCACACGGCCGCTTCTGCGGTAGGCTGCGATGCGCGCTTCACGGTCTTTCTGACTTTTCTCAATCAGTAGATTCCGCAGATCTTCTTTTGAAAGGTCTTCAATGGCGCGCTTTTTAGGCACTCAAACCTCTTCCTGGCTGATGACTCCGCGTCTGATTATACCCGATTTCATTTTATACGAACTGGAGAGAAATCATCTTCAGGGGGTGATAAGGGTCGCCAATTATGCAGTTGCAAAGTGTTTTCGTGTTTTTCTCCCGGGTTAATGCTAAAATCAATCTATCTTCTTTAAGGATTACTTATGACAAAGAATTTTTTGATCGATATGGATGGCGTTCTGGTCAAAGGCAAGGCGTTGATTCCGGGTGCGGACCAGTTTATTGAAAAACTTCGCAAGACGGATACCAAGTTCTTGATCTTGACTAACAATCCGCTTTATACGCAGCGGGATTTGGAATATCGCCTCAGATCTTCAGGGTTGAATGTGCCTGCAGAAAACATCTTCACCTCCGCCATGGCAACCGCTCGTTTTCTGCAAAATCAACGTCCAAATGGGACTGCCTTTGTAATTGGCGAAACAGGGCTTACCCAGGCATTGCATGATGTAGGCTATGTTCAGACTGATTCGCGGCCCGATTATGTTGTTTTGGGCGAAGTGAACTCTTATAATTTTGAGGTCATCACCAAGGCTATTCGCCTCATCAACGATGGCGCCTTGTTCATTGCCACCAACCCAGATAATACCGGCCCCATCGAATCTGGCATTGTACCGGCCACTGGCGCCATGGCAGCGCTGATCGAAAAAGCCACCGGCAAAGCGCCTTTCTTTGTGGGCAAACCCAACCCTTTGATGATGCGCACCGCCATGCGATATCTGGGCGTGCATTCTGAAAACACCGTTATGGTGGGTGACCGCATGGATACTGATGTTGTAGCGGGTGTGATGAGTGGGCTTGAAACCATCCTGGTGTTGAGCGGCGTTTCTACCATGGAAGATGTAGAAAAGTATCCTTACCGGCCAGGCACCATTGTGAACTCAGTTGCAGATATTGTGATCGAATAGGTTGAAATTTTGAACAAAATGATACCGGAGCGGTTTACCGCTCCGGTATTTTTATGATTGGATCAATTTGGAGCCACACACCCTGCAGAACAGATCGCCGGGTCTGGCTCGTTTGCCGCATTGATGGCAATAAACCTGGCTTTTCTCAACTGATTCAGCAGGATCACTCTCTTCGTTTGGTTTCGTTTTACGCACGGGCAGCCGCACCTTATTAAAGCGCGAACTGAGCAGACTGACGACAATGAAAAGCAAGATCGCCGCTAGCAGCAGTACGATGGTGGTCGTCAGGGTCTGGTTTTCGACCACCGATTGCAGAATTTCCTTGCCAATGTACATGGGGGCGTTCTGGTTTTCTATTGGGTTAACGGCATGTACCGTCATCAAGCTGGCGCTGAGCTCATCGTTTGTCTTGAGGTAAGAAAGCTTCAGATTGAGGATGACGCCCTGGCTGATCTCGCCAATATCGGCAGTATAGTAGGTAAGACCGTCATCTGTGTTCACCACACCGACGCCCAGGTCGGGTTCGGTGGTCATGGTGGTGGCAAACTTGGGCTTTTGAACTTCCAGCGTCAACGCATCAATGGGGTAATCACTTACCCAGCGGTAGCCGTATTCATGTTTGGCATCGGTCAGTTGGATGACCGGATCATAAAACTCAATTTGTAGGTCGGGGCTGGAAGTGATGAACTCGATGCGGTTCCAGGAGCCGTCGCTGACCAGTGTGTATTCAAGATCGTAGAGCAGGCCGTCCAGGTCCTTCATGGCTACCAGGTAGGGAGTGCCAGAGGAACTGGGTATGCGGATGCTGACCCTGGCGGGAAAATCAGTAAGAGAAGAAAATGAGATTCGGTAGATCACCAGCGTTTCTGGGCGGTCGTATTCCGGCCAGATGCTGATCTCCATCTGGCTGATACGCAAAGTATCCGCCTGCGCGGTAGTAATCACCATCAGGCTCAAGCAGAGGACCAGGAATTGCAGGACCCATTTTTTTAACATATCCACTCTTTATTAAATATCTTACCATAGCTGGGATTTGAAGATGACAAAAATCGGGGAGAATTATGATAAAATTTGTAAGCAGTCAGACGGAGCACTCAGCCTGACCAGCCGAAGCGTTGTTATTACAACGACCTCAAAGGTGCAGCCTCTAGTAAATAGAGACCGCCTGCGAGGTTTTTTGTTATATCAAAGGTGCAACCCTGGAGAGTTACACTAATGCGTTGGGTAAGAGATTATAAACCGCAGCAAGATCAAAACCGGCTTTACCGTATTGCCATTATCATCACCATTTGTGGCAATATATTGCTGGCTTCCAGTAAAGGCATTGTTGCCTGGCTGACGGGTAGTGCAGCTATTTATGCAGACGCCGCCAACTCGATCTCAGATGTTGTTTATTCCATTCTGATGATGATCGGCCTATTGATGGCCATCAAACCGCCAGACATGGACCATCCGCAGGGGCATGCTCGTTTTGAACCCCTGGTGGGCCTTATCATCACCATTTCCATGGCTTTTGCTGGATTTGAAGCAGCACGCAATTCTTATGTACGCTATTTACAGGGAGGCGAGGCCATTGCCCTTGACCTGCCTACCTATATTTTGCTGGCCAGCGCGGCTATTAAATTTGGCATGTTCATGGCCATTCGCAGCATTGGTAAGCGGCTAAACAGCCCCACCCTGGCAACTACCGCTGTGGACAACCTGAGCGACGTGTTGACCTCTGTAGCGGCATTTCTGGGTGTACTTGGTTCCAGCCTCATCCATCCGTTAGCGGACCCCATTGCGGGTTTCCTGGTAGCTGCCTGGATCTTCAAACAGGTCTATTCAGTAGGGCGCGATAATCTGGGTTTCCTGACCGGTAAGGGGGCTACTCACGAGGAAGCAGAAGAGTTTGTGAAGGCCGCAGAAGAGATTCCCGGGGTCATCCGGGTACACCATTTGATGACTGAATATGTAGGTCCTAAAATGGTCTTGGATCTGCATATCAATGTGGATGGACAAAAGACACTCAACGAGGTGCACGCCATCTCAGATGCAGTGGCTGAGAGATTGCAAGAATTTCCGAATGTAGATCGGGCTTATGTGCACCTGGAGCCCGATGGGTGGGAAGATTAATTAATAAATTCCTGGCACGGTTCTTGTAACAAAAGTGGTTGAAGGCCCAGTGAGAAATTGCATGTCTCGAGGGCGGACCTTCATCATACTTTCAATGCAGGCAGGAGCCGTGCCATGAGACATGGGTTTATTAAGTTCGCTAAGTTTTTCGTAGACAACGAAACGATCTCCCGTGAATCTCGCCAACACCTGGCCAGCCGCGCCTGGATCACCTTCAGTGAGCTGTTGCTGGTGGTCATTCTCCCCATTTTGACAGTTGAATACGTACAAAACCCGGATGTGCAGCATTTATTCTTCTTGATCAATGACGCAGTTTTATTGTTCATCTATTTATTGTTGTATCGCATCAACCAAAAACTTCCGCAAAAAGAGATCTTCCCCCTGGTTTTAGCTATCTCTTTTTACACCTGCCTGACCATCATTCCCATCCGGCACGAAGAACAGTTGATCCTGAATTTTGCCTTACCCACCATTGTGGCCAGTTTTGCCGGCAAGCGGGAAAGCTCCATCGTCTTCGCAGTTTGTGCGTCGCTGGCTTCTGTTGCCTATTTTCTTTGGGCCTTTCCGGGGGAACCCTTTCCGTATCTGGCCATCGTGTGCTTGTTGTTCCTGGCAGTGTTGGCCTATCAGGTGGACCTGATCCTGGACAGTATGATGACCCAGGTGACCTCTGCGTACGATCGCACCATTGAGGGATGGTCGCAGGCGCTGGAAATGCGCAACCACGAGACCGAGGGCCACTCTCACCGCGTAGCGGAGCTGACCATGCAACTGGTGCAAAAAATGGGTCTGGACGAATCCAATTATGTGCATATCCGGCGCGGTGTGTTGCTGCACGACATTGGTAAAATGGGCGTGCCAGACAGTATTTTGTGTAAAGCTGGCCCGCTGACCGATAGCGAGAACCTGTTCATGCGCAAACATCCTGAATATGCTTACCATCTCCTGGAGAATATTCCCTTTTTACATCCCGCTTTACAGGTGCCCTTTTGCCATCACGAAAAATGGAATGGCTCCGGTTACCCGCGCGGATTAAAGGGGGAGGAGATCCCACTTGAGGCGCGCATCTTCTCGGTGATCGATGTGTGGGATGCCATGCGTTCCAACCGCAGCTATCGGGCAGCTATACCGGAAGCGCAGGTGATAGAATATCTGCGCTGTGAGACTGGCCGCAGTTTTGACCCCGCCGTGGTAAAAGCCTTCTTTGATATGATGAACTTCGACCTTGAAAAAGAGCCAGCCAAACTGACCCTTCAGCAGCCGCAGGTTGCCAAACAGGCCTGAATTCGCTATCATTATGGGTAGAGAAAACTTGCCCAAATGAAAACCATCCCTTCTGAGTTAATTGACGAACCGATCGAGGTAAGCTTTGCTGTGCCGCCGATGTATGCAAAGCGACCGGATTGCCCGCAATCATTTATATGGCGGGAAGTGACTTACCTGGTGAAGAGGATCTTGAGCGAGCGGCAAGATTTTAATCGGCGCGGGCGCTCAGGGCGCAATATGCAGCCGGCACATCTGGCCTCGGCTTCCAGGGTGGGGTCCTGGGGAGTGGGCCGCTATTATTTTTGCGTGGAAGTGAACGGGGGAGAGATCTTTGAGATCTATTTTGACCGCGCGCCGCAGGATGCAGGAGACCGAAAGGGACATTGGTTTTTGCGCGGCAGGCGCCAGATTGTTCAGGGGTCAGAGTAAAAGAATTCAGTACTTCCTTCCAATAATCAAAGAAAATTAATAAAATAATAAATATTCTTGAGAAAGTATTGACTTTTATTCATCACGTGCTAAAATATCTTTAACTTAGTTGTGAAAAGTCTTTATTTAATTAAGGTTGGCTGAAGAAAGCAGGCAAAAATGAATAAAACCATTAGTAAATGTCCGGTTTGCGGTGCCGATCTGGCCGTGACCCGGCTCTATTGCACCAGTTGCAACACCTCCATTGAAGGGCACTTCATGGTGGAGCACACTCCTTTTGGACATTTAACCCCGGAACAGATGCAATTTTTGCTGACCTTTGTGCGCTGTGAGGGCCGCCTGAACCGCATGGAAGAAGAAATGAAGCTCTCTTATCCTACCCTGCGCAACCGCCTGAACGAGATCGTCCGCGCCTTAGGGTATGAACCCGGCAAGGAAGACCTCTCTCAGCCGCTTTCCATTGAAGATCGGCGTCAGATCCTGGAAGACCTGGATACCGGCAAGATCGGCTGGGAAGAAGCCCAAGCGCGTCTGCGCGGTGAAAAGTATGTGGCGCCTCAGGCAGATGCTGACGGAGGTGCAAAATAGTTACCAGTGAAGAACGCCTCAAAGTGCTGAAAATGGTCCAGGAGGGCAAGATCACCCCTGAGATGGCCGCCGAGCTTTTGAAGGCCCTGGATACGAGCAGCAAGAATACTACGGCAGAATCGCGCGGGTTTGACCGGGCAGAGAACATCCCCGGGTTGAGCGGGCGTTTTTTCCGAGTGAGGGTGAGTGATATGTACACCGGCAAAGTGCGCGCCAATATTCGTCTGCCGCTCGGCATGGTCAATGCAGGCTTGCGCATGGGCATGAAGTTCTCTCCAGAGGTGGAAGGCTTGAATGCAGAACGGCTGGCAGAGGCTCTGGCCAATGGCAAGACTGGCCGTATCGTGGATGTGTACGACGATAACGACGGCGAACATGTAGAAGTTTTCATCGAATAAAGCCCGAAATCAATTCAGAATTTAGTCCAACTGAAGGCAGGTGCACAACCTGCAGGGTTTAACGTACTTTAATAAGGAAATCAACATGGATGTTGAATTAAGCAATTCAAATAAGTGGATGAAAAAATTCTTCCCCATCTGGGGAGCACAGATTTTTTCCTTGTTGGGCAGTGGCCTGGTGCAGTTTGCCCTGGTCTGGTATCTGACCCAGAAAACGGGCTCGGCCACCATTTTGGCCATGGCTACCTTTGTAGCCTTACTTCCAAACGTGTTGCTGGCGCCATTTGCCGGTGCGCTCATTGACCGCTGGAATCGGCGCGTGGTGATGATCGTGGCAGATGGTTCCATCGCGCTGGTGACGCTGGTGCTGGTCATCTTGTTTGCCACCAACCTTGTGCAGGTGTGGCACATCTTTGTGGTGTTGTTCCTACGGGCGGCTGGTTCTATGTTCCACTGGCCGGCTATGCAGGCATCTACGTCGATGATGGTGCCTGAAAAGCATCTCGCACGGGTAGCGGGCATCAACCAGGCCATCTCTGGTGGGCTGAACATTGCTGCTCCTCCACTGGGTGCTCTGCTGATGTCATTGATCTCTTTTTATCAGGTGGTTTCCATTGATATTATTACGGCCATCATTGCTATTACGCCTTTGTTCTTTATAAGTATTCCGCAGCCGGTTCGCAAAGATCAGGGTGCCAAACTAGATGTAAGGCTGGTGCTCAAAGACATTGGCGAAGGCTTTCAGTTCCTCAAAGCATGGCCGGGAATTTTGCTGCTCACTGTCCTGGCTGCGGCTCTGAACTTCTTTTTAGCCCCGGTGGAAACCTTTTTGCCTCTGCTGGTGACACAATACTTTAAACAGGGGGTCTGGGAGCTGGGCATTCTACAATCTGCAGTAGGGGTTGGGGTAGTGGCAGGTGGATTGCTTCTAGGCGTTTGGGGCGGCTTTAAGAGCAAAGTGATCACCAGCCTGGTGGGAGTCATCGGCATCGGGTTAGGGGTGGTGATGTTGGCAGCAACCCCGGTGAATCTTTTTACCATGGCGGTGGTGGCGATGGTGATTATGGGCATCAGTAACCCAATTGCCAACGGCCCTCTGATGGCTATTATGCAAAGTAAAGTTCCACCTGAGATGCAGGGTAGGGTGATGGGCTTTTCTGGTAGTCTGTGCTCGGCCATGATGCCAATTGCCATGCTCGTCTCAGCCCCGGTGGTGGATCAACTTGGCTTGCACGCCTGGTATTGGGCTGCTGGGCTCATTACCGCTGTGATGGGGGTTTCGATGTTCTTCTTGAAACCCATCATGCAATTAGATTCTGGTAGCCAGGTGTCTACCGGGGAAGTAGTAACCAACTAAATGAAAAGGCAGCCGAAAGGCTGCCTTTTTTGTGGTCAGGGTTGCAGGGTGATGATCTCGCTTGTAAGTGTCAGATCCAGGAAGGGGGCATTCTCCATGATCTGGCGAATGGTGAGACGCACCGGCGTGTTCTCTTTGATGGAATAAGGCAGGTCAACCGAAAAGCTGACGTAATCCTGGCCATCTGGCAGGGATTTGTGCATAACCTGTTTGGAAGCTACAATGGCGCCGTTTGTCTTGAACAATTCAATAATGAGCGGGTTAGCACTGTAGGGATGAACGTAGCCCTCAATATGCAGTGTTCCGCCCTTGATGACGGAATTGGCGCCAGGTTGGTGGATGACAATGGGCTCGTTCTGGAAGGTGGGTACTTCGATCTCAGAATCACCCACTTGTAGCAGGAGAAGCGGGACGCTGTTGACGGCGATGCGCCGGCCATAGCCATCAAATGTGGTCAGGGACAGCAACGCAGATTCGCCGGCGCTGTTGATCTCAAAGGGTACCTGGGTGGAGAAGGAGACCCAACCGGAATCAGGAATGTTCAACTTGATGAGTTGATCCGCCATCAGGCGACCGTCTTCACCAATCAGTTGCAGGGTCACCTTGCCCTGGTCACCGGGGTAAGCATAAGCACTGATGTTAATGGGAGAGGAGATCTTGGAATTGGGGCCGGGGTTGTAAATGCTCAAAAGCGCGGCCGGAAATTTCTGGTTTTTAAATGTTTCTGCCAGTTCGGTAGGCACTGGTTGGGTAGGCTGCTCCAAGACAATGGGTGTTTTCTGCTCGATCTCCGTGGTCACCGGTAGCGGGTCACTGGCCGCTGATTTTTCTGCAGTGGCGGTGAACGTTGGTTCAGGCGTGGCCGTTAAGGTGGGCAGAGGGGTAGCGGTTGCTCTGGCACAACCTACCAGCAAAACAGCCAGGAGAAATATTGAAAGAAGAATCTGTGGAAATTTATGTCGGGGCATAGAAAGATTTTACATCAGATATTAAAGAAGATGGGGCACGAATACTCGTGCCCCATCTTTGTAAGTTAAGTAAAACTAGAGACCGTAAATATCGGTGAACTTCTGGGTGAGGTAACGCATATAGGGTTCAGGGCTGATGCCGGTACCAGTGATGCGTTTGACCATGACCTGCGGTTCAAATTTGGCGCCGTGGCGATGCAGATTGGTGCGCAGCCAGCCCAGCATCTCATCAAACTTGCCGGCTTCGATCTGGCTCTCCAAGTTGGGGATGGCCTGGTTGAGTTTTTCCCAGATCTGAGCGGAAATAAGATTGCCCAGAGCATAGGTGGGGAAGTAGCCAAAGAGGCCACTAGACCAGTGCACGTCTTGCAAAACGCCTTCGCGGTTGGTGGGAGGAACAATGCCCAAATAGTCTTTCATGCGGCTGTTCCAGGCTTCCGGCAGGTCTTTGACGGCCAGTGAGCCTTCCATGAGTGCGATCTCCAACTCAAGGCGTAGCATGATGTGCAAATTGTAGGTGGCTTCATCGGCTTCCACACGGATGAGGGAGGGTTCTACTTTGTTGATGCCCTTGTAGAAGGTCTCTTCTGAGATGCCATTCAACTGGGACGGGAAGATGGCTTTAATCTTGGGGTAGAAGAATTTCCAGAAGGGGCGGGAACGGCCAACAATGTTCTCCCACATGCGCGACTGTGATTCGTGGATGGCCATGGAAGCACCGGTGGCCTGCGGGAAACGGCGCAGAGACTGGGCGATGCCCTGTTCGTACATAGCGTGGCCGCCTTCGTGCATGGTGCTGAAGAGGGCAGAGGCGGCGCGTTCTTTATCAAAGCGGGTGGTGATTCGCACATCATCAATGCCAAAGCTGGTGGTGAAGGGGTGCACCGATTTATCCTGGCGACCGCGGTTCCAATCGAAACCGAAGTGAGTGATCACGTCCACGCCAAAATCCCACTGACCTTTTTCGTCATAGGGGATGTGCAGGAAATCATCATTCACCTGCGGACGGGAGGCGATGGCCTTGAGCAATTCCACCTGTTGCGGGCGCAGCTTGGAGAAGATATCGATGACCTCTTTGGTCTTCAGACCGGGCTCGAAATCGTCCAGGAGGGGATCGTAGACATGGTCAAAGGGTTTGAAGTAACCGGCGTATTCGCGGCGCAATTCAACGATCTTTTCCAGCTCGGGCTGGAAGAATTTGAAGTCATCTTTTTCGCGCGCTTTTTCCCAGGCGCCTTCGGCCATGGTGGTTACGCGGGCAAATTCAGCCACTTTTTCGGTGGGTACTTTGGTCTGTTTCTCAAAATCATGAGCGGTGCGCAGAATCAAGCAGGCATCGTCAGAATCGGGGTCCAATTGGGCGGCCACGGGTTTGAGCTCGTCGAGCAGTTTGCCCATCTCATCAGAGGTGAACATATCGTGGGTCAGGCCGGCCAGGGTGGCCAAAATGTTGCCGCGGTCTTCTGCTCCGCCGTGGGGCATGTAGACCTGTTGGTCCCAGCCCAAGAGTGCACTTGCCCGGCTGAGATCAGCGATCTGAGCCAGCAACTGCTTAAATTGATTGAGTTTTTCTTCCATTTAATACTCCTAGAGATTTGAACAAAAATTATGCAACTTTCCAGCGTAAGGGTTTTCCCTCCAGCGCTGCCAGTACTTCCTCAGAGATATCATGAGCGGCACGGCTTTGAGCTTCCACCGTCTGAGCACCGATGTGCGGGGTGCCGATGACTTTGGGGTGGCTCACCAGTTCGGTCAGGCCGGGCGGCTCGGTGGCAAACACGTCCAGGGCGGCGCCGGCAACTTTGCCGGAGTTCAATGCGGCCAACAGAGCGGCTTCATCGATCACGCCACCGCGGGCGGCACAGACGATGTACACCCCCTGTTTCATTTTGGCAAAGGCAGCCTCATTGAGGATACCGCGGGTGTCATTGGTGAGCGGAATATGCAGGGTGATAATATCGGATTTGGTGAAGATATCCTCCAGGGTTGCAGGAGCACCTCCACAATCGCAGATCTGGTCTGGGGTCAGGCAGGGGTCGTTGCAGATGACGTTCATGCCAAAGGCTTTGGCGCGAGCGCCTACACCTGAACCGATACGTCCGAACCCGATGACGCCCAGGGTCTTGCCATACAACTCGGTGCCTTCCAATTCCTTTTTGAGCCATTTTCCGGCTTTGAGGCCAGCATCGGCGCGGGGAATTTCACGCACTACTGAGAGCATCATGCCAAGGGTCAACTCAGCCACGGCCACACTGGTAGCGGTTGGAGAATTGACCACGGTGATCTTGTGTTCTTTGGCTGCGTTTAGATCAATGTTATCAACGCCCACGCCAGCACGCCCCACAACTTTGAGTTTTGTTCCAGCAGCCAACACGGCAGCCGTTACTTTGGTGCGGCCGCGTACAATGAGGGCATCGTACTCACTCACGACAGTCAAGAGTTCATCTGCACTGATGGTGGGGTTTTCAACCACCTCAGCCGATTTGCGCAAAATTTCTTTTCCGTTCTCTTCCAGTCCATCCGTAAGCAAGATCTTCCAAGCAGACATACAGGTCTCCTAAAATGGAATATTTGATCAACGCAGGGGAACACCCCCTCTTCATTTTACCTTAAATTCAATTTGCACCTTAACTGACAAAGGTCCTAATGTGAGCAGGAAAACACTACCCGCTCCATTGAGGTGGTAAAATCTTTTCAATGACTCCTTTAAAGAACTCCCTGGAAAAACGTATCAATCCACGCATGCTTACTTCAGAATGCATGCAGCGTTGTGTTCTGCACGATTGCCACGGTGCCTGTTGCGTGTTTGGAGTATGGGCAGATGAACGCGAAATGGATGATATTTTATCCAACGCAGCCTTGATCGCTCCGCATATGCTGCCGGGTCGTGAATCGCCGGCCGACTGGTTTGCCAGCTATCACGACAAAGACGAGTTCAGCCCGAGCAAACTGGTGGTTCATACTGCCGTCGAGACCGTCCCTGAACATTATGGCGGAACCGCCTGTATCTTTTGCCTGACGGATGGCAAGTGCGCCCTGCAAGTGGCCGCCATGGCCAACGGTATGCATCCCTGGCGCTTCAAACCGTATTACTGCATTTTGCATCCGCTGGACCTGGACGACGAAGGCCGCATTACTGTGGATGAGACCGAAGAGATGGTGCATGAAGAAGGAAGCTGCCTGCAAACAGCGGACCATCCCATCCCACTGGTAGACACCTTTGAAGAAGAATTGCGTTATCTGTTGGGCGATAAAGCCTATGCTGAAATGGCCGAAGAGGCCAAAAACAAACGCGAGGAGCAAGGTTAATGCGTCCCTGGCGAATCCGTCCCATTGATCCTTCGGACCGGAACTGGATCCGTCAGTTTGTGGTGGAGCATTGGGGCGCTGAAGAGATGGTGACCCACGGCGAGGTGAGCTACCCGGCGCAGTTACCCGGCTTTGTATGCACCTGGAATGGCGAAGTGATCGGCCTGGTCACCTATCAGATCCGCGGTTTGGAATGCGAGATCATCAGCCTGGACAGCCTGCGCCCGCAACTGGGCATCGGCGGCGCACTGATCGATGCTGTGGCCGAAGCGGCCAGAAAAGAGAACGTAACCCGCTTGTGGCTGATCACCACCAACGATAATTTGCTGGCGCTGGGGTTTTATCAGCGGCGCGGATTTCATATCTGCGCGGTCAACCCGGATGCCATCACCCAGGCCAGAAAGATCAAACCCTCCATCCCACAGATCGGTCTGGAAGGCATTCCCTTGCGCGACGAGATCGTGCTGGAAATATATTTATAAAAATCAAACAAAAATGCGATAGAATTGGTCTAGAATTATTGTTTGGAAGGAACTGACTTGAAACAAAAATTATTTACAACCTTCATCGGGATCACCTTGTTCGCTTCGTTGCTCCCGTTTTCTGCACCCAGCCCGGTTTTGGCCCAGAGCGCTTCTGCGGATGTCGGTAAAGCCGACCAGGCCTTGTGCCTGCCCGGCGAAGAAGTGAACGGTAATGCTAATTGTTTGCTGGCTGGCCCGGCAGAAACAATTGATACCCTGGCCAAAAAAGGCCTCACTTTTCCCCCTGAACCGCTCGCGCTGACCAACCCGCCCACGGATCTGCAGATCATTCCCTTTTCCTACGCCAAGGTGGTGAATGAGGCTGTAAATCTGTACGCCAGCGTGGCAGACGCCCAGGAAGGCAAGGTCAAAGACCAGTTGCCAGCCGGGCATATCAAGTATGTTTCGCTCTCTCAAAAAGAGACCACTGAGCAGGGTACCTTTTACCAGATCTCTACCGGCGATTGGCTGAGCGGCGATGCCATCACCAAGGTGGGCGTCCCTTATTTTCAGGGCTATCTGATCAAACAATTCCCGGCCGCCACTTTTGGCTGGATCCTGCAGGACGCTCCTTCTTATAAAGAACCCGGCTACGCTGCCGAAAAGACTGGTAAAACCTATCACCGTCTGGATATCATCATGGCCTACGACTCAAAGACCGTGGACAACATGGAATGGGTGATGATCGGTCAGGACGAATGGGTGGAGCACCGCTTCATCGCCCGTGTTTACAACCATCCCACCCCTCCAGAAGGCGTGACCAATGCCCGCTGGATTGAGGTGAACCTGTACGAACAAGTACTCACCGTTTACGACGAAGGCAAAATGGTCTTTGCTACTCTGGTGGCAACAGGTGGAGCACCTTTCTATACTCAACCCGGCACGTTCAAGATCTACAAGAAGATCGAACATGAATACATGACCGGAGCATTTGAGTCGGATAAATCAGATTACTACTATCTGGAAGAAGTACCTTTCATTATGTATTACGATAATGCACGGGCTTTGCACGCTGCTTATTGGAATACCTACCTGGGCTACCCCAGTTCACACGGTTGTGTGAACCTCTCGGTGGCAGATGCCCATTGGGTCTACAACTGGGCCAATGACGGCGACACCGTTTACGTGGTTGACCCCTCCGGCAAAACGCCTACAGATCCCAGCCTGTACACGGGCGGCGGCTTCTAAACTAGCTTGAAATCAACTTCCACCAGCTCAACAAATGGGCTGGTGGTTTTTATTAACGAAACAATTCACAAATCAATTGACGGAAAGTCGTCCTTATAGTAATATAGTCATATCTGCATAAAAGGAAAATTCATTTGCCTAAAAGTCTCGGACTTGTCGACAAGATCTGTGAATATAATGGCGCCTTGTCTGACCCGCAACGGGTGAAGATGATGAAGATCATGGGCTCCAACCCGGCCAACACGGTCACCGTCAGCGAGTTTGCCAGGATCCTGGGTATTTCTCAGCCCTCCGCCACCAAGCACTTACAGATCCTTTACGCTGTAGACCTGATCGATCGCAAGAGGGTCGGTACGGCCGTTTTTTATTCGCTTAACCTGGCGCATATTAATGATTACCATCGCTTATTGGAATTGGCCTTTGAAAAAGGCTTTTTACCCTGCAAATTTGGATTCCGCTGTGAAAATTGCCCTGATCAAGAAACTTGTTCCTGATATTGCCCCATTCAACGACCTCAAAAAGTCCCCTGGCAGCAGGGGATTTTTTTATTGCCTGTCTATCCAATTATGGGATAGATGAATAGATACTCTCAAGAAAGGAATACGGCACAGATATGAAGCAAACAAAGACCATCATCATCGGGGGAGGCATTGCGGGCATGTCCAGCGCGTTGCGACTGCTCGAGGCCGGCCAGGAGTTCCTGCTCATCAGCGAGAACCTGGGCGGACGGATCCAGTACTCAGAAGAGTACAAGGTCAACTACGGAGCCTATTTTGTGATGAAAGACTATCGCAAAGCCAAGGCCTTGGTGCAAACCAGTACCTGGATCAACCCGGCAGACGCCTGCTTTCACAACAGTGAAAGTGAACGCTTCTCGCTGATCAGCGCGCACACGCTCAAATTGGTGCCGGAACTGCTCCGTTTTCTGGGCATCATGATCGAGTTCGCCCGGCATTACAACACTTTTAAAAAAGCCTGTCTGAGCCAATCTCAAAAAGAGGCGCTTCAGGCTGACGCCTACATGGCTGACCTTTTCAATCGGTCGGCGGCCAGTCTGATAAAGGAGCACGGCTTGCAGCGGGTGGCCAATGATTTTGTAGCCAAGTTTGCCTATGCCTGCACCGGCGCCAGCACGGACCAGATGAACGCCCTGGATTTCCTCAACGTCAGCATGGGTATGATCACCCCCATCTGGCATCTAGTTTTTGATAAACAAGCAGTGGCCCGGAAATTTGGCTCCCACCTGATCGAGGATTCCATCACCCTGCTGGAACTGAAAGATGGCGGGTATGTGCTCACCGGCAAAAGCGGTGAGGTCTACCAGGCTGAGAATGTGGTGGTTGCGACCCCGGCTGCTGTTACCCAGCAGTTACTGCACCTGCCAGAGATCCGCGAGGCATGCAAGATCTACGTTTATCACCTGCGCGGAATGCTTAAACCAGAGTATCGAAAATTTACCCTTAATTTATTCCCTTACTCTTCCCCCTTTATGCTTATCTCCCGCGAACATGACGGCAGCTACCTGGTCTATTCCAGAGAAGACAACGCCGACCTGACGCGCTTCTTTGAGAAACATGAGCTGATCCAGTACCTTGCCTGGGAAAAGGCCATGTACATTATGGGACGAGCCTTTATGGAGCAGGAGTTGGGCAACGGTCTTTACGTGGCAGGCGATCACAATGGGTTGGGGTTGGAGCCGGCTGCCATTTCTGGTATTTACGCTGCAAATAAAATCTTGGCAAAGCAGGAGAAAGCATGAGCCCATTACAAACATTCATATCCATCCATCCCGGTTGGTTCGCATTCATTTGCGTGGTCATAGCCGGTGTTTTGTTGTTGGCCTGGCTGCTGTACTTCGGATTCAGCAAACAGCCCAGTGAAGAAGAAAAAGCTAGAGTCTACCCAGGTGATGAGCTGCTGGGCGGCGAAAGCAACCGTCTGCGCGGCACCCTGGCCGTCACGGTAGATGCCCCTCCCAGCGCGGTCTGGCCGTATCTAGCCCAGTTGGGTCAGCGCCGGGCCGGGTTCTACGCCTTCGACTGGCTGGAGCGTTTGTTTAGCGTTCATATGTACAACACCTTCTACGTAGTGGATGAGTGTCAGAATGTGTACGTGGGGGAATACATCTTCTATAACCAAAACGGCATCGGTTCTGAGGTGAAGAGCTACAAGAAAGACGGATTCATTGCCACCGTTTCAGACTCTCGTGCTCCCTCTGCATTTCAGGGTTCGTTTGCCTTAGTGCCACCTTTTGGGCTCAAGTATTTTGCCTGGAGCTGGAGCTTTATTCTGGTTCCGGTGGAGGGTAATAAAACCCGCTTCTTTACCCGCTGTGATGCTGTTTTTGAACCCTTCTCTGGCCTGCCGCTGCAACTGGTCAAGGTCTTTTTAGGGGTGCCATCCTTCGTTATGTGTAAGGCAATGCTCTTGAAGATCAAAGAGCTTGCAGAAAAAAACCATTAATCGAGGTGCTCAAATGATGAATCAACTTCCGGAAACAAAAGTAGAAAAACCGATCTACACGGTCAAGAAAAGCTGGTTGGGGATCTCTGATTGGATCCTCGATAAGGTGGGCGTCCGCCCCGCCACCTGGAAACCCATCTTGAAAGTCTTCAAGATGATCGTAGCGGGCAGTAAATACATGGAAAAACCGGTATTTGGCCCCATCTATAAACGCTTGATGAAGTTCACCCCGGAACAATCTACCTATTCGCACGGCACCATCTACAACTTAAACGTGGATGTAACCGACAAAGCCGAGAGCGTGGTGCTGCCCGTTGACCTGGTCAAAGACCTGTTGCGTAAAGCCAGCTATATCGCCTCGAGCAACGCGTGCATCTGCCGCGACGCCAATAACTGCACGGAGTTTCCCAAAGATGTTTGCTGTCTCTTCCTCAGCAACAGTGGCCGCACCATTGTAGATCATAAGATCGGCTATGAGATCTCTTTGGATGACGCTCTGGCGCGCGTGGATAAGGCTGCAGAGCTCGGATTGATCGGTCAGGCGCTGTGGGTGGAAGTGGAACAATATATCTGGGGCTTTTCCAACAAAACCATGGAAAACTTCGTTGAAATGTGCTTCTGCTGCCCGTGTTGCTGTGTGGGTCTTAACCTTTCAAAGAATGCCTCACGGGATGTGAAGAAACGCTTCACTTCTTCTGGTTGGACGGCTGTGGTAGATGAAGAACTTTGCGCCGGTTGCGAGACCTGTATTGAACCCTGCCCGCAGGCTGCCATTACCATGTCTGAGACGGGTAAAGCGGTCATCAATGAGTCTTATTGTGTAGGTTGTGGTATCTGTAAGACCCATTGCTCCACCAACGCCATTTCCATCAAGCAGACCCGCCCCATGTTGGGTAGTGTACAGGAGTACTTCCTGGTCAATGGCCGCCTGGATCTGAAAGTCTAGGCGCTGAAAAGAGACCCGCATGCATGAATTGGCAGTTACAAAGAGCATCTTAAAATTAGCACTCGACCACACCGAGCAGCATGGCGGTCACAGGGTGATTGCCATCCATCTGGCTATTGGTGAAATGCGCAATCTGGAAGAAGATTGGATCCAGCGCTACTTTGACCATATCAGCAAAGGGACAAAGGCAGAAGGTGCCAGCATCCATGTGCGCAAGATCCCGGTCTTGTTTGAATGCCGCAAGTGTGGAGAGCGCTTTACTGCCAATTTGCAGGAGGACAAAAAGATCCTGTGTAGCCGTTGTGACAGCTTTGAGTATGACCTGGTGAATGGAAGAGAATTGATCGTGGAACAGTTGGAGGTGAAATGACAGACAAGATCAGACTGATCGATGTGAAAGAAAGCATCCTTTCAGAAAACGCAGATCAGGCAGATGTGATCCGCACACGCTTGAAGGGCAGCGGAACTTTTTTACTGAACCTGATGGCTTCCCCTGGCGCCGGCAAGACCAGCGTCATAGTGCAGACGATCCGCCGCCTGCGCGAGAAGCTCAGCATTGCCGTAGTGGAAGGGGATATTGAATCGATCGTGGATTCCAAAAAGGTTCAGGCCGAGGGCGTGAATGCCGTGCAGATCCGCACCGGCGGCGCCTGCCACCTGGATGCCCCCATGCTCACCGCCGCGCTGGATACCCTGGACCTGGCCAAGATCGATCTGCTTTTTGTCGAAAACATTGGCAATCTCATTTGCCCGGCCGAATTTGACCTGGGTGCCAATCTGCAGGTGATGATCTTGAGTGTGCCAGAAGGAGATGACAAGATCCTCAAATATCCGCTGATGTTCTCGGTCTGCGATGTGCTGATCGTGAACAAGGTGGATTATCTGGAAGATTCAGATTTTGATCTGGAGTTGCTCAGCCGGCGTGCCCATGAGTTGAACCCCAGGATCAAGATCTTCAGCGTTTCCTGCAAAAAAGGAACCGGTTTGGATGAGTGGAGCCAGTGGCTTTACCAGTCCATCCAAACTGCCAAAGGAAATTAACAACAAGAACAGGTTTCGGGCTTTCCGGTAAGGGAAGCCCGGATCATGGCAGAGGCACAGCCAACACCGCTGTGAACCTCAATTGCTCCGGCAGCACAATTTAATTTGCAGGCGCCACATTCCATGCATTGGCTGTAATTCACGATGCTGGCTTTGTGGGCCTGCATTTCAAATACATGGTGGGGGCAGACCATCACGCACAGGGTGCAGCCGTTGCAAAGTTCCTGATTCAGTTGAAGGGTGTTTTCTTGATAAGAATTGAACATGGGTCCTCGATCAGCGCACGAAAGCAAATACGATCAGTAACACGATGCCGACCCCAAAGCTGATTGCCATGGGGCGGATGTAGGTATAGATCTCTTTCTTCACACCAGTACGAGAGGTAAAGGTAGAGGAGCCGGTGAAGTTGAGTGAAATGTAAGCCACACTGCCAGCCAGCGCCAGCAAATATCCCAGACTTTGACCTAATTGGCGGTACCAGCTCCAACCAACATGAGCGCTGAGCACCCACAGGACAAAGGGCAGAGAAAGGACCATCCCCAAAAATCCGCCCTTGCTGCTGAAGTCTTTACTGGGCAGCCAGGGCAACAGAGCGGGGAAGAGCACTGTGCCGCCCAGAACGGCGGTGAGGACGGCCAGGGCGTATGCCCAGCCCCCTATCAGGAAGGCGACCACAGCAGCACCCAACATGGGCAGAAAGGTCATCGTCACTTCTACGGGGGTCAAGATCAGACGGTCATGCAGCGGGAATTTGACCTCGCGCATCTCCGGGCTGGCCTGATGCGTCTTCAGGTACTCAGGCAGGTCAGACGCCAACACTGGGCCGTATTCCACCGTAAAACCGCATAAGCGACGAACTTCGTGGGCAGCGACGCCCGGCGCACCCAACTGGGGCAAAATAAGCTTGCGGTGATTTACCACACTGGCGAGCTGAGTCTCTTTGACCCGGCGTACGATTTCACGGGTGCCAAAGGTGTGTTTGCCTGCCGCGCACCAAACATTGATCCCTTTGGTGTCCAGCACCAGAATGTAGCCGTTGATGCCGCGCAGCGCGGAGCGTAGGGCATCAAAGCTGAGCGTGTAATTGGCTGAGACAAAGACCGGGCTGGTCTCATCCGGGCTGCCCAGGCGGTAAAGGCCAGGCAGCACGCGGTGATCGCCGCGATGGTAACCCACCCTGGCCAGAAAATGATCCCAATGGTCAGAAAAGGTCAACTCTGGGGTGGCAGAATACAGGGTGGGTGGAGCAGAAAGTACACTAATGATCTTGGTCATGGTTTGTGTCCTGTTCAGATAGATGGTTGTCTATATGTAAAGGCAAAAAAAAACTAACAGCACTTATCGGGCTGTTCCAAAGAACTGGAGAACTTGGTTACCAGGCGGTTGCAGCACACCGTCACCAGGTCGCGGTTGAGGGTGTAAAAGGTCTGCTTGCCTTCTTCTTTGTAAAGAACCAGACCCGCCTCGCGCAAAATGGCCAAATGGTGAGAAACCGTCGGCTGGGTGACCTCTAGATAAGCCACGATCTCATTCACCGTACGCCATTCGCAACAGGTGATCTTCATGATCTGCTGGCGAGTTTCATCGGCAAGAACTTTTGCGAACTCAACGGAATCAAGGTCAGACATACTTTTATTATATAGATATTCGTCTATTTGACAAGAGGGGAAGTTGCCAGATCAATTGCAATTTGAGTTCATGGTAGAATTTACTCATGAAAAGATGGCAATTTTGGCTGGGTGTAATAATCAGTGTGGTCTTTTTGTGGCTGGCACTGAATAAATTAAATTTAAGCGATTTCTGGACAACCATTTCGCATGCTGTGTATTGGTGGATTCTGCCCGGCATCGCCGTGTATTTTGTGGCGGTTTGGGTACGCGCCTGGCGCTGGCATTACCTGCTCAAACCCATCAAAGCGGTTCCGACCCGGGTGATGTTCCCCATCACCTGTATCGGCTACATGGGCAACAACATTTACCCTGCCAGAGCCGGAGAGGTCCTGCGCGCGGTGATCTTGAAACGCCGCGAAGGGGTACCCATTTCTGCTTCACTTGCAACCGTCATTGTAGAACGCATCTTTGATGGTGTGGTGATGCTGGCTTTCGTGTTTGTCAATCTGGCCCAGTTGGCCAAGTTGTCTACTGTGTCCATCCCCATTGGCAGTTGGAAGCTCACCATCCAGGAGATCGCTATCTGGGGCAGCGTGGCTTTCTTTGGCGCTTTGTTGGTCTTTTTGCTGGCGGCCATGTTCCCGCGTGTAAGCTCCAAATTCTTTGAATGGCTCATCGTTCATCTGATGCCGGCTCGGCTGCGCGAAAAAAGCCTGGGTGTGATGAACCGTTTTCTGGACGGGCTGGAATCTCTGCGCACCCCTGGCAATATTTTGATGGTTTTTGTCACTTCTGTGATCATTTGGTTGCTCGAGACCGTGAAATACTGGTTCGTGATGCATGCCTTTGGTTTTGAGGTAAGTTTCTTTATTTTGATGTTAATGAACGGTGTGGTCAACCTGGCCACCACTATTCCGGCGGCTCCCGGCTACATCGGTACCTTTGATCTGCCCGGCATTGTCATCCTCACCGCAGCAGGGGTCAACCAGGCGGTTGCCACCGGTTACACGCTGGTGCTGCATGTGGCTCTGTGGGTGCCCATTACCGTGCTGGGTGCTTACTTTATGGCACGTGAGGGCATCAAATGGACGGACGCCCTGCGGGCTGAGACGGCCGAGGCCCCAGAGACACCGCAAAAGCCGGACGAAACACTTTCTAATTAGGATTTCAATATGAAAATTGCGATCGTAGGGGCTGGATTTGGGGGCATGTCTGCCGCTTTGGATCTTGTCAAAGCAGGCAACCAGGTAACCATTTTTGAGGGGTCAGATCATCCCGGTGGCCTGGCCTCTGGTTTTAAGAAACCGGAATGGGACTGGCCGTTGGAAAAGTTCTACCATCACTGGTTTACCTCAGACAAAGAGATGTTCAAACTCTTTGAAGAGCTTGGGCTAACCTCCAAAGTCATCATCCGCACCCCAAAGACGGTGATGTTCTACAAAAACAAATTCTACCCATTCGACTCCATCCCGGCAGCCATTCTGTACCCCGGCCTGGGCTGGGGTATCAACAAGATCCGCTTTGGCCTGGTAGGGGTGTATCTGCGCCTGACCAACAACTGGAAACCCATGGAAAAGACCACAGTGGATGCCTGGATGCGTAAGTGGGCTGGCGACAAAGTATATACCGAGATGTGGCAACCCATGCTCATCGGCAAGTTTGGCGAACGGTTTGCCCCACAGGTGAATATGGCCTGGATGTGGGCACGGATGCACGCCCGTACTACCAGCCTGGCCACTTACGAAGGTGGTTTCCAACAATTTGCCCAGGATTTTGCCGAGGCTCTGAAGAAGAAGGGCGTCGACATCCGCTACAACACGCGCATTGACCATATTGAGCGCGTGGAGGAATCGGTAGAGCTGACCCTGGCTGAGAGCAAAGAAGCCTTTGACCAGGTACTGGTCACCATTTCGCCGGCAGCGTTGGCTAAAATGGCCCCTGCACTCGGCGAGGAATACCTGAAAGGCCTGCTGGAGCTCAAGAACCTGGGCGCAGTGGTGATGGTGGTGTCGCTCAAACATCAACTCTCGCGCGAGGGATACTACTGGTATAACCTGCCCAAAAAGGAAGGGTATCCCTTCCTGGCCCTGGTGGAACACACCAACTTTATGGACAAAGAACATTACAACAATGAGCACCTCATCTATTGCGGTGACTATTTGGAAAATGGCCATGAGTACTTCAGCATGAGCAAAGAAGAATTGGTGGAGCGCTTTTTGCCTACTTTTAAGAAGATCAACCCTGATTTTGACCCTGACTGGGTGAACGAAACCTGGCTGTTCCGCGAAAGCTACGCTCAGCCGGTGCCCTTCGTCAACCACTCCCGCAACATCCCCACTCTGCAGACGCCCATCGAAGGGCTGTACTTCGCCAGCATGTCGCAGGTTTACCCCTGGGACCGCGGCACAAACTTCGCCGTCGAGATCGGTCGGCGCGCGGCCAGGCTCATGCAAGTAAAGATTGGTTAGCTCAAAACAACATCCTGTTCTAGATTGGAACAGGATGTATTGTCTAAACAAATGGTCGTAAGTAACAGGTTATGAACATTAAATTAGAACGATTCAATATTTTGCATAATGACCGTTCGGGATAGGCCTTTTTTGTTAATATATTATTTTTGTAATTTTTAACTATATACAGAAGTATAGGCCGATATTCGCTTAAAAACCCAACATATGGGGGGGTGTCAGGCGAGTGTCCCCTACGGAAGCGGTCAATAAAAATCGGAAGCGACACTGAGATTTGGTGATTTATAAAAGTTCCTTTAAGGTTAATATTCTTAAAAAAGAAACTTTCTTTAACCGCACGTAGGGTATTCGTCTTGTTCTGACCATTTCTTTCTGTTAGAATGTTTACATCGGTTCGGCAGGGTGCTGGATCACCGACCCTGATATTAGTATCAGAAAAAGCAACAACTTAGAGGTAAATATATAGACCCACAGGAGAAGCTACTGTGGGTTTAAAGTCCCTTTTCTTAATTCTCCCCGGTGGGGATATCTTACAATAAGGAGGATCGGATTCATGAATGCAGAGTCTGCGTGGCAAGCGGCCACCGGCCAACTTCAAATGGAAATGTCCAAAGCCTCCTTTGATACATGGGTTCGTAGTGCTGAAGTAGTTCGTCATCAAGGGGAAACTTTTACCATCGGGGTGCAAAATGCCTTTGCCCGCGATTGGTTGGAAAAACGTTTGACCAGTACCGTGGAACGTTTGCTGACCGGCTTGATGGATGCTCCTCAAAAAGTGGAGTTCATTGTCCATCACAAAGATTACGCCAATACTGAAGCTGAAACAACTGCTCCAGTGCAGGTGCAGACCAGCGTTACATCCATCAACAGTCAATCGTCAATAAAGGCGACCCCTTCCAATGGGGTGGTCATCAATTCCCGCTATACCTTTGATAATTTTGTGGTGGGTTCCTCCAACCGTCTGGCCCATGCTGCCTGCATGGCCGTGGCAGAGAATCCGGCGCAAGCCTACAACCCGCTGTTCCTGTATGGTGGGGTAGGGTTGGGCAAGACCCATCTGCTGCACGCCATTGGCAATATGGCCCGTATGCAGGGTTTGCAGGTGCTTTATGTGACCTCAGAAGAGTTCACCAACGATCTCATTAATTCCATTCGTACCCATAATACGCAGGCTTTTCGAGATCGCTACCGCCAGATCGATGTTTTGCTGATCGATGATATTCAGTTCATCGCCGGCAAGGAATCTACACAGGAAGAGTTCTTCCATACGTTTAATGCCCTTCACGGTATGGACAAACAGATCGTCATTTCCTCTGACAGGCCTCCCAAGGCTATGGCCACGCTGGAAGAACGTCTACGCTCCCGCTTTGAATGGGGTCTGACTGCAGATATCCAGGCGCCAGATCTGGAGACCCGTACCGCCATTTTGCGCTCCAAAGCTGAACGCATGCACCGCGAAGTGCCTCAGGATATTGTAGACATGATTGCCCACAACTTCCAATCCAACATTCGTGAGCTGGAAGGCGCCCTCACCCGCGTGGTAGCTTATGCAGACCTGCGCGGTAAACCTCTGACCTGCGATATGGCTGAGGTGGCGCTGACCGACTTGTTGCCGCAGCACAACCAGTTGGAACCCGAACGGGTAATGGATGTGGTGGCCTCTGCCTTTGGCATCTCCAAAGAAAAAATGCTCAGCCGGGAACGCACCCGAGAAGCCGCTTTGCCGCGCCAGGTGGTGATGTACCTGCTGCGCGAAGAAGCCAACGTTTCGCTGCCTCAGATCGGCGAAGTGCTGGGAGGCCGCGACCACACCACTGTAATCTACGCCTGTGAAAAGGTGGCTGATATGATCGAGCGCGATGACCGCTTGCGCAAACAGATCGTACAGATCCGCGAGACCTTGTACGGCCGAAGACCCACTGCCTAGTTCTCTTATAAAGAATTAACGATATTAAGGTATAATTACACCAATTAAGATTATTGTTTTGGGTGGGTTGCTCACTTGAACTGGCAGAATGCTTCTATCAATTACTGTAGTAAAGAAATAGAAATTTTCAATCTTTAGCTGTATAACCCAACCCTGGCCAGAAGGTTAAATGCCAGGGTTTTTAATTTGAACTGTTGTCCGCTGTCTGATCTACAGACAACCGGATTTGCAATAAGGAAGGTTACAATCGAATGAAGAATCATCCATTAAAGATCATTCCCCTGGGGGGTCTGGGGGAAGTGGGTGCAAATATGATGGTGTACGAATACAACGAGCAATTGTTGATCGTAGACACCGGATTAATGTTCCCCGAAAGCGACATGTTGGGAATTGACTATATCATCCCCGATATGAGCTATATCGCAGCCCGACGCGACAAAGTGAAGGGCATTATCATCACGCATGGTCATGAAGACCATACGGGAGCCATCCGCCATGTGCTTGACGAGATCTCGGCTCCAATCTACTCAACTCCCCTTACTCAGGGCTTGCTGGAAGTCAAACTGGCACGCAATGGCATGGTCAATCGGGCTCAGCTCGAGACCATCCACGCCGGTGACACCCGCCAGATCGGCCCCTTTAAGGTGGATTTTTTCCATGTCTGCCATTCAATTCCTGATGCTGTGGGACTGGGCATTGATACCCCGGCCGGATTGATTGTGCATACCGGTGACTACAAGTTTGACCACACCCCTGTGGACAACTGGCCGACCGATTATGCCAAACTGGCCGAACTGCAGCGCCGTGGTGTGCTGGCTCTGCTGGCCGATTCCACCAATGCTGAACGAACCGGTTGGACGCCCTCAGAACGCGTGGTGGACGCCGCCTTTGATAAAGTGTTCCGTGAAGCCAAAGGCCGTATCATCATCGCCAGCTTTGCCTCACTCATCTCTCGCGTACAGCAAGTGGCAGATGCCGCCCGCAACCACGGTCGCAAGATCGCATTTGCCGGCACCAGCATGGTAGATAACGTCAAGATCGCACGCAAACTGGGCTATCTTGAAGTGGAAGATGCCAATATCATCAGCCTGGAAGAAGCGGTCAACCGCCGTGAACGCGAAGTGGTCATTATGGTCACCGGTTCACAGGGCGAACCCAGCTCCATTTTGGGCAAGCTCTCTACCAGCTCTCACCGCACCTTTGATCTAAAGCCTGGCGATACGGTTGTGCTTTCATCTCATCCCATTCCGGGCAACGAAGAGAACGTCAGCCGCACCATCAATCGTCTGTTTGAGCGCGGTGCTGAAGTGATCTACGAGCCAATCGCTCCTGTGCATGTCTCCGGACATGCTTCACAGGAAGAGATGAAACTGATGATGCACCTTACCCAGCCCAAGTACTTCATCCCCATCCATGGAGAGCTGCGCCAGCTCAAACGTCATGCCGGTCTGGCCGCCGAAGTGGGCATTCCCAAGCAGAACATCGCCGTCCTCCTCAACGGACAGCCGGTGGAGTTCTTTGAAGGCAAAATGCGCCAGGGCAAACCCATCCCGACCTCCTACGTGTTCGTAGATGGTTCTGGTGTGGGCGATGTTGGTCCTGATGTGGTGAAGGAACGTGAGATGCTCTCAGAAGAAGGCATCATCATTGTCAACCTGGCCATCGATAAATTCACCGGCAAAATTTCCCGCCCGGTGGAATTGGTGAGCAAGGGCTTCATTGTGATGCGCGACGCTGAAGATCTGATGGACGGCCTGCGCAAACGCATCAGCGAGACCGCTGCCAAGGCCAATGGTAACCTGCAAAGGGACGTGGAACAGGCGGTGAGCAACTATCTCTTCGCCGAGACCCGCCGCAAACCCATGGTCATCGTCAACGCAGTCAAAGCATAAAACAACAAACTCCTGGCTAAAACCAGGAGTTTTTATTTAAGGTATTCATTTCACTGTTTTACAAGATCAGCAAATCCCCATAGAGGGAGAGGTCACTTCTTGAGGACCAGATCATTGGAGATCATGCGGTCCAGTTTGCCCATGGGGTAATCATTCAATTCAGAGGGCAGCACCCAGCGCAGCTCACTGGCTTCAAGGGCAGTGGGCTCTTTTCCGTTCAGGCTGGCGTGGAAGGCGTGCAGGGTGACCTTAAAGTGGGTGTAGGCGTGCTTGTAGGTACCGATCTCTGTAGCAACATTGACCTCTGTGCCCAGTTCCTCGCGGATCTCGCGTCTCAGCGCTTCTGGCATGGCTTCACCCGCCTCTACCTTGCCGCCCGGGAACTCCCACAGGCCGCCCAGAAGACCCTGGGAAGGCCGCCTGGCAATGAAGACCTTGCCGTCGCGCTCAATGACCGCTGCCACCACTAACCAGTGGGGGATAGGCTTTTTCTCCGTCATCAGTGGACGCTGGCTTTGCAGACCCAGTTGGTTGGCTTCACACAGGTCGTTCACTGGGCAACGCGCGCAGGCAGGGTTGCTGGGTGTGCAGATGGTCGCGCCCAGGTCCATCACCGCCTGGTTGTAATCACCGGCCTGGCCGCGGGGCATGCATTCATCTGCCTTTTGCCAGAAGAATTTCTCTCCGGCAGGGGTATCCGCCACTATATCGATATTAAAGACCCGGCTGAGCACGCGTTTGACGTTGCCATCCAGCACCGCCTCATCTTGCCCAAAGGCCATGGAAGCAATGGCGGCGGCGCTATAACGCCCCAGACCGGGTAGCTTTTCCAACTCAGCGCGGGTCTGCGGCAATTGGCTAAGGCCGGCATCGTTGAGCTGGCGGGCAGCTTTGAGCAAAGAACGCGCCCGGCTGTAATAGCCCAACCCTTCCCAGGCATTGAGCACATCTTGCTCGTCGCTTTCGGCCAGGACTTTGATGCTGGGGAAGCGCTTCATCCAGTTGAGGAAGTAGGGGATCACCGTATCCACGCGGGTCTGCTGAAGCATGATCTCAGACACCCACACGGCATATGGATCAGCATGCCCGCGCCAGGGCAGGCTGCGGGCATTGATCTTGTACCAGGCCAATAACTTCTGGCCAAAAAGTTCATTCATAAGGGGTTAAAGTTGGAATCCGCCGCGCGCTTCGACCATTTTTTGGCTGAAGTTGTGCACGTAAGTGTTCAAAGAATCGAACAGGCCTTCCCATTCGGGGGAGCTGAGGAACTGGCGGGCACGGTTCACTGTTGGCAGGAGCGCGCCAATGGTGATCTGCGGGCCGCTGCCGTAGACGGTAGCCCAGGCATCGGTCAATTCTGCGCCCAGGCGTTGAATGCCGGGAATGAACTCGCGGATCACAAATTCAAAATATTCCTGTTCGTGCTCGGCTTTGATATCCCAGGTCATGATCAGTTTTACGGTCACGGCAAACTCCTGAACCTAGCTGTTCTTCTGATATTCAAGCAAGACCACCTTGGTCTCATCGGGCAGGCTGGAAGCCGAGGCCACTTTGAGAGAAGGTAGTTTTTCTACATTGCTTAAGCCCATTTCGCTCAGGAACTTATCAATGGGATCAAGTTTTAGAACGGTTTCACCGGTGGCCGGAGTGGCGTAATGCATGGGGATGACGATGTTCGGTTCCAGCAATGAGATGATCTCAGTGGCTTTGAGGGCGTTCAAGGCGCCGCCTCCGCCCACAGGGACCAGGGCTACATGGATGGGGCCAAAATCTTCCACCTCAGATTGTGAAGGGATGCGGTTGAGATCGCCCAGGTGCAAAACGTTGATGCCGTTGAAATCAAAGAGGAACAGGGTGTTGCGCAGCTCATTGTCGCCTTTTTTGACATGTCCGTTAGATTGGATGCCGGTGATGAATACACCACCGATCTCAAATTCGCCTGGACCATCCAGCACATGCGCGTCACCTTTGACGGCTGTAGTGTAATTATGCCCTGGTGTGTTGTGGCTGACCGTTACAATGTCGGCTTTTAATTTCAGGGGTTCGTACCCGATCAGTTTTGAATCGTAGGGATCGGCGACCACACTTGCCAGCCCACGCTCGGTCATTTTAAAACAAGAATGTCCATACCAGGTAATTTCCATGAATCCTCCAAATAATCTGGATAGATTATACCTTAAAGGCTTTGCTCGCTTCCAGAGCGCAGAAAAATTGACGCCAGGGCAAGAAACTGTTTTAATGAACTCTATGAGTAAACTTATGAACTTTATGGCTCCCTTGAGCCTTGCCTTTAAAAGGCTTCCGCAGCTCTTGCGCCATCCGCGCCGCTATTTTTCTGAAACGGCGCCGGCTTTTATGGATGGACTGCTGGTGATCTTTGCGCTTTTCCTGGCCACGCTGGTACAGAAGCTGCTGCTGGTGAAGACCGGCGCGTCGCTCTCTATCTACCTGTGGGCGCTGGAAGAAGCGGCTGTCAACAGCCTGTTGGTCTGGTCCATCTTTATGGCATTGTTTTCATTTGTGTTAGCCTTTACCCGTCAGCCGATCAATTATGCATCCCTGGCCGGGCAGGTGGGTGCAGCCGGGATTCCCCTGGTGGTGACCACCTTGATTTCGGCCGTCCTGGGGCTGATAGCGCTTCTCGCGCCTTCTATTTCGCAGAGGGTCTTCTGGGCGCCGCTGCACACCCTCCTGGCCTGGGTTGGGCTGGTACTGAGTTGGCCGGGTCTGTTTGGCTATTTTCTGCTGCGTGAGGCTTACAAAATGAAACAGCTCTGGGCTGTGTTGATCCCCGGAGCTGCTTTGATCGTAATGCTCCTTGCTTCAGTATTGCCGTTGTTCTTATAAAACAACCAATTATTTTGTAGCGCCTGGCAGGTTCTTGCGGTAATCCTTTTCCAAAATGGGGATGATGGCCTTGATCTGGTCGAGCATTTCCATGCAGCCTTCCAATGATCCCTTCTTGGTGATCTCTTCGATCCTGGAGGCCGGCTCGCGGATGGAGCGGATCTCAAAATTGCCGGCTGCGCCCTTAATGCTGTGGCTGAGGAAATTGGCCTTGTTCGCATCTTTGTTTTCCAGGGCTTCCTCAAGCTCATAAACAGATTTCTTCAGATGGGTGATGAACGCTCCCAGAAATTCATAGAAGGTCGATTTATCATCGCCAAAACGCGGCAGGGCGGTGACGATATCATAGAGCGGGATGAAGGGTTTGGTCTGTGAGACCTTTCTTACCTGGGCCATGCGGTCTTCGGTGCTGTAGCCGGCCATATATTTTTTGATCAGGCTCAGGGTTTCATCCACGTTGAGAGGTTTGGGAATGTAGTCATCCATGCCGGCCTGCAAACATTTTTCGCGGTCTCCAGACATGGCATAAGCGGTCATGGCAATGATGGGCACTTTGGACACCTTGCCCTCCAACTGGCGAATGCGTTTGGTGGCCTCAAAGCCATCCATTTCTGGCATCTGTACATCCATCAGCACAAGTCGGTAGGCTTTGCGCTGCACGGCGTCCACGGCCTGTTTGCCGGTCTCCACCACATCCACTGCATAGCCCACTTTTTGTAAGAGGCGCAAAGCCAACATCTGGTTCACCGGGTTGTCTTCCGCCAGTAATATGCTGTTATGTTCCCGCTCAGTCTCATTGAGCACATGTTTGGTGATGAGCGAGCTGGTGGTCTTTTTGTAGGCTTTGCCTTCCTGACCCAAAACGGTGAGGATGGAATTGAACAATTCCTTCTGGCGGACGGGTTTCAGCAGGTAGGCAGAACACCCCATGCCTTCCAGACGGGCTGCATCACCGCGGTGCCCCATAGAGGTGAGGATGATCACTTTGGCAGAGCGCAGATCCGGGTCCATTTTGATCTCTTTGAGCACCCGTTCGCCATCCATTTCTGGCATCTGCATGTCCAGCAAAACCAAACGGATGGGGTCCCCCAGCGAAGCTTTCTTGTGCAGGATGGATAGGGCTTCAAACCCGGTGGACGCCTTGAACACCTCACAACCGAACCCACTGACGATCTTTTCCAGGATCAGGCGGTTGGTTTTGTTGTCATCCACCACCAGGATGGGCACATCTTTGAGGTCCATTGGGATGACCAGCGGACGGGTGCCTTCTTCGGTGGGTTTGTCTGTTACGATGGTGAACCAGAAGGTGCTGCCTTTGCCTGGCTCACTCTGTACACCAATCTCACCGCCCATCAGCTTGACCAGTTCAGAAGAGATGGTCAGTCCCAGGCCGGTGCCGCCATATTTGCGGGTGGAAGTGCTGTCTACCTGGATGAAGCGCTCAAAGATGGCGCTTTGTTTATCGTGCGGGATGCCAATACCGGTATCTGAGATGCTGAAAAGCAGACGGTCGTAATCTTTGCCGATCTCATCAGCCATGGCACGGATGACGATCTCTCCTTCGGAGGTAAATTTGA
>JAYFNV010000111.1:0-34974 GCA_034933225.1 Anaerolineaceae bacterium | reverse complement strand
CACCAAACCGCGGCAGGATAAACTAGTTTGCCTAACATTATTGTGAGACCTTGTGAGTCAATGCAGACCCAAACCTTGGCAAAACTACGTAGCACCGCTTGCCATTGCATGGCTTGGATTTACAAAATGGTGCGTCAACGACGCACCCTACTTTTGTTGGTTTCCCCCCCCTTGACACCCATGCTATACTCATAATAGAACATAATAACTAAAACCCCTCGCCTGTATTCGTTTCGATTCGTTTTTGATATTTTTTTTAAAAAACGAATCGAATAAAAACAGGCACCCTTTGAGTTCAGGTGCCTGTCTGGATGTCAATCTGGCGTTTGCCCGCAGCTGATGTTCACCGCCGTGCCGGTGAGGGCGCTGGCCCGCTCTGAGGCCATGAAGGCGGCCACATCGGCGATCTCCTTGAGGGCAGGCAGCTTGCGCAAGGGAATGTCTTTGACGGCGTTTTGCACAAACTCCTCGTAGGTCATGCCAGCGTTTTTGGCATGCAGGGTAAACACCTCTTGCAGGCCGCTGGCATCCAGAGACCCGGCGGAACGCAGGCAGATGACCCGTACCCCGCTTGGCCCCACCTCGTTGGCCAACTGGCGGCAGAAGGTCTCGATGCCAATGCAGGAAATGGCAAAGCCGCCCGAGTTGCCGTAAGCCGTTTTGCCAGAGACCGCGCTGATGGTCATGATCACGCCGCTGCCCTGCTGCTGCATGATGCGTGCCGCCGCGGTGGCGGTGAAGAATTGGGTGCGCATGCCCAGGTCAATGGGCGCCATGAATTGTTCAAAGGGGATCTGGGTCAGGGGGATGCCCTGCACATCATCGGTGCTGATGGCGTTGAAGGTTACGTCCAGGTGCCCGGCTTCTTTTACCACGCCGTCCAGGTACTGCTCAATGGAGCGCGGGTCCATGGCGTCCATCTGCCCGACCACGGCTTTGCCGCCCGCTTCCCGGATCTTCTCAGCGGCCGCTTCCAGTTTGGCAAGGGTTCTGCCGGCCAGGTACACCACGGCGCCTTCTCTGGCAAACCCCAGTGCGATGGCCCGGCCCACTTCGCCGCCGCCACCAAACACAACTGCAACTTTGTTCTCTAACAACATTTCTTTCTCCTCTCAGGTTTATCAATCACCGGTAAACGATAGAGTGTTTGTAGAAAAATAGTATAGCGAAATTTTATGCGAACGCAAAATTAGCAAGGAATCATGTCTGAGGAAGCTGCTTTTTGCCGATAAAAAACAGCACCTCATTGCTGAGATGCTGTCTTCGGAGACTTTCGTTGCCTAGAAGATGGATTCGTGCGGGTGTGCTTCATCCACTTTGGCCAGCGCAAAAGAGGCCGCTGCGCCCAGAACAAACAGCCCGGCACACACGGCGATGGTCCAACCGGTTACGCCAGAGGGGATGATGGCGGCGGTGGAGCCTACCACAATGCCCAGAATGAAGTGGTACATGAAGGGGTAAGCCTTTTTGAAGAGCCAGGCTACCAGTTTGGAGAATACCAGGATGCACAGCACCACGCCGATCATCATGGGGAAGATCACGCCAAAATCCAGTTGTTTGATGCCGTTGGCCATGGGTTGATACAGCCCTAAATAGATGAGGAAGTTGGAAGGGCTCATGCCGGGTACGATCATGCCAAGAGCAAAAATAGCGCCGCTCATGATCCAAACCAGGAAGTTCGGGGTCATGGTGACGTTGTTGACGGTTTCCAGATTGCGCATCAGGAAGAAAATGCCTACAGCGAAGACTACCAGAACGATCCAATAATACGGTTTCCGGCCTTCTTTGCCTGCGGTTTTCCACAGGGAGGGGAAGGTGCCAGCGATGAAGCCAATGAACAGCCAGATGAATTGGGCTGCGAAGTAAGTGAAGGCGTAATCGATGACCGCTGAGAAGGCCACCACGCCGATCACCCCGCCGATGCCAATGGGGATGAAGAAGAGCACGTTCTTAATGAAGTTCTTCTTGAGATTAGCCAGGAATTTGATGAGGGGTTCGTAGATGCCGAAGATCACCATCAGTACGCCACCAGAAAGGCCCGGAACAATGGCGCCGATGCCAACCAGAATGCCTTTGATCAGGCGGAGCACCCAGTTGAACAGACCATTGGATTGTTTGGTCGGAGTTTCAGAAATTGACATGTTCTTGTTGTCCTTTGAAGAAATGAAGACTAGTTGCCAGGAGTATATATATCAACACAATATCCTATTTTACATGCTTTTTAATGGATTCTTGGAGGAAAAATAGTTACAGAAGTGTCAAACAGTTTGCTAAAGTGGATAGGTATTATTAGGAGGTAAAAAATCTAGAATTAATTGTGAGATGCAATTGAAGGATTCTTTCGAACCTTAAAAATAATTCTCAAGTATAATAATTTTTTGAAGTGGGAAATTGTTAGATTTTCATAACGGAATAAAAATTTATTATTAGGGGAACAACCATGACTAACAGGCTGAATTTTCAAAAACGCATTGGTTATTATGTTTTGTCGCTTGCTATGCTCTTGATTATTGCATCTTGTTCAGCAAACAATGATAAATATATAAATGATCTGGAAGTGCAGAACCAGATACTCCAAACGCAAAACGCCTTGCTGCAGACTTCCGTTGCCGGATCTGTTGAGTCGACCAATGAAGACCTGGTTTCAGCTACTCCCACAACTATGCCAACGATTGAAGTAATACCAACATCTGAATCTTTACCTAAAGGACAGATTGCCGCAGGAGAACCAATTGTATATGACGGTTGGTCTATGATAGTTAGTTCTGAACTAAATATAAATAACTGGGATGATATCTGGGGAATTTTGGTTTATGTGAAAAATCAGGGAGAAACCAGTAGGGTTTTTCGCTTTACAAATGCTTCTTTGACGGCGCGGGATGATCTTGGAAATGTGTATGAGCCAAGTACCCTTTGCCCTTATGTTGGCTGCAATTCTTGCGAAGAATACTATCATCAGGTCAAAAATGTAAATATTGACAGTGGTACTTCAATTGAGATTTCTTCAGGAACAACAGGTAACGCTTGTATGGATGACAATGGATTAGGAATGTTCAAAGGTCCAATTCCAGTAGAGGCATCAAAATTATTTATTACTTTCGAGGATTTTGGACCATTCACAGGTTTTGATATAGTCATTGACCTATAATTCAATCAGTTTGAGATTAAATTCCAAGTGAAGTTTGCGGGTTAAATGCTGTTTTACCAGGCCTGAACGCAAACAGGCACCCGGTTGAGAGGTGCCTGTTCAGCGAGGATCGCCTCCATCCAGGGAGGGGAGGGATCCGGAGAGAATGTCAATCGAAGTAAATGGGGTTGGAGACCAGTGCCGGCAAGAGGGGCAGACCGGGCAAAAAGGCGCGCAGAACCTCCACGCGGGCAAAGCCAGGGCCAGCCACGGGCAGACTCAGCTCAGCGCTGCCGTTGGCAGGAGCCTGCAGAATTACAGCAGTCTCCGCCTGGGTGACCAGCTGCACCACATCTCCTTTTAAGAGCCCATCGAGGCCAAGCTGAAGGCTGAGGCCGACTTGCCACCGGATGGAATTTCCCAGAAGTGCGTCGCCTACGCGCATTGAAAGCGAGGGGCCGTCTGGCGCAAAGGTGATGAATGCGTGGCCTTGCCGCAACGCTGCCAGAATATCTGCTGGACTGTTGGAGAGGGCGTACACGCAGGTGGTAGGGCTGCCCAGAAACAAGAAGGGGGTGTCGCGGTGAAAGTCACTGCCGCCGCTGATGGCCACTTTTTTTCCGGCCAACAGCAGGCTGTGCCAGTAGCCAATGGCTTTGAGGTTGGATTCGCGCATGGGGCCGTTCCAGACCTCGATCAGGTCAATGGGCAGGCTGGCCATCTCCAATTGGAAGGGGCAGCCTTCATCAAAGGGGTGGTTGGCCACGATGGTGGCGCCGCGCTGGTGGGCAGTGTTGAAGTGCGCGGCAATCTCGTCTCGGTTATTGGCAATAAAGGAGCCATCATAAGGTTGGCCGCAGCCCAAAAAGTTGGCGTGTGCCTTGTAATGCGTCCATTCCAACCCCGGGATCACGGTGACGCCGTCCACTTTGGGCAGTGCTTCCGCGCTTATGGTCTGGTTGTGGTCGGTGATGGCAATAAAATCCAGCCCGTGGCGCCTGGCGCGCCAGGCCAGTTCTTCGGCGGTTTGTACGCCATCTGAGGCTACCGTGTGCATATGCAGGTCGCCCTTCAGCAGTCGGCGCTGCTTGAGGGTAGTCTCGATCTCGTAGGTCACCTGTACGCCTTCAGCGGCGATCTTATACGCGCCCACGATGATCTCCCAACGGCCGGCGGGCAGGTCATTGGGTTTGTAGCCGGGGGTCGCCTTCACCGCACTGACCGTGAATTCGCGCTTGTCAGAGCCGGAAGCACCCACCTGGGTGCCATCGGGAGCGATCAGCCCCAGATCAATGGTGTTGACTTTGGTCTGGCTCTGGTAAGTGCCGCCCTCCACGCTCAGCGTATCGGGGTGGTGGCGCTCATAGCTGTAGCGGATGGTGAGGCTTTCCACGTTCTCAGGCAGGTTGAAGGGCAGGGTGAAGTAAGTACCCTCGCGGATCTTTTCGATGAAAAGCGTCAGCACCTGCACCGAGGGTTGGGACGGGGTACTCATTTTACCTCTCCCAGCTCATTCTTCAAGAAGCGAGTCACTTCGCGCCCCCAGAAGTACCACTCATGGCGGGCGTCTTCTTCAAAGTACTCAGCTTTGACGCCGGCGCTTTCACAGGCGGCAAAGAAAAGTTTGCTCAGCGGATACAGGTCGTCCTGCCGTCCGCAAGAAATATACAAATAAGGGAGTTTGGCCGGGTCGGCGTTTTTAATCCAAACATTGGGGTCGTGCTGGCTGCCCTGGATCTTACCCAGGTCGCCAAAGAGCAGACTAAACTCGTCGTGGCGGGAATCATCGGGGTGGTTCTCAATGCGGGCCACAGAAAGCACACCAGAGAAGCTGGCCGCCGCTTTATACAGTTCCGGGTGCAGCAGGGCGCACTTCATGGCGCCGTAGCCGCCCATCGAAAGGCCGGCCAGCAGGGTGTCTTCGCGTTTTGGAGCCAGGCCAAAGACGTCCTTCAGGTACTGCGGCAGTTCCTCGGTGATATAGCTGAAGTATTTCTGCCCGTTGGGCATATCGGTGTAGAAGCTGCGCCCAACGGAGGGCATCACCACCACCAGCCCGTAGTCATTGGCCAGGGTTTCAATATTGGTAAACCGCTGCCAGGCACTGCCGTCATCACTGAGGCCGTGCAGCAGGTAAAGCACTTTGCGATCGCACACCGGCACACCGTTCATCTGGCCGGGACCCGGCAAAATGATGTTGAGCGGGGTGTTAACCTTGGTGGTTTCAGGGGTGTGATCCAAACGGATAAGAGCCATTAAGTGTCCTCCAATTATTCGGCTGCGGCTTCCGGAGTTGGAACCTCAGCACTGGGTTTGAAATCGATAAAGAACGAGAAGGCAAAGCTGATGACCATCATAACAAAGGGGAACATGGTTAGCAAGAAGCGGGCTGCATTTTGGGGCTGCGGACCGGGATTGGCACCGCTCTCGAACTTGTAGATCACGAAGACGAGCGTGAAGGCTGCACTGGTGAAGAGCCCGTTGAGGCGGTTCATAAAACCCATGGCGTTGGAGATGATGCCTTCGCGGCGTTGATTGTGCTTCTGGGTATCCTCATCCATGATCTTGGCGCCGATCAGATCCATGGTAGTGATGACACCGGCAAAGCCGAAGCCAACCAGCACACTGCCGATGATGGCGGTTATCAGCGAATTGGCAAAGTAGAGCGGGATGAAGGCAATTGCCAGGCTGGCCAGGGCGGCGCGCCAGACGGGGATGAGCGAGAATTTGCGCACGAACCAGGCCCACAAGGAAACCCCCGCAATGGCGATGATGAGTACCGATGCGAAGAGGATGGTAGATTGACTGTCTGGAATCTGCAAGGTGTACTTCACAAAGAAGGGCAGGGAGGCCATTACCAGAGACATGGCGGCTGAATAAAAAGCGTTGGAGAGCCCGCCGATCCAGAACTTCTTGTTGGTCACCAGGTCTTTGATGCTTTCCCATAATTTGGGTTTGACCTCATGGTCTTCCACCTTAACCTCACGGCTGGTGAAGGCCATGTACAAGATCACTGCACCGCCCAAAATTCCGTACAATATGGCGGTCAGGCCGTAGCCCAGTTTGCTGGTCACCAGTGGGGTGAGGGCAATGCTGATGATCATGGCCACCAGTTGAAAAGCCTGGCGCATGGCATTGGTGCTGGCGCGGCTGGCATCGGTCTTGAACATCTCCGGGAAGAGAGCTCCGTAGTTGGCGTTGATGACCGAATCGAGGGTGCCGGCGAACATGTAGAAGAACATACAATAGGCCACCACAGATTGTCCGGCCAGGAAGGCGGGAGGATTGTAGAAGAATACGAAGGCCAGGATCAGCAGTGGTGTGCCAATCACCAGCCAGGGGCGGCGCCGTCCCCAACGCGTGCGGGTACGATCTGAAAGAAAGCCGTAGACCGGGTTGTCAATGGCGTCGATGAAGGTGTAGATGAGCAGCATCAACGCAAATTGCGGTGTGGTCATGCCCAGTTTGTCCACATAAAAGATGGCGGCATAGGTCTTGAGCATGTTGATGGGGATGGATGTACCGAACATACCCACGGCGTAGTTGAAGGACTTTAATTTGGAGTTTTCCATGAGCTTTCCTTTTTTGTAGGGGGGAGGCACGCAATCTGGGGGATTACCCAATAAATAGACACGGTTCAATTATTGCCTCTTTGACTCAATATTTCAAGCAACAGATTGTTAAAATTTTGCGTAAAATGGTTAACAGAGTGTTTTCAGGAGAATTTTATGACTCGCAGAACTGAACCCCGGATCTTTGCCCAGGCATTCGTGCTGTATAAGGAAGGAAAATACCAGCAAGCCCTAGATCTGCTCAACGGTTTTCAGACCGATGACGCGCTGGACCGCCGCCAATGCTTTGAGTGGCGCATCAGCATGGCCACCCTCAAAGGGGATCTGCCCCTGGCCGAGGAGATTCTCTCCGCCGCGCTGGATGAGGGCTTCTTTTTTAGTGAATACAGCCTGCGCCACGATGAAGACCTGAGCGCGTTGCAAGGCCGGCCTCGCTTTGAATCGCTGGTGGCGCGCAATATGCAAATGATGGCCGAAGCCCAATCCAGGACCCGGCCAGAACTGCTGCTCGTTGAGCCTCCCGTACAGGCCGCTGCCAAAGCCCCGCTCATCGTGGCCTTGCACGGCAACAATACCAATGCCGCCATTATCCAGGAATATTGGAAGGACCTCTGGCACTTCGGCTGGGGGCTGGCCTTCCCGCAATCCTCCCAGGTCAGCGGCAACGGTGTTTATGTCTGGAATGACATTGCGCGCGCCGAGGAAGAATTGAAGGGGCATTACGCCGCCATCACCCAAAAGTTTACCGTGGATCCGACGCGCACCGTTATCAGTGGATTTTCCAGGGGAGGGCATGCCGCCCTTGTGGCAGCCTTCCAAAAGGTCTTTCCTATCCGCGGTTATATCGGGGTGGCCCCTTACTTTAATGACGTTGATGAGATCTTCGCCTCGCTGAAAATTCAGGCTAACCCGCAGGTACGCTGTTACTTCCTGCTGGGCGAGGACGATACCGATTGCACGGCAGGCGCCCTGGCCATGCAAGAAAAACTAACCACTGCCGGAGTGGCCTGCGGGGTGGAGATCTTCCCCGGCGTGGCGCACGACTTCCCTGCTGAATCAACCGCGGCCATTCAACGCGCTTTGGATTTCATCTTTACTACTCAGGAGTCCACCCATGGATAACAAAGTGACTATTGCCCCCCTTAATACAAATACCTGGGGTGATTTTGAGACCCTGTTTACCACCAGCCGCACCTGCAGCGGTTGTTGGTGTACCTGGTTCCGCCTGCCCGGCCCCGAATACCGCAGCATGAGCAATGAAGACAAGCATCTTTACATGCGAACGCTCGTTCAGAGCGGTAAAGAGCCTGGCTTGCTGGCCTATGTCGGTGGCGTCCCGGCGGGCTGGGTCTCTGTAGCCCCACGTGCTGAGTTCACCTTGCTGGCCCGCTCCAAAAAGCTGGCCTCGGTAGATGATCAACCCGTTTGGTCCATCAACTGCTTCTTCACCGATAGGCACTACCGCGGTCTTGGCCTCACCCGCCAGCTTATCCAGGCCGCTGTCCAGTTTGCCGTTGATCACGGCGCCACCATTCTGGAAGCATACCCAATTGATACCAAGGGAAAGGTGGAGAACGGCAGCCTCTTCTACGGTCTGGCTGAAACCTTCCGTCAACTTGGCTTTGTGGAAGTAGCCCGAAGGTCCGAGCGTCAGCCGATAATGAGATTAATAGCGAAAAATTAATAGTAGGGTGCGGCAACGCCGCATCAGCTTTATGAAAGTCTTATTCTTTGTACCGCGCTGATTTTCTCGATGCGGTTCTCTTCCACCCCTGCATCAGCCGCCTCTTGTGGCCAGGTCTTCACCGCGCTGATCACTTGTTCCAGCATATCTGCGGCTTTGCGCGGCTTGATGCCGGCCAGTCTGGCCAGAGCAAGCATGTCTTCCCGGGTAAAGCCATCTCGTTTGCCATTAAGGCTCATCTGGTGCTGCCGGGTCCAGTAGCCGCCGGGGGAGTAGGAATAAGAAATATCAAAGGCAGGGGAAAGACGCCATTCTCCACTTTTGTTCATTAAAAAGGCAATATTCTTGGGGTGGTCGTCCTGGTTGCGCCCTACCACGTTGAACATGGCGCGGCGCACCTGCTGCTCCAGGTCGGTACGGGGCAAGCCCAGACGCTTCATCACTTGCAGGGTTTCTTCATAAGAGAAAATAGCCGGGGTATTGAAGTCGATGTGGGCAAGCCCGCAAAGAGACTGCATGTGTACCTTGCTGCCATCCGCGCCGCGGTCAAAGCGGCGGGTCATAAAATGGCTGCGTCCCCCTTCTGCAAAGAGGCGGCATTCGCTCATTTCAATGCCGGCTTTGAGGGCCATGCGTGCGTAGGCATACTCGATCTTGCCGTAGCCCTGCGGGTCGGCCAATTCTTTGTCTTTGTTGTTTTGGATACCGTCAAATTTGATGATCCAGTGCTCAAATCCGGGCGGCAGGTTTACCTGGCCTGAGCGAAACTCGTTGGTGCGGGGGTTCCAGGCCAAAATTGCTTTGGCTCTGGCGCCGCCCGCCGAAGTGCCCACGCGCAGAATGTCTTGGACGGCGGTCTGGTCATCCACGCCGTTCAAAGTCCAATGCAGGTTGCTGCGTTCCTGCAGGATCTTGTTGGAGAGTTCTACCAGGCTGGCCACCTCGATGGTTTTGCTGCTGGAAGTGGGCTCTAGCAAAGCGGGTCTGAATTCCAGGGCACCCATACCGCGGCTGCCCACGTAACAAAGGCGTTCCACCGGGTTGAAGCTTTCACGGGTGCGCCCCTGAGCCGCCAGCCAGGCATCAATGATGGCGTTACCAAACTTATCGGGCAGAGAATCGGCCAGCAGTCCTGGCAACCCCCAAAAGGTTTCGCGGTTCAAGGCTGGGAACTCGTAGGGAAGCTCGCGCAGGGGCATCATCAATGGGGCCACCTGGATGCCGCTGCCCACAAAGGCAGGGTCATACTGAAACACCGCCACCTCACGCGTTGAGTCCCACGAGACCGCGCCGATGTTGCTGCCCCAGAGCGTTACCTGAGCGTCTGTCATTTATCGTCCCCCCATTTCCAGGGGTGGGGTGGTATATCCGGGGAGTGCTTGGGGCGGGCACGCTTACGTTCCGTGCCGCGGGCAGCCACCCGTTCCACCGGGCGAATGGTGGGGTCTGGCAGCAACGACGTCAGATTATCAGATAGCCCAAGCACCTGCAGCACGCGGATGAAAGTGTTCAAAGAGACACCCTCTCCACGCTCCAGGCGGTAAATCGTTTTGGTAGCGATCCCTGAATCTGCAGCGAGTTGTGCCTGGGTACGGGCGCTCATCAAACGGATTTTTTCGATTTGTTTGCCGAGAGCTTGCTCAATTTGTTCACTGGTGGCGATCGAAAGATCGATATCGTTTTCCATTGCATACCTCTGTTGTGGTATTCAGTTCCTTTACATTAGTATACAGTGTAGTACCAAATCTTGCAATATATAATAAGTAATATATGACCTGTTATACGTTATAAATTGATATAAACAGCAATAAATTACCGATAGTATATCGATTGATTTTTATTTATAAGGGTTGTGGGTTGGTTAAACAAAACACCCTCCGCTGATTCAGCGAAGGGTGCATGTTATAATGATGGTGCCGAAGGTGGGAATCGAACCCACATTTCCGAAGAAACACGATTTTGAGTCGTGCGCGTCTGCCAATTCCGCCACTCCGGCACTAGCACACAGAGTATATCTGACAAATCTTTCAAGGTCAAGGATTTTTAACCGCATGAAACTGGGAATTATTGGTCTTCCTCAAACTGGCAAAACAACACTTTTCAACGCGCTCACCCGCGGTAGCCAACCCACCGGTGTGGCCAGTGGCAAGATAGAGATGCACACCGCCGTGGTAGATGTGCCCGATCCACGTGTGGATGAACTGAGCAAGATGTTCAACCCCAAGAAAACGGTCTACACCAAGGTAACCTATGTAGATATCGCCGGATTGGATGGCAGCGCGGGTAAGAGCGGCATTTCTGGCGCCCTGCTCAATCAGCTCACCCAGATGGACGGCTTCATCCACGTGGTACGCGTCTTTGAGGACGACAACGTGATGCACGTGCGCGAGACCATTGATCCGTTGCGCGATATTCAGGCCATGGACAGCGAATTTGTGCTCAATGACCTCATCGCCGTGGAACGCAAACTGGAGCGTCTGGCCGAAGAGAAGAAAAAGGGTGCCGGTCGTGATAAGGCCGTGGTGGAACGCGAAACTGAGCTCTTCAACCGCTTCCACGAGACCCTGGCCAACGACATCCCTCTGCGTGACATTGAGGTCAACGCTGAAGAATTGAAAATGCTTTCCGGCTTTGGTTTCCTCAGCGAGAAACCTATTTTGATCGTACTCAACCTGTCGGAGAGTCAAAAAGAGCCGCAGATCGAGTACGCACACAAGAACACCAAACTCGTAGCGCTGATGGGCAAACTGGAAGCCGATATTGCCCAGCTTTCCCCCGATGAAGCTGCCATGTTCCTGAAAGAATACAATATTGAAGAACCCAGCCTTAACCGTATGATCCGCTTTTCTTACGATCTGCTGGGGCTGCAATCTTTCTTCACCGCCGGGTCTGATGAGTGCCGTGCCTGGACCGTTCACCGCGGCGCTACTGCCCCAGAAGCCGCCGGCGAGATCCACTCCGACCTGCAGAAGGGCTTTATCCGCGCCGAGGTCATTGCCTATGATGATCTGATGGCGCTGGGCGGCATGGTCGAAGCCAAGGCAAAAGGCAAGCTGCGTCTGGAAGGCAAAGAGTACATCGTGAAAGATGGCGATATCCTGAACATCCGCTTCAATCTGTAGAATCTGATCCAAGAAACTTTTTGAATGGAGAGCGATCCAGGCTCTCCATTTTTGTTATAGAATTAGCGAATGGATGATCTCAAGATCGTGCAGTTTGAGGGGGAGGCCGAAGCTGGCTTCATCCGCGCGCGCCTGGATGAATTCAACTTCCGGTTGGTGCCCGCGGACGACCATCAAACGCTGAACCTGCTGGTCCGCCGCGGGGAAGTGATCGTGGCCGGCTTGTTGGCCGATACCTACTGGGGTTGGCTGTACATCAGCATACTGTGGGTGGGCGAAGAGATACGCGGCCAGGGGCTTGGCTCACGCCTGCTGATTGCTGCTGAAGAAATGGCCCGCCAACGCGGTTGTAGCAACGCTCACCTGGAAACACACGATTTTCAAGCCCTTGAGTTCTATAAGCGCCACAATTATGTAGTCTTCGGTCAACTGGAGGACCTTCCTCTAGGGCATACTAAATACTATTTACAGAAAAGATTCGCTAACAAACTTTAGTACATGTGACTCAATCCCCGTGAGAAAAATTTATCCTATTTTGCTTGCCTTCTACTATCTGGCATGCTACATTAATAGTGTTCCTACGTTTAGATAACTGAATAGCAACACATATCTTTTAGATGAGGGGATTTTCTATGAAGTTGCTCAAAGTTGTTCTAGTGGTTTGCTTTGTATCTTTGGCTGTATTATTGGCCGGTTGCCAGACCATCGTGCAGATCATCTCGCCTGCCACCATGACCCCAACGGTCACGGCCACTTTTACGCCCACACAGACCTTTACGCCAATCCCCACCTTCACCCGCACCCCGAAGCCAACTGCCACAGCCACAACAGCGCCGACGGCAACCCCTGTACCAACAAAGATTCCCACTCAAAAACCAGTGCTCCCCGTTGCTGCTTCTCCAACAACAGGCGTGGGCGACGCTGGTGGTACCACGCCGGTCACCTGGCAGAATGAGACCTCACATATCATCAAAGTGGTGGCCAATGGTCCGGCCAATTACACCGTAACACTGCAACCGCATTCCGAACAGATGGTCAATTGGGTGGCCGGTAATTACACCATCTATTATTATCTGGATGGGGGTAGTTCGGTGGCCGGGCAGGAGACCTATACAGTTTCACCCGAACAACATAATTTACTTGTGTTAAATTTCAAATGATCGAAATAATTTGGATCAAAATAAATCCCGGGAATTTCCCGGGATTTGTCATTTCCTTTAGCAGAACGATATTCTAGCGATCTTCTTGATTGAGCAAATGCTCCAGATCATTGAGGTTGACCCGTGAGGTCAGATCAATGCTGAGGGGGGTGACCGAGACTTCTTTTTTCAGCTTCAAAACGTGGATATCGGTATCTGGCGTATTTTGCTCTTGCGGCAGGACCTGAATGCTGGCATCCATCTGCGGCTGACCGGTGCCAGGGTCTGTTTTGACGATGGGATAAAAGTAGCGGTTGGGGCTGAGGCGGGTGATGTGCCAGGGCGTCTGCGGTGTGGCATGGGCAGGCACGTTGATGTTGAGCACATGCACATCAGCGGGCATCTTTTTCTCCAAAAGCAGGCGGGCAAACTTTTGAGCAAAGAAGGCGGCGGCAGAGAAATCGACATCACGGGAGTAGCCAAACCAATCTTCGCTGAGCAATTCAAGTGAGATTGCGATTGAAGGAATACCCACGGAGGCAGCTTCAATGGCAGCGCCGACCGTGCCGGACATGGTCACGTCACTGGTGGGGTTCTCACCGTAATTGATGCCTGAGACCACCAGGTCAGGCTTGCGCTTCATAATAGAAAAAATACCATACTGAGCTGCCTGGGTGGGGGTGCCGTTTACTGCGTAGCACGTCCATACCTGGCTGCCGATCTGCAACTCTGTGGGTTGAATCGCGCCGTCAGCCTGGCCAGCCAGGCTGCGACCTGCACCTGAGTGTTGCAAGCGCGGTGCGGCCACAGTGACATACCCCACTGTGGAGAGGGCTTCTGCAGCGGCCCACAACCCTGGGGAGGAGATTCCATCATCATTGGTGAGTAAGATCTGGGGGGATTCAGTATTCATAATATTTTCTCGAAATTATTCTTCCCTCTTGATAACAAAAAGAGCGGTGATTGACCGCTCCTCATATGGTGCCCTCGGCAGAATTCGAATCTGCAACCTTTTGCTCCGCAAGCAAACGCTCTGTCCAATTGCGCTACGAGGGCATGACTCTTAAGCGGTACAAATATACCGCGTCCGCTGAAAAACGTCAAGGCAATGCTGAGAGGATCATATGAGGGTTTCTTAATTTACAGACGGACCAATCACTTGTTTTGGCTGTTGAGGCTGACGAGGCGGGTGTTTTCTTCAATGGCCAGAAAAACGTTGATCAGTTCGCCCACGGCAAAAAGCAAAATGCCGCTGACCGCGCAGGCGATGAAGATGAGCACGCCCAACATCAATCCGAGCAGCAGCCCCGTGCCGGGTTGCAGACCAATAAAACTAAATTGTTTTATGAGGTCGTCATTGATCGAAAAGGTCAGTGGAGCCACCACAATACTGATGGTAGCCAGAATGATGTCTACCACAGCAAAGATCTTGAGGGCATGACCGATGGATCGTAACAAATGGAAGCGTTTCTCGCAAGGAGCTTTCATGATAAAAGAAATTTTACCTGTTATTTTGGTTTCCCGCTATTAAATACCAAAAGCCAAGGTGAGGGGGGCACCCTGGCTTCTGGTGCTTTAATATTACCATGATTGGGCGGTTTTTGTTATGGATAAATTATGGAGTTTTTGTAAAATAACAGGGAGAAAACGCGAAAATGGATAAAAAGTGCCTTAATTTATGAATTATTTACAAAATAATTTTCATAATCCGATACAATGGGGGGGAATTGGAATGGTTATTCCAAATTTATTGGTAAATAAATAAAGAGCTAAGAAAGCGTATGATAATTAATAGTGTTGGTGATTCTGAACAAGAAATGGTCCCGACGGGGGAGTCGGGGATCAATATGATCAGACAGATCAAAGTTTTGCAGGCTACAACATCAACGCCAACCATGATCAGGTCCTCTTTTTCGGTTGAGGCCAACGTGATCATGGTTCGTTTGTCTTTAGGGGAAGTGATCCAATACGCCAATACAGCATTTATGCGGGCGCTCAATCTGCCTCTGGAAGAGATCCTTGGCAAAAATATTAAAAGACTCGTTCACTTTTTAGACCGTTCTGTATATCAACAATTACAGCAGTCAGTATTAAAAGAAAAGGTCATTTCCACGAATATCGAATTGCAGTTTTCGGATGGTTCGATTCATTGGTATCAATTTGTTTTGGAATCGGTGGAAGAAACTGATAAAACTGAAATTCAGGTAATGGGAACTGAAGTGACTGTGTTTAAACGCATGGAGCAGGTCATTGAGTTACAAAGAAAGTTATCGCTTTCTTCCAACCTGGATGAAACTGAACTCACACACCTGTTCTTTACATCCCTCGTTGCGATGTCGCCTTTTATATGCGGTGCTCTCTTATTAAGTGGTGAGGAGAAAGAGTTTTCTGTAATTAAAAAAGTTGGGGCAAAATTTACTGAGAAGACGCTCCGTTTTCCCGTTCTGGATAGCCCGGATGAACAAAACTTACTTTACCCTCCTAGAGTGAGTCAGTATGCTTGTTCAGAGCATAAAATTTTTTCCCAGATTTGTGATTCAAACGGACCAATTCAATCAGTCGCAGTGATCCCACTTCGAATAGATGACAAACGTTTTGCTGCTCTATTATTGGGTAACCCTGGAAAATCTCCCCTTTCTGAAGAATTTGAAAATCAATTGCAATCCCTTGTAATTTTGGTGGATTCCATGCTTTTCCAGGCAAGAGAAAAACAGAACATTCTCTCCAAAGAAAAAGAAATAATTGGCATATTTCGCTCGCTTTCAGAGATGTTGATACTGATAACTACTGAAGGACGCATAATCGAAGCAAATCCTGCGCTAATTGATCGGTTAAATCTAGAAAACCATGCCGATATTGCAGATACGATTTTTGATCTGCATCCCGCTGAATGGCAGTTCAAGATCCAGCAAGCAATTACTCAGGTAACAAAAAATGGAAAAATCGTATTCCAGGTGCCTTTGCGGATAGGGGATAGCGATACGATTCTCACCGAATGTGAAATGGTAGTGGGTTTGTGGCACGATCAGCCAGTGATCATATGCCTCTATCGAGACATTCGCCATCAGCTTCAGGTGGAAGAGTTGGAGAGGGAGCGCCGAAAAATGGCGGATGCACTCGCTGAATCTGCGGTGGTGCTCAATAGCAGCCTAAATCGCGAAGCCGTGCTGGCGCACATTTTGGATATGGTGGTGAAGATCGTCCCGAACGCCTATACGAATATCGCCGTGCTGGAAGGCGCCAGAATGCACGTTGTTGCCAGCCGGGGTTATGAAAAATTGGGCATTCGCGAATTATTGCATTCGCGGGTATTGAATGCAGACAAAATACAAAATTTGAATCAGATGATCAGAGAGAAGAAAGAATGCTTGATCGCTGAGACCAGGGACAACCCCAATTGGGTGACATTACCTGAGACGATGTGGGTCAAATCTTATATTGGCGCTCCCATCATAGTCAATGGCGAGGTGTACGGGTTCATTAATTGCGACAGTGAGGTTCCTGGAAATTTCACTGAACTAGATGCAGAAAATCTAAAAATGTTCGCTGACCAAGCGGCCATTGCCATTGAAAATGCCCGTTTACATCAGGAAGTGGAACAACACCTTCACAAGATCACCCGGATCACTGAATTGACCAGAACGGTGTTGGTTTCAAGTAATGTGAAGGATGTTACCCAAAAAGTGGCTTTGCCCCTGTTAACTCTTTTTGATGCCAACTCCATTTTTATTTCTCAATGGATGTCAAAAGAAAGAAGCGCTTTTTGCCTTTCATCTCATGGCGCCGGTATTGTTCCGGATTTCCCAAAGCTCACTGCTTATGGTAATTCGACCTTATCAGAATATGTACTTACCCAAAAACATGCCCTGATTCTGCAAAACGGGCAGGAATCTGTTGAACTTAACCAATTGATCGGAAGATTGTTCACAGACCCCTACATTTTGGCGTTACCTATGTGGGTGGAAGATAACCCGTTCGGTGTAATTTTCCTTGGGTTCAATGGGCGCGACCAGATCTCTGAAGATGACTTAGCCATTGGAGCCTTTGCGGCCAACCAACTTGCTACGGCCATTCAAAAAACAATGATGCTTGAATCAGAGCAAAATCTGACACAACAATATTCTCATGCTAACGAATTGCTCACCTCATTGAGTCGGGTAGCGGCTTCTCTAAATAGTTCTTCCGGTCCCATAGGGGTGATGGAAACCATGGGTGAAGGCCTGGAAAAGCTACATATTCACAGTATGGTCTTCTTACTTGATGAGAAACTGACCCACATTCATCTTGAGTACTCGTCGCGTCAAAGCGATCTGATGGCTTTTACTCAAAAATTGGAACATAATTATTTCTTTGATCCGTTCAAGATAGATAATATTGTTGACTATGACCGGGTGGTTAAACTAAAAAAACCAGTTTATCTTTCAGATATTGGTTCATTATTTTATAAATTGTTACCCTCTGAGTTGAGTCCTTTTATGCACCGATTCTTTGAAATCCTTGGTATCGGACCGCAATCCAAGGGTTTACTGGTTCCGTTGCTTTCAGAAAATAAACCTGTTGGTATTTTAAATATCTACGGGGATGAACTGATTGAAATTGATCAAAAAGCGGGTGAGACTTTTGGTGGGCAGATCTCAGCAGCCTTTGAAAATGCCATCTTGCTTTCAAAAGTACAACGTCTGGCTGTAACAGATGAGTTGACCGGGATCTATAACCGTAGAGGCCTGTTTGAAAATGCCACGAATCTGTTCAAATCTGTACGGCGCCTCGATCGTACCCTGTCAATATTAATGCTTGATCTGGATGATTTCAAGGCCATTAACGATCAACTTGGTCATGACGTGGGTGATGAAGTCCTTAAGGAATTTGTTCAGCAGATCAAAGCCAACATTCGTGAGATCGACCTGTTGGCCCGCTACGGCGGCGAAGAATTTATTGTGATATTGGAAGAAAGCGATCTGAAGAGTTCAAAGATCGTGGCTGAAAGAATTTGCCGCCATGTTGCCACACATTCCATATCGACCAGCCAAAAGAAGACCAAGATTACGGTCAGTATTGGGGTTGCAGAGCTCACCCCCGAAACGGAATCTATGGAAGCATTGATCAAACAGGCTGACCGAGCCCTTTATTTGGCAAAAAATAGAGGGAAAAATCAGGTAGCAACATTGACAGGTTAACCATATAATTACATGTAATGCCTGCACCGGACTTTCTTCAAAAATCCGTTTCATCAAAAATAGGGACTCAATCTTCTAGGAATGGGGTCTCTTATGTTATCGTGAATGAATCCGGTCTTGTATTGTTTTCAAGCCCCAAAAGCATTCAACGTTTTCAATTGCGAGAAAAAGACCTGGTCGAGTGGGTTAAGATCGAAGGCAAACCCAATGGCGGTCTTACAAAACCTGGCGATAATGATTTCCCTGAAATATTAGTGAACACGGTATTTGATCTTTTCTGGCATGGCGAAAAAGCCAGAATGGTTCTACTGGATACCAGTCAATTTCAGGAGCAGGTTTTCCGTGAGATCGCCAGTTCAAAGACTGAATATCCCCAGGCAGGACAGATTCCCTGGTTATCCTTCACCTGTAAAACTCAATCTCCATTTGACCTGATCAGCATCAAGAACCGGGCAGAAGAGCTGACGGGTTTTTCTATTAATCAACTGATCTCCAACAATATGAATTCTTTTCGTCGTCTGATGGCCACTGATGACCGTGGCGGCGTGTTCCAAAAGATCCAGGAAGCGGTTGATTCTAACAGCGACTACCAGGTGGTTTATCGCATTCGCCATTCTTCCGGCGAAGTGCGCTGGGTTCAGGAACAAGGCCAGCGTATTGTTGACCCGGCCACCCAAACCGATCTGATCTCGGGGTGGATCTTAGATGTAAGCCAGCAACGGCAAACCCAGGATGCTCTTTGGGAAAGCGAATCTCGTTACCAAAGTTTTGTTGAGGCTTCGCCAGATGCTGTGTTCATGCTAGATAAAGATGGCCATATTGTGCTGGCAAATGAGCAATTCCACACAATGATGGGCATGGACTCCGCTGATGAGCTTTTAGGGACTAATATCCTCAAGTATTTGGATGCCGATTCACGTAAAGTGATCGACACTGACTTTCAAACCCTGATGGCGACATTTCCCATCATTGGTCGGGTTTTCCGCTTACAAACCCGTAATGATGGCATCATTCCAATTGAGACCAACGTTACCACCATCCGCGGCTCCCAAAGCGAAGTGTATGCGTACGTGGTCATTGCCCGGGATATCCGCCAACGCGTCATGGCAGAACAAGCACTGAGAGAAAGCGAAGCTCGTTACCGGGCCATTGTGGAAGACAACCCGGAGATGATCGTTCGCTTTCAACCTGATTCAACGGTCACCTTCGCAAATGCTGCTTTTTGCAGGTTTGTAAAACTTAACCCGGAAGAGCTTTTGGGCAGCAAGTTAAGTGACAAGATCGTTGGGGCTGGTCACCATCTGATTGACCGCTTGTTGTCACTTGTTACCCCCATGATGGAACCGATCGACAATGAATTCACCATCCATACTGCCAATAATGTAGACCGTTGGTATCGCTGGAAGACCATCGCCATCAAGGATGTGGATGGTCAATTTCTAGAATATCAATCTATTGGCGAAGATATTACCAACCATAAATTGGCTCAAAAAGCCGAATTGGAATCAGAAAACCGCTTACGCGAGTTGATGGAGAACATCAAGCTAGTGGCGCTGATCCTGGATGTGAATGGCAGGGTCGCCTTTAGCAACTCGTATTTTTCTGAGATCAGCGGTTGGGTAAAAGAAGAGATCAATAACCAGGACTGGGTGAGCAAGTTCATTCCGCTGGACCAACGCGTTACATTACGGAAACTCCTCATCGAGAGTGCTCTTCATGGGCATATTCCTCAACATAATGAAAACTCGATCCTGTGCAAAAATGGCGACCAGCGTTTGATTGCCTGGAACAATACCATTCTGCGTGATGCCAGTGGAGAGATCAGCGGCATTGCCAGCCTGGGTGAAGATATTACAGAAAAGAACCTTTCTGAAAAGATCCAGGAGATCATTTTTAAGATCTCTCTCTCTGCCAACGAATCAGATAATCTTCAGACCCTGTACAAATCAATTCATAATGTGCTGAAGAACCTGATGCCGGTGGAGAATTTCTTTATCGCGCTCTACGATTCTGAGCTGGATCAGATCAGCTTTCCTTATTTTGTAGATGAGTACGATCCTCAACCAGAACCTTTCAAACCCGGCAAAGGTCTTACAGAATATGTGCTGCGTACAGGCAAGACCACTCTGGTGAATCCCGAAACCTTTGAAAAGCTGGTGGAAAATGGAGAAGTGATCTCCATTGGGACACCCTCTGTAGATTGGATTGGGGTCCCACTCAAGGTTCAGGGGAAGATCATTGGCATGATGGGCGCCCAAACCTATTCGCCTGGCATCCGTTATAGCGAAAGAGATGAACAGATCCTGGGCTTTGTTTCTACGCAGGTGGCCATGGCCATTGAGCGCAAGCGTTCAGAGCAGGCGCTGCGTACCAGCCAAAAACGTAATCAGTTGTTGGTAGAAGCCTCCACGGATGCCATCTTCACCGCCAGGCTAGATGGCTCCATCACGGACTGTAATGATGTTGCCACCAGCCTGTATGGATATTCCAGAAATGAGATCTTGAGCCTTCATTTTAATGACCTGATCTCGGCTGAATATATTTCAGAGATATTGGATCCCTCCAATTGGGACAGCAAGGACAGCCATTTCATTCGGGATATCCCCAATATTCGCAAGAACGGGGTTGAGTTCCCTGCTGAGATCAGCATTCGGCAGACCACGGTAGAAGGTGTGCCGGTTCTAGTCTCCTTTGTGAGGGATATCACCGCTCAAAAACAGGCGGCCAAGGTTATTGTGGAAAGTGAAGAAAAATTCAGAACCCTGGCAGAGAACACGGCTGCCGGAGTGTTCATCCATCAAAATGGCAAATATGTTTATGTTAATCCCACCTGGTGTCAGATCATTGGGTACAGTGGTTCAGAATTATTAAACACCGTTCCTGAAAATGCGCTCATCTCAGGCGCGAATAAACAAAATGAGCAGGGGACTGAAAGCTCAAAAACTCAAATCCCATTGCCTGAGCGGCTTGAACGCACCATCACCACGCGCAATGGCGAAAAACGCATTATTGATCTATATCTTTCAGCTATTATGCTGGAAAACCAACCGGCAGTCATCGGTACGGCGGTGGACATCACCAACCGTAAACAGCGTGAGCATGAACTGGAAGTCATTGCAGAGATGGGCGAGGCGTATCGCATCAATAACAACCGCGAAGAAGTACTTTCCATTGCCATTTTGAAATTAGTGGATATTCTCAAAGCAGATGGCGTCTTCATTGAGATCGTGGATATTGACGAATCTTCAAACACCATGATCAAAGCCACAGGCGACTGGAAGCATCTGGAACTGAAGCCGGTTTCAATTGGGGAAGGGCTGAGCGGCCACCTGATAAAGACCGGGCAGCCTTACCTGAATACGGAAGCCAGTAAAGATCCTTACATTCTTTATCCCGATCTGCTGGAGGGGTTCAAATCCGTCGCTGGTGTGCCGCTCATCACCAGCGGCTTTACCATCGGCGCAGTGGTGATTGGCGCCAAACATGCTTTCTCTGAGAATGACCTGCGCCTGCTGCGCGCCATCAGCGACCTGACCGCCAGCGCATTGCAGCGTACTGCTTTGTTTGAGAAGACACGCCTACAGGCTGACGAGTTGAAACATGCTTATAATTCCACCCTTGAGGGCTGGGCGTTGGCATTGGAACTGCGCGATAAAGAAACCCAGGGTCATTCGGTACGGATTGCCAACCTGGCGGTAAAATTGGCCAGACGGATGGGAATTCCGGAAGACCAAATGGAAATTCTCCGCCGTGGCGCTCTGCTGCACGATATTGGTAAATTAGGTGTACCGGATACCATTTTGCTCAAGCAGGGTAAATTGACCGGCGATGATTGGGTGATCATGCAGAAGCACCCCACCTACGCTTATGAAATGCTCTCCCAGATCAAAGACTTCCGCGAATCTATTGATATTCCCTATTGCCACCATGAGTGGTGGGATGGCAGCGGTTATCCGCGTGGTCTGGAAGGGGAGCAGATCCCCCTGGCAGCCCGCATCTTCTCGATCATTGATGTTTGGGATGCGCTAACCTCGGACCGCCCCTACCGGCCAGCCTGGCAGCGTAAAGAAGCCATGGCGCACATCATCAACCAGGCAGGTACGCACTTTGATCCAAGCGTGGTGGATGAATTTGTAAAAATGATCATGGAAAATAAATAAGACCGGCTCAGAAAAAATGAGCCGGTCCTTTTTTGAAATTTACTCTTCGATGATCTCGACTGTCTTGAGGGTGACAGCCGGGCTGTTACGCTGATTGGGGTCCCGTTCGGGGATGGCCATGAGCACGTCAAGCCCTTTGACCACCTGACCAAACACAGAGTGTTTGTGATCCAACCAGGGGGTGGGAACATGGGTGATGAAGAATTGGCTGCCGTTGGTGTTGGGGCCGGCATTGGCCATGGAGAGCACACCCGGGCCGCTGTGGCGCAGGGAGGCATCGAACTCATCGTTGAACTTGTAGCCAGGGCCACCCATGCCGGTGCCGGTGGGGTCGCCACCCTGGGCCATGAAATCGGCGATGACACGATGGAAGATGGTGTTATCGTAGAAACCCTCACGGGCCAGGAAGACAAAATTGTTCACAGTACGGGGCACCTTGGCAGAGTAGAGGCTGACGGTGATATCACCTTTATCGGTCTTGAAAACGGCCGTGTATTTCTTTGCCGGATCGATCGTAATATCTGGGGCTTTGGACCATTGTTTAGCGGGCATAAATAATCTCCTTTCGAGACAGAATATTGAGTCATTTTAGCATATTTGGCCACGATAAAATAGAGAGAGCGGCAACATCTGTTATACTGATTTTATGGATGATATTTCTAAACCGCCCCAGATCGATCTGAATGAGCTTCACTTTAACTACATCCGCGCTGCCGGCCCGGGTGGGCAAAATGTGAATAAAGTGGCCACAAGCGTACAGTTGCGCTTTGATGTTCGCAATTCCCCCTCATTAACAGACGAGGTGAAGGAACGGCTCATCCATTTGGGCGGAAGCAAGATGTCATCAGATGGGGTGATGGTCATTGAAGCAAAACGTTACCGCACTCAAGAACAGAACCGCGCCGATGCAATTCAGCGGCTGATCACGCTCGTTAATAAAGCCAGCGAAAAGATCCCAGAACGGCACGCCACTCGGCCAACACGGGCATCCAAAGTGGTACGGCTTGAATCCAAACGCAGGCAAAGCGACAAAAAACGCAACCGTCAGGGGAATAATGGATCGGCGGACTGGTAAATAACTCTTTCCTTTTGCCCCAGATTAGCGGTTGGGGGTTAACTTCCAGGGAAAACGTTCAATATAACGCCAATCGGCGTTATTTTTTACAGTTACATCCCTGGCAGCACTGTTCCCTAAAGATTGAAGCTGGCTGGTTCGCCTCAATTGTTATAAAGGACGGGAAGTATTTCAAGAATTGATCTAACCGAAAAAATTGCTTGTTGAAATCGGAATTCGTTTGTGTTATTATCTTACTTGAACGTTCTAGTGAACGTTCAAGTTCCCTTCAAAATCATCTCTATTCAATTTTCACAAAAGAATATGCCCATGAAAAAGAAGCGCGTTAGCATTCTGGATATCGCAAAAGAAGCCAATGTCTCTTATCAATCTGTCTCCCTTGTTATCAACAACAAAGACGGCGTGAGTGATGAGACTCGGAGTCGTATCTCGGAAATCATTCAACGCATGGGATATCAGCCAAGTGACATCGCCCGCAGTTTGGTTGCAGGGAGAACCTTTACATTGGGTTGCATCTCTGAATCGCTCACCGATTTTGCCCTCTCCGAGATCACAGAGAACATCAAGACCGAGGCATTGAGCAAGGGGTACTTTTTGATCACCGCTTCTGCCCCAAACAAAGAAGAAGCCCGCAGCCTCTTCGATCAGTTCATGCGCCGCCGCGTGGATGGATTGATCGTTTTTGATCCCAGCATGGACCGGCGTGATCAACTGCTCTCCAATGCAGTTGAAAATGGCTTTCCGGTGGTTTATGTAGGGGCGTTTCCTGAAAAGAAGAACACATCCGGGATCCGTCCGGATGATATTCAGGGGGGGCGGACTGCCGCAAATGTACTGCTGGAGCATGGCCACAGGGATATTGCTGTTATTACCGGACCGTTGAATGAAGAATGCGCTAGTGACCGCTTAAAGGGTTTCATTGAGGAACTAAACAGTAACAATTGTCACATTAGCAAGGAACGAATTGAAACCTGTAACTGGCTGCCACAAAGTGGATATCAGGCCATGATGAATCTTCTTGAAAAACAACTCCCCATCACTGCTTTATTCTGCCAGAGCGACATGATCGCCATCGGTGCCATGCGCGCCATTCGAGAACGAAATTTATGCATTCCAGAAGATATCTCCATCATCGGTTTTGACGATATTCCACTCTCCAATTATTTGGAACCCCCCCTTACTACAATTCACCAGGATTTTGATGAAATTGGCAGACACGCCGCCCGGCTGTTGATCGAAAAGATCGAAGACCCGGCCAAAGATCCTGAATTTATCTTCGTCGAAAACACCCTTGTAATTAGGAATTCAGTTTCCACCTTAAGCAAGAGTGTTTAAGAACCCATTCTGAAAGGAAAGGAATTTTCAAGGACCTCGGAGGAAGTATGGCAAAAAAATTATTGTATACCATTTTAGTTCTGATTATCTGCGTCACGTTCGTCTCTGGTTGTGCAGGCGGGAGTTCAGCTCCTACAGCCGCACCCGACTCCACAACAGAATCAACGCTTAAGGATACGTTCGTCATCGGGCGTATTGGGGCTCCTTACAATTTTGACCCGGCTTATATTGGTGAAAACTTGGATATCTGGAACATTACCAATATCTACGATCAGCTTGTCCGTGTCAGCGCTGACGGAAAGACGCTTGAACCAGACCTGGCGACTTCTTGGGATATCAGTTCCGACGGATTGACTTACACTTTCCATTTACGCGATGGTGTCGTCTTTTCTGATGGAACTCCTCTTAAAGCCTCCGATGTTAAATTCTCCCTGGATCGCGCCCGCGCTTCTGACTGCGCCTGGGGATACATATTCTCAGATGTTAAATCGGTCGAAGCCACAGATGACAAGACAGCAGTGGTCACCATTAATACTGCCAATGCTTCTTTCCTCTCTGTAATGGCAATGTTCAATGCATCGATCGTGTCTGAAGCTTACTTCAACAAGGTCGGTAAAGATGGCTTGGCTACCCAGCCGATGGGTACTGGGGCTTATACTCTCAAAGAGTATAAGAGCGGTCAGTATGCTCTGTTTGAAGCAAATCCGAAATACTGGGAACCAGGATTGCCCAAGACAAAATACATCAAATGGGTCTCAATCCCGGACGACAACACCAGAGTGCTACAGCTTCAATCTGGGCAGATTGATGCTGCTGAATACGTCCCGCTGAACCGGATCCAGGAACTCAAATCTGACAAGAACCTGACCGTCAATCTGTTCCCTTCTACTTTCGTCTATTATCTTGTTCCAAATTACAATAAACCCTTATTGCAAGATAAGAACGTCCGGCTCGCTCTTTACTACGCTACTGATCGTGAGGCGCTGGTTAAATTAGTTCTCTTCAACCTGGGCTCTGTTGCGAATTCCTATATGTCCCCGGTAACTCCCATGTATTCAAAGGAAGCCACAACCCCATCTTTTGACCTGGACAAGGCCAAGGACTACCTTAGTAAAACCAGTTCCCCCAACGGATTCGACATCAATTTGCTGGTTGTTTCTGGTGATGCAACCGATGCCGCTCTTGCTACTGCCCTCAAAGAGATGTGGTCCAAGATTGGCGTCAATGTGAATATTGAATCCCTTGAATACGGTGCCCGCCAGGATAAGCTCGCTGCCCGCGACTATGATCTGCATCTCACCTTCTGGACCGATGATCTGCTGGATCCTGATGAGGTCACCACTTATGAGATCGACTTCCCGGTAGCCGGTTCCATGAACAGCGATTACAACAATCCAGACATGGTCAAGATGGTTGAAGAAGCTCGCACCATTTCAGATCCTACCCAGCGCGCAGCCGAGTACGCCAAGATCCAACAAATGTTCAACGACGATGCTGCCATGCTGCCGCTGTATTACAAACCCTTCTCTGTAGTAACCTCTACCAAGGTTCACGGACTTGTTCAACTGCCTTTGGGTACTTATCTCTTTAGGAACGTTACGGTAGAGCAGTAAAATTTGTTATTCCTCTTTGTCTGATGGGTTTTCCCTGCTACATCAGATGAACTACCCGGTGGCCGCATAATCCGCAAGTGGTTTATGCGGCCACATCCAAAAAGTTGCTCGTTCAAGAAATCCGTCTATATAGAATGTGTTCCTATGATCTCCCGTCATTCCATCATGATGATTATTGCCTGGCACAATTAGGCTAGCCCAATCAAGGAATCTTATATGCAATTGTTAAAATATTTGATCAGGCGTTTATTTGAAACAATTCCAGTTTTGATCGTGATCAGTCTACTTGTTTTTCTCATGATCCATTTAATTCCGGGAGACCCTGCTGTGGTTATGCTTGGAGGTCGGGCAACTCCGGAAGCCCTTGAAAACTTACGGGTTGAAATGGGTTTCAAGGATCCTCTGTATATTCAGTACTTCCATTTTCTTAAAAACCTTTTTAGTTTGAACCTTGGTAAATCGATCTATTATCATGTCCCCGTTTTTGATTTGATAAGTTCCAGGTTGGGTGTCACACTTAATCTGATCATCTTTACTGCCCTGATCGCAATTACTCTCACAGTGCCCCTGGCCATCTATTCAGCCGACCACCGCAACCGTGCCGGCGACCAGATCATTCGCGTGTTGGGTCTGGTGGGTATCTGTGCTCCTGGGTTTTGGCTGGCAATCCTTCTGATGTTGGCGTTTAGTATTAAAATACCAATCTTTCCCATCGGGGGGTACAGTAGTGGATTTTTGAATGTAGTGAAAAGCCTTTTCTTGCCTGCACTTACTTTAAGTTTTGGAATGATCGCCATCCTTGTCCGTAGCCTTCGTTCCAGCCTAATCGATGTTCTTAAAACCGACTATGTTGCCTTTGACAGGGTAAAAGGCATTTCAAAAGCCCGCCTCATGGTCCGCCACGTACTGCGTAGCGGATTGATCTCAACAGTAACCCTTCTGGGGGTGAACCTCTCCTGGTTGGTCGGCGGTACGCTGGCAGTTGAAAAAGTCTTTGCACTGCCCGGTATTGGTGTGCTCATGATCGAATCGATTTCCTCACGCGATTACCCGGTGATCCAGGGTGTTACCCTGGTTTTCGCGTTGCTGGTGGTTTTTATCAACATTTTGACGGATCTTTCCTATTCAGTCCTTGATCCTCGTGTGAACCTGGAGTAATCAATATGCTGAGAAGCTCTTTTGCAAAAGAATCAAAGCCTTTTCGTGTTTTTCGCAGGATCAAAATGCCCTGGAATCTCGTGGCAGCTTGTATCATTTTGATCCCTGTTGTGATCATTGCAATTTTCCCCGGATGGTTCTCACAACAAAGCCCGACGGATTTTAACTATGATGCCATTCTCTCCAGCCCGTCGGCCGCTCATATTTTCGGTACCGATAGTTTTGGTAGAGATATTTTTACCCGCGTGCTCTACGCTACTCACCTGGATCTTGAGATCGGTGTTTTCTGTGTTCTCTTTCCCTTCATTTTTGGCTCTATGATGGGTGTTCTGGCCGGCTACTTTGGCGGATGGTTTGACTCGTTGATCATGCGCATTCTGGATATTGTTGTCGCCTTTCCCTTCTTCGTGTTGATCCTGGCGATCATGGCCATACTCGGCCCGGGGATGATCAACATGTTTATCGCAGTCTCAATTGTGGGCTGGGTCTCTTATGCACGCTTGACCCGTAGCGAAGTTCTTGTCTCAAAGAAAATGGAATACGTCCAGGCTGCCCAGATACTTGGCTACTCAAAACCCAGGATCCTTTTCAAACACGTTCTGCCCAACGTGATCACCCCGGCCATAGTTTTTATCGTCTCAGATATCGTCTTGTGCATCCTCTTGGGATCCAGCCTTAGTTTTTTAGGACTGGGAGTCCAACCTCCTACTCCTGAATGGGGAGCCATGATCTCTGACGGCCAAAGCTTCCTGTCTCAAGCCTGGTGGATCTCCACTTTCCCTGGCCTGGCGATCCTGCTTGTAGGTGTCGGTTTCAGCCTGCTAGGCGACAGCCTGGTAGACCTCTTCCGGTTGAATTGATACAAGGCCTAATATGAAAGAATTACTTTCGATCAAAGATCTAGTCACTGAAATACCTTTACGTGATGCAGTTGTCTACCCTGTTGATCACGTAAGTTTTTCTGTCAATGAAGGGGAAGCCTTTGGAATCGTGGGTGAAAGCGGCTCTGGAAAATCGATGACCTGTCGCTCCATATTAAGGCTCCTCCAGCCCCCAGCTCATGTTACCCACGGCGAGATTGTCTATAACGGAAATCTGGTTTCTACTTATTCTGAAAGTGAATTCGCTGCTGTACGCGGTAAGGGCATCAGCATGGTCTTTCAAGACCCGATGACTTCCCTGAATCCGGTTTTGAGGATCGGCGAACAAATTTATGAGGCCTTTGATGCCTCACTGACCAAACAGCAACGCCATGAGCAAGCCGTTGCACTTCTAAAGCAGGTAGGCATTTCCAGCGCGGAAGAACGACTTAAGGAATATCCTCACCAATTTAGTGGCGGTATGCGTCAGCGCGCGATGATCGCCATCACCCTGGCGCGTAATCCGCGGTTGTTGCTTGCAGATGAACCTACTACCGCCCTGGATGTCACCATTCAAGATCAGATTCTCACTTTACTAAAAAAGCTGCAACGTGAACTAAATATGGGCGTTGTCTTTGTCAGCCATGACCTCGGAGTGGTTGCTCGCTTCTGCGAACGGATGGCGGTGATGTATGCTGGTCAGATCGTCGAAATGTCTACCGTGGAAGATATCTTCTCAAATCCAAAGCACCCGTACACCATCGGTTTGATGAATTCCATGCCCTCTCTAAAAAAGGTGTCCGATTGGCTACTCCCGATCTCCGGAATGCCGCCTGACCTGCGTGCTTTGCCTCAGGGCTGCCGCTTTGCGCCGCGCTGCCCATGGGTGTCTTCAGAATGCGAAAATACTCCCATAGCCATCTCAGAGACCGTGCCCGGACATTTCTCGCGCTGCTTGAAAGCCACCGAATTGAAAAAACTTGTGTCCAATACCAAGAATGAGAGGCACGAATGAACCCTAAGGAAGAATCGCTGGTGACGGTTGAATCACTCAGTAAAAATTTCGTCAAAACACAAAACTGGATGGATGCTCTGGTGGGTAAAAAGCCCAAGACCTTGCATGCACTCAACCAGGTTTCTCTAAGCATCCCCGTTGGTCAGACCGTAGGGTTGGTCGGAGAAAGCGGATCTGGTAAGAGCACACTGGCCAGATGTCTTATCCGCTTGTATAAACCGGATGAAGGTAAGATACTCTACCGTGGTATTGATATTGCCCGATTGCCTGAGAAGCAACTTCAGGAATACCGCAAAAAGATGCAGATGGTTTTTCAGGATCCCTATTCCTCCCTTAACCCAAGGCTGACTATCGGTGGCATGATCGAGGAGGTCATCCAGGTTCACAACATCTGTCCGGCTGATGAAAGAAAAGACTATACCGCCGCGCTTCTGCAGCGGGTAGGGCTTCCTCCCGACGCTATGAAACGCAAGCCAGTGGCGCTTTCTGGTGGCCAGCGACAGCGTGCGGTCATTGCCAGGACCCTTGCCATTAATCCAGAATTTATCATCGCCGACGAACCGGTTTCTGCTTTGGATGTTTCCATCCAAGCGCAGATCATTAATCTCCTGCACGAGCTACAGCAGGACCTGAACCTGACCATGCTATTCATATCTCACGACCTGCGCGTCGTCCGGCACATCAGCAGCAAAATCGTTGTCATGTACCTTGGCAGGGTCCTCGAAGTAGGCAATGCCAACGATCTCTACCTGGATCCTCTCCACCCCTATACCATTGCCCTGCTTCAGGCCGTACCCACCCTTGAAAATGCCAAATCGGTACATGAAACCGCTCTGCAGGGAGAGACCCCCGATGCTTATGAGGTTCCAGTGGGCTGCTGTTTTCAGAACCGCTGCTCCAAAGCGATGTCGGTTTGCTCCCAGATTGAACCAAAAATGATCGAGCATTCTCCAGATCATTTTACTGCCTGTCATTTATTCTCATCCTAAGAGGTTTTAAAGATCATTTATGCGCCAGGAAAAAATTACTTTAAAGAGAAACGACGACACCCTGGTGGGATTCTACATGCTCCCGCAATCTGAAGGCTACTTTCCTGCCCTTATCATCTGTCACGGTGCCGGTGAATATAAAGAGAATTACCTTGAAATGGGTAACTATCTGACTGAACAAGGAATTGCCGTCTTAGTCATGGATCTTTACGGCCACGGTGAAAGCACTGGTCCGCGCCATGTCATCAACATCCAAAAATGGATCGAGGATATCCAGGCCAGTGTTGACTTTTTGACCGCACAAAAAGAAATTGACCCAGAACGGATTTCTGCATTCGGCCTCTCCTCCGGCGGTACTGCTATACTGGAGGCTGCTCTGGTAGAAAAAAGACTCAAATCACTCATTGCACTTGATTCGACAGTGCGCAATGTGCTGTCGTTCTTCCAGACCCTTGCGTTTGGTCTGGCTACTGCTATCGGTTGGGTCTACCGACTCTTCACTCGGCGTGAACTCTATCTGCCAACAAACATTTTCTTCAGTGACGTTTTGCCTGCTTCTGATCCAGAAGTCAATCGCCGCCTGGAGGCTCATGAGATCAAAAACAAATTTGACGAGTTCTTTCCTTTCCCGGGTGGAGCCCCCAGCTTCTTAGTCAACACAATTACCCGTGTTTCAAAGATCAATCAGCCCACCCTGGTTATCTGGGGGGAGGAAGATCACATCGACCCTGTTGAAACCGCTCACAAGCTTTACTCCCGGCTGACATGCAAAAAGAAGCTCACTATTGTGGACGGCAACGGCCACGTAGGGCACATTGATCGAAATCGCAAAGTCGTTTTTGCTCTCACCGCCAAGTGGGTTCTAGAAGAAAATTAACCCACTTATGAGAAGGACAAAAAGACGTGCATTCATCAATGCACGTCTTTTAAACTGCAATTATTTGGTTCCCAGGAAAGGGGTTAAATCCAAGCCAGGCGCCACCGCACCCAGGCCCAGAACGGCGCGCCACCCGGCCTACACATGCTTCCAAAGTGGTGCGGCTTGAATCCAAACGCAGGCAAAGCTACAAAATACGCAACCGTCAGGGCAGTGAAGGTTCGGCAGACTGGTAACCACTGCGGCGGGGGAATTAAGCATTTATATCATTTTTCCTGATGTGAATATTATTTGCATCAATTTGTAAAAATTACCGTATATAAATTGAAATATAAGAAATTACCGTATAATATTTATATTGAAATAGTCAACTATTCAGATAGGAGAAAACTATGTGGTATTACACCCAAAATAATCAACAGTTCGGCCCCGTGGATGAAGCAAAGATCAAAGAATTGGTCGCTAGTGGCGTTGTCAACGCCAGCTCAATGGTTTGGACAGCCGGCATGGCTTCCTGGCAGCTCATTGGCCAAACCCCGTTGGCCGGTTTGGTTGGCAATTTGCCCCCAACGCCCCCTTCCTATGCTGCGGCAGCCGTTGCTGACCCGCGCACCAAGGGCAACAACGATCTCTTCACCTGGTTCTGGATCAGCCTCATCGGCATTTTGCTGGGCGGTATCGGCATCATCCCGGCAGCCATTCTATTCATGATCCTCATTCACAAAGCCTGGACGGCTGTTCAGCGCGAGGGTATCCGTGCCACCCCAGATCAGGCAGTTGCTTACTGCTTTATCCCTGGCTGGAACTTCTACTGGTACTTCCCGGCTTTCCGCGGTTTGGCCAAAGAATTGAATGCCAAAGTGGATGCTCTGGGTCTGCCTGTACAAAAAATCAGCCTGGATCTGGTCACCTGGATGATCATCTGCGCTTATGGCAGTGGAATCACCTTCGGTCTGTCCCTGATCGCCTTCATTGTGTTGTGGATCATGTACACCAACAAGGTCAAGAATATCCTCAACGCCATTGCTGTCGCATAAGACTCTTTGCATCAATCAACAACCGGCAGAACTTCTGCCGGTTGTTTTTTTTACAGCTCTTTTACCGAACGGATCCGTTTTTCCCGTATAATTAATATATTCCATTATTGAGGGGGTCTTATGTGGTATTACGAAACCCACGGGCGGGTCCAAGGTCCGATCAGTCAGGCAGAGTTGTGCGATCTAGTACAGACAGGAAGACTTTCTATCCAAACCCTGGTCTGGCAAGAAGGACTCCCAAACTGGAAGAAGTTCAGTGAAACCGGCTTAATTGATCATTTGGAGGAGGGCGCAACTCCTCCTGACTATGATTCTGAAGTGATTGCAGCACAAGATCCGCTCGCTTCTAAAACACTGAATACTATCAATTGGCTTTTCGCCTTCTTTGTGATTGGATGTGTTTTTTCGCTCATCATGTTGGCGAGTTATCCGCTCCTAGTATCTGTTGTACTGAATGAAAATCAGGCTGCCATCATTGCTTTTTCATTAATTTACCAATTCTTCAGTCTGGGGGCGAACGCATCATTCGTTTTGGAATGTATTTTACTTTATCAATTTTGGAAGCTGGTTCAAGATGGAAATGCAAGAACCACCCCTGGAAGAGCGGTGGGATTTTTGTTCATTCCCTTATTTAACTTCTATTGGATGTTCATCGCCTATTGGGGATTGGCCAAAGAGCTCAAACGATATATTTCAGTTCATTGTGATGAGACAGGTGAAGAGAAAATTCGCAGACCAAAAGCGTTTTTATCCTTTCTTATGGCGATGTCGCCACTAATTTCTGGCGTGTTTATAGTTGCTTACTTTATGTTTTTTGCCATCAGTATTTCGATGCAATCTCCAGAAATTCTGGAACAGAACCCACAAAGAATATTCATGTCTATGATGTATCCATTTCTAGGGTTGGGTGGTTTTGTGTCTCTACTGCGTTTGGCAGTTTACAGCGATTTTTACCTTTCTGTCCGCTCGATCTTAGAAGGGAAATGTACCAAATAAATATCCATTTTAGTTAAAAGGCGGTCATCCAATGTGGTATTACATTTCTGAAAGTACTCAGTTTGGGCCTGTAAGCGAAGAGGAGATCAAGAAATTGATCGTGGAAGGAGGGCTGACTCAACAATCTAAAGTATGGCGGGAAGGAATGAAAAAATGGCAGCCGTTGGCTTTAACGGTATTATCTGAATACCTGCCAGGCGGCCGGCCCATGAACTTGAGCGGCGCAGATCTACCCTTTAATTCACGCCATCCCCGTGTAAAAAGACAGGGGTTGCGAAAGTTGTTCATCTGGTGGTTGGTCACTTATGGGCTTTCAATTGGTTATTATGGCTTGTTTGGTCTGATGGGTACAATTGTTTCGAACCCAGATAAGATCTCGGATCAATTTCCCGCCCTCTTTGTGGGCTTGATGTGTGTTTTTGGGCTTTTCTTATTTGCCTCCGCTATTTTGACTTATGTGATCCTGTATAAATTTTGGAGGGTTGTCCAGGATGGATATGCTTCCACGAGCGCCGGAAAAGCAGTGGGGTTTATGTTCATTCCATTTTTTAATTTTTATTGGATGTTCAGAGCATATTGGGGACTTTCAAAGGATCTGAATCAGTATATTCAGCGTCATTTTCGAGATAGACCTGTGGAGGAGCTACACTATTCAAAGGAGTGGTATTCTTTGGGCTATTTGATCTTTTCGACTGCTGGCGGGTTAATTATTAGCGTAGTTGTGCAGATTATAAATTTGAGTACTGTATTTATGTACCGCTCAATACCTGCCGCTTCAACAGACTATTTTTCTATGATGATGCCAACGATGATCATTATGGGAATTTATTTTGTAGGTACGCTGATCGCGGATATTCTGATGCATGTTGATTTCTTTAAAACAGCAGACAGCATCCTCAAAGCCGAAGATCAAAGCTGAGAATTTAATTTATGTGTTCGGAAAAAATAAATGGCTAGAAAAGTTTGGTTTTATCTCTTTGGCGGTAAAGATATCGGTCCTGTAGATGAAGGAACAATTCGTGAGCTGATAGCTAATAAGATCCTGGATGGGAACACCAAGGTTTGGCGCAGAGGAATGACCCAATGGGAAAAGCTGGCAACCACAGATTTGGCAGAAGTATTGAGACAGTTGAATATTTCTACCAACTCAGAGCCTGTACCAGAATTAGGTAGAAGAAAACCCCCAATTCCAAGGAAAGAATTTCAGGGGGATTATAAAAAGTGGTTTATCACTTTCTTCTTCTTGGTTGGTGAAAGTGTTGTTACCTTTGCCCTTTTGCTTTTCAAGGTACCCATAACTCGTATCATATACACATCATTGGCTTGTGTTTTTACTTTGCCAATTTTGATTAATATGGTTCTTTCGCTGGTACTTTTATATAAGTATTGGGAAATAATTCAAGATGGATATGCATCCACTTCCCCTGCTAAAGCGGTAGGATTTTTGTTAATTCCGGTTTTTAATATTTATTGGACTTTTCGTACATATTGGCATCTTTCTAAAGATGTAAATCGATATCAATATGCACTACCTCCAGAAGCACAAAAGTTAGTTATCCACTCAAAAGAGTGGCTGTCTCTTTTGTTTGCGATCTTATCTCTGGTAGTTACGGTTTTTCGTTATTCTATGCGCATTTTCTTAGCTATTGAGACGAATAAATCGATAGTTTTTTACTTTCTAGGAAGTTTACCGTTGCCGACCTGGTATTCAATCGCAGCAAATTCGGCAATTTTGATTTTGGCCGTAATTCAAGGGTTAGTTTATATAGACCTATTTAGATCAACCGATAGTATTCTAAAGACACAAGAGATCGCATAACAAAAATCGCCCGGAGAATTTCTCCGGGCGATTCGTTTCAAATAGTTGGCTTTTCTAAGCGCCGATCAAAGCTTTGGCTGCCAGGGTGAACAGCTCGGCGGGGATGAAGCTGAGCACGACCACACACAGCGCACAAAAGATCACCACGAAGGTGGTCCAGTAACTGCGGAAGACGGTGGGCTGTCCTTCTTTGAAGTACATGGTCAGGATCACGCGCAG
>JAYFNV010000110.1:0-18512 GCA_034933225.1 Anaerolineaceae bacterium | reverse complement strand
CCACAGGGGGGGCGCGTCCTTTGCCCCCAGCCATATCCCACTCGAAAGAGTGGGATTTTTGTTTAATCGAAGTTCTCATCCTATGCAGGGGGGGTTGTATTCCTCTCCCGGATTTTATACAATACAAATATGAGAAAAATTATCGCATTTTGTCATTTATCGTTGGATGGCATTGCCGCCGTGCCGGATGGCAGTCTGAGCTGGATCCCTTACAATGAAGAGCTTGAAAAGTGGGCGGAGCCGATCGTAAAGGCCACGGATACGGCAGTCTACGGGAGGGTGACGTATGAGCTGATGAAGTACTGGCAGACAGTACCTTCCAACCCGGAATCCACTCAGCATGAGTTGGAGCACGCCCGCTGGATCGAGGCGGTGGAAAAGATCGTTGTCTCCAAATCGATGAAGGTGCCTGACTGGAACAATACAAAGATCGTGAATAAAGATCTACAGGAGACCTTTACCCGCATGAAGGAGACACCGGGCGAAAACATCACGATCTTCGGCAGCCCTACGTTGGCAAATACGCTCATAAAACTGGGGCTGGTGGATGAATACCAGCTTTCGGTCAGTCCCGTTGTGCTGGGAAGCGGGAAGTTCTTATTTAGCGACCTAAAGGATGCGATCCAATTGACCCTGATGGAAGAACGGAAACTCAGCTCCGGCGTGGTGACGCTTCATTATGCGGCAAAGTAGATATGTCATTCATTACATCACTTAAAATTAAAAAACTCCGCGCAAGCGTGGAATTTAATCACAAAGCCTAGACTAATTTAGCTGTTTGAATGTTTATGTTTACCCACACAAGCAAAGAAACTAGAATCACCGTTATTATTAATTTTGAATTATTGGCCGTTAAATCCTGTGAAAATCTACAAATTTGATTAGAATAACAATAATGAATGTTGAAAGTTGTATAATTTAGCAAATTACGTTGTATAAAAACCTAAATTTGGAATATTTGCTGGAGGGTGGATGAACAGTCAAATGTACCACAATAATATTTTTGCATATCGTAGGTGTATCTCTTCTCTATTGATCTTTTTGGTTGTATTAACAATCGCGGCTTGCAGCGTTGCATCTCCACAGCAAATGAAAACACAAACAAGTACGAATCCAATGCCGACCTTATCGCCGACCAAGATAAAGAGCAGCTCCACATTTACTCCCAGAAAAACGAATACTGTAACAACTTCTCCCACCGGACCAACTGCAACCCTAACGCCCTGGGGAAATGGCGATGGTTTCGTATATCCTCAAGGAACATCAGATTTCCCACCCAACGTAGATATTGGCTATCTCGGCACTCCTTCCGAGACGTACTTGTACTATAACGTACGTGTCACTTTTCTATTGTCTCAAAATAATGGGGTGGGATGGCTGGATCTGGATCATCCCGGTTATATTTTCACTGATGAAGACATCTCATTGGTGACAAAGACCAATAATGGAAAAACTTCTGTGTCACTTCTTGCATCTGGGTATTCCAGAGATTTTTTCCCGGACGAGAGGGCATATCAACTTTCAGGAAATCATGCGGATATTTCCAACTACACACCTCAGCCGGTTGGATTAACTTTCTGCCTGGATCACCTTTCTGAATATGGACGCTACAAAGGGGAAAGTTTTATGAATGGTGTACCGGTTTGTGTGTTAACCACTACCGGTAGGATTGCAACAGTACAATACATACAGACCGATAATTTTTACAACGATGATGGTACCTGTAATGTGACTCTTTTAATCACAGTTTACCAAAAACAGGTTGACCCCGTCTGGATACCAACAGACCTCCCTACAAGTACTTCCACTTTAACGCCTTCACTTACACCAATAGGATATAAACCCACGGGTACTATTTTTCCTACTGCTACGCCAACCCCAACTGTTGTACAACATTCAATGACCTTCGATGAGCCATTTACTCCGCATTTAGGAACGCCACAGCCCGTAACGATCTCGCATGGGGCATTACCGAGTGACACTTATTTGTATCGAAATGAATTGGTTACTTTCAGAATCTATGCGGTTTTCCTTGAACAAGGGTATGGATTGATAAACCTGGATAACTTGAACGATAATAGTATTGAAAACAGTGATATCGAAATTGGGTTAAATATCGAAAAACATGGGGTTATTGATCTTGATATGAATGTGGTAAATGGTTCGAAAGATTTTGATTGGGCGGAGCGACAATACGAACTAACTGGTGATGAACATGACTGGATGATGGGCACCCCGGCCACGATTGGTTATGATTTTTGCGTCAATCATCTCCCAGAATACGGGTATTATTGGGGGGGCGCTTTCGCATCTGGTGAACCTTACTGTGTGCTGACTAATGAGGGTAGGATAGCGACAGTCTACAGGGTACCCGTTGAAGTTGTGAGTAATGATGACAATACTTACAATATTACTCTGGCGGTGACGGTTTATCAGAAAAAGCCGGTATTGCCAGGAAAATAAAAAGTCTCTGCATTACTTATGAAAAAGGCGTTCCAACCATTTGGTTGAGACGCCTTTTAGTAAACATTCAAAGTTATGCTGTAACAGCCTGTTCTTTTTTGTCTTTGACAATAATGGCGACGATGATAAAGGTGATCACGCCGCAGATGGCAGAGATGATGAAGGTGGATTCGTAGCCAAACAGGTCGGCCAGGAGGCCACCAACAACTGGGGCCAGGATGGTGGCAGGGGCGATGAGGGTGTTGGACATGCCCACGTAGACGGGTTTCTCCCTTTCATTGCCAAATTCGAGGGCAATTGCCATGCCGATGGTCCAGTAGGCCACATTGGCAAAACCAGTGAGGATAAAGACAACTGAGAACCAGCCCGGATCTTTGATGAGGAAGGCCAGCACGGCGCTGAGTACGGCGCAGATGGAGCCGATGGCCAGGATCCACTTGCGTGACCAACGGTCGGCCAGCCAGCCCAGGAGGGGATTGGCGACGGTCTGGGTGATTAGCAGGACACTTGTCATGATGCCCACGGTGATGGCATCCATGCCGAGCTTTTTGACGGCGAAGACGGTGTAAAAAGCGAAGGCCATCATGCCAAACTGTCCCAGCAGGCGGCTGACGAGAAAGCCATCAAAGACCTTGTCTTGCTTGAGGATGCGTCCAACGTTCTGCCAGAAGGGCAGGGAGTTCTCAGGCTCCGGCCGGATGATGCGGCGTTCTTCCCTGGATTGATACAGGAAGGTCCAGGAGATTGCAAAGCAGATTACAGTGAGCACAAAGCACAGGGTAAAGTTGTAGGGGTCGGCGATGCGTTCCAAAATGATACCGGCCAGAATGGCCCCCACGCTGCTGAGCAGGTTGGCGCCGGCCGATTGTGACCCAATGAAGGTGGCCAGGATCTCTGAAGGGATGATCTTGCTGATGAAGTTCTGCCAGGCATTCGCTGTAACACCTGCGCCAATACCCTGCCAGATGAGCAGCGCGAAGGTCAGCGCAAGGGCGGCTTTATTGCCGATAGTAGAAGCCAGCAAACTGACGATGGCGAAACCCAGGAAGGGCAGACGCTCATTCAACGTCATTTTCAAAACGAAGGGCTTGAACTCCTCCATTTTGCCCACGCTTTTAGCGGTAAGTAGTTGCGGGAATTGCCAGCCCACGTTGTGAATAGCCGGGATCAGCCCAATGAGCAAGGCGGAATCGGTCATATTGGAAACAAAGAGGGGAATGATGGTGGTAAAGGACGTAAAGCCAAGACCGAACCCAAAGAAACCTCCGTCCAGAAGGTTGAAAACCAGGTTGTGCACCAGGACTTTGCGTTCGGCGTTTTGCATAATATTCCTATTTTGCCACAAAAACCCCGGACTGTGCATCCGGGGTTTGATTTTGATCTTGGGTTATGGAATTCAGTGAGCTAGAACTCGTCCTCACTGGAGCTTTCGTCATCAGACCACAACTCTTCATCTTCATCTTCTTCGTCAATCTCTTCCCATTCTTCCAATTCGTTTTCTTCCTCCCAGTTATCGTCTTCAGGAGATTCTGCATTGGCTGAATAGGTTTTGCAGCCGGTATCCGGATCGAGCTCAACCATTCCTGCACTACAATAGCCATCATCAAGGAAGGCACAATCAAGGTAATGACAACGAATACGAGGCATATATATAATCCTCCTAAAAAGATTATTGCTGGCGGTTAACCAGCTTACGTACACAGAGAACAAAAATCACAGCCATTGTAATGGCTGAAATCACACACCACTGACACCAGGCATGCAGAACAAATGCCTCGATGTAGGTTAAGTAGGCGGAGAATAAAACACCTACCAGGCTGATAAAGAACAAAAGATAGTCAACGTAAGGCGCTACGAATTTTATCTTCTTGCCAAAAACCAACAATACAAAAATTCCTAAATAACTCAAGAAGCCAAGATATGCAACCGGAATATCCAGAACATAAGCCCATTGGCTGAGAGCAACAGTCTGACATTCCCCCAATCCGGGCGTGCAATAAGGTAAAGTATTTGCCAACTTTACGATCGAGAGATAGCCGCTATCAAGCAGACCAATGATTGTTACGACGAGCAATGCGATATTCATTTATAACCCATTCCCCAAAATATTTGGTTCGGGATGGCAGCGATTTTACTCTATCTCTTCGCACAAGTAAAGCCTTGGCCAGCCAAAGGTACCACTAAAAGCGGCAAGATTATAACACGGATTAACCCGGTTTGAAGCGGTAGGCTTCCATGACGTTTGGCAAATTTTCGATTTTTGTCAAGACTCTTGAGAGCTGGGCAATATCGGAAATCTCAACCACCAGGTGCATATAAGCCAGATTGTGGGTGACGTTGAGCTTGATGTCTTTGAGGTTGATATTCTCATCATTTAACAACGAAGAAATATCTCCCATCAACCCCTGGCGGTCGTAGGCTTTGATCTGGATCTCCACCGGGAAGGTGCTCTGTGGTTCACCCCAACTGACCCTGACGACGCGTTCTTTGTCTTTCATACGCAGCATATTGGGACAGTCCTGGCGGTGAATGGTGGCGCCGCGTCCACGGGTGATGTAGCCGACGATCTCATCTCCGGGAGCAGGGTTGCAGCATTTGGCGTACACAGTAAGGATGTTCTTCAAGCCCAAAACAGCCACTGCATCGCTGGAGGGGAGTTTTTGCGGGATGGTGGGGCGCAGGTTGAGAAAGTTGTTGTCTTCTTTTTCTTCCTCTGAGAGCTTGTTGACGATGTGACCCAGGGAAATATCGCCACAGCCAACGCCTACGTACAGGTCTTCTACGGTGCGGTAATCAAACCCTTTGGCAAGGGCTTCCAGATTGAAATCAGCCAGACCCAGGCGGTGCAACTCACGTTCCAGAATGGCTTTGCCCTGGGTAAGGTTTTGTTCGCGGTTCTGATGTTTGAACCAGGCGCGGATCTTGGAGCGGGCGCGCTGGGTATGAACCAGACCCAGATTAGGATTCAACCAGTCTCGGGAGGGGCCCCCCTGTTTGGCCGCTAGAATCTCCACCTGGTCGCCGGTTTTGAGGTTGTAATCGAGGGTGACCAGCTTGCCGTTGATCTTGGCACCGCGGCAGCGGTTGCCCACTTCGGTGTGGACGTGATAGGCAAAGTCAATGGGGGTGGAGCCGGCGGGCAGGTCAATGATATCGCCGCGCGGGGTAAAGACGTAGACGCGGTCCTGGAAGACATCTGTCTTCATGCCGTCTACAAATTCGTTGGCATCCTGCACTTCCTGACGCCAATCCATGAGCTTCTTCAGCCAGTTGATGCGCTGCTCAAACTGCTCATCACGTGGGCTTTTTTCTTTGTAACGCCAGTGGGCAGCAATACCATATTCGGCGTTTTGGTTCATCTCCGCAGTGCGGATCTGTACCTCGAGCGGCTTGCCATCGTCATAAATAATGGCAGTATGCAGCGATTGATAGAAATTATCCTTCGGCGCGGCGATGTAATCATCAAACTCATTGGGGATAGGGCGCCAATGGGTGTGGATGATGCCCAGAGCTGCATAGCAGGAGGGTATATCCGGCACAATGAGGCGGACACCGCGCAGATCGCGGACCATCTCAAAGGGTTTTTGCTTTTCCACCATCTTGCGGTAAATGGAATAGATGTGTTTGCTGCGGCCGCTGATCTCAGCGGTGATGCCGGCATCTGCTAGCATTTTTATAAGCAGGTCAATGATAGCCTGCATCTGACGTTCGCGTTCAGCACGGGTGGCGGCCAGATTTTGAGCGATCTCTTTGTATTTTTCGGGGTTGGTATAGCGCAGCCCCAGGTCTTCCAGCTCCCATTTAAGCTGCCAGATACCCAGACGGTTGGCCAGGGGAGCAAAAATATCGAGGGTTTCCTGGGCGATGCGTTTGCGTTTCACCTCAGGCATAAAGCCAAGGGTGCGCATGTTGTGCAGGCGGTCGGCCAGTTTAATGAGGATGACACGGATGTCATCGCCCATAGCCAAAAAGGTCTTGCGCAACGTTTCGTTGGCAAGATCTTTGCGGCGGTCACGACCCATGGGGGAATCGAGCAAGGTTTCCTGGTCGTCTTCTTCTTTTTCAGGGATCTGGCCGAACATCTGGGCGTCGTGCTGGTCAGCGCGCGAGACGCGCGGCAAGTGAGTCAACTTGGTAACGCCATCCACCAACTGAGCCACTTCATCGCCGAACTCTCGGCGCAGGTCGGCCAGGGTAATGGTGGTATCTTCTACGGTATCGTGGAGCAAGCCAGCGGCCACTACAGCAGGTTGGACGCGCATCTCGGCGAGAATGATGGCCACAGCGACGCAGTGAGTGATGTAGGGCTCCCCAGAAGCTCGTTTTTGTTCTTTATGCGCTTCTTCGGCATATCGGTAGGCGTGCATGATGGTCTCTCGATCCACCACCGAATAGCTTTCGGGTAATGTCTCGATGAGGTTTTCAAGTAAGGGTGCGAGTTTCTCTGTACTGACCATATGCTCTTTTCTACCTTTGGGACATTCTACATCAATTTTATTTGAAATGTGACTGAGAAACGGCTCAAAATGTCAGAGAAGTGTCTTAACCGGCGGAGATCAATTGAAGCGGATCCAATTCCAGAAAGGAAGAACAAATTTTATCGGCCATGCTGAGATCCATGTGGACGGTGATGGTGTTAGGGATGGCGTAGCAGCGCAGCCCGGCCGCCTTGGCAGCTTTTAAGCCGTTGAGCGAATCTTCAAAAGCCAGGCCTTCTTGCGGTGTGATTCCCAAATCTCTGGCGGCGATCATATAAAGGGCAGGGTCCGGTTTCACTTTTTGTACTTCATCCGAGCAGACGATGCGTTGAAAATATTGACTCAGATGATGGGTTTCCAGATGCCCCGTGACCCACTCGCGTGGAGAACTGGAGGCAACTGCCATGGGAATGTTGTTTGCATATGCTTTTTGGATAAATGCTTCTACCCCTGGCAGCAGACTTTCAGTTTCAAGCATTTGCGCACTTCGTTGCAAGACAGCCATATCGGTGATTTCTGGGTCGATCTTGCCACCGGTGAGTTCGGCAAGATGTCTGGCCGGGTGGTAGCTTGATTGATCCGTACCAATGATCTTGAGCCAATCTTCAAAGGGTAAGGTAAACCCATAACTTTCAAATTCATTTTTCCAGGAACGAAAGTGGATGAGCTCAGTATCTAAAATCAATCCATCGAAATCGAAGATAAAACCTTTAATCGTCATATAGGGACCAAATAGGGTAAAGAAGATGATAGAAGCTCTATTCTATCATCTTTGGAAGAAAACTCAATCATTTTTTATTTTAGCAATTCTTGACCAGAAAAAGTACGGTTTGGAGCGACCAGCGGCAGAATTTCAACGTCTGCAGGGGTGGTCTGGTGCAGGGCAATGCGGGTGAGCAACTCACCGCTGGCGGGACCCAGCATGAACCCCTGACCGCAAAAACCAACGCCAAGCAGGAAGTTTTCTAATTGCGGTGCCCAGCCGATGATGGGAAAGCCATCCGGTGTCATGGGGTACAACCCGCGCCAGGTGCGACGTACGCGGATGTTGCTGAGTCGCGGCATCACTTCTACCATACGTTTTGCAACCATGGGCAGAAAACTGCTGGTTTCATTGATGTTGGTGCCCCAGGCGTTTGGGTCTGGGGTGATGCAAAATATTATCTGCCCGGTAACATGCTGGTAGAAATAATAATTGCTGGACCCCGCTGCAGGGCGGATGTCCACGATCATGGGGCCCAAAAAGCGGGCCACCGCTTCTGTGATGGCAGCTTCATGTGAATCTGGCCGTACCGGCAGGTCAAGGCCGGCCAACTTGCCAATATCAGAAGCCCAGGCGCCAGCGGCATTGAGCAGAATGGCGCAAGAATAGGTGGCCTGGTTGGTGACCACCGCGCTGACCTTGTTGCCTGAGCAGAGGATCTGGCGCACGGGTTCATTGAAGTGGAATTCGGCACCAAGTTCCTGGGCTTTAATGAAGAAGGCATGGTTGGCCAAAAGCGGAGAAGCGCTGCCGTCGTCTGGCGAGAAGGTTCCACCCAGAAGCCCTTGCGGGTTGATATCAGGAACGAGCTTGCGGTAGCTGTCTGCACTGTACCAATCGTTTTTGATGCCAGCTTTCTGATGGATGGGCAGTAGGTCTTTGAGGATCTTTTCTTCTCTGGGAGTGTAGGCTACATAAGAATAGCCGCAGGCATCCCATTCAATATCTATGCCGTATGTCTCTTTGTAAGTAGAAAAGATCTCAATGCTGCGGCGGCACAACCGGATCTTGGCCGGGTCAGAATGGGTGGCGCGGATGCCGCCGATGGCGCGTTTATTGGAGCCCTGGCCAACACTATGGACCGATTCCAGGACGAGCACCTTCAGACCTGCCTGTGCCATGTAGAAGGCAGCAGGAGCGCCTACAGAGCCCGCTCCGATGATGATGACATCATAATTGCGGCGATCACTCATGCTTGCCTCCTTGCGAGTCGTCTTGATCTTTCAGCCCGGCGAACACACCCAGGGGAACTTCCATGAAGATGGGTCGGCGCGAGGGATCGGTGATCTCGTTGACAGGCACATTCTCTTCGCGGAAGAGGCGTTGAATGAGGCTGGCGCAGGTCTTGGCACCGCAGGCGCCCATGCAGGCGCGGGTGACGGTCTTGATCTCATTGATATCGCGGTATCCCTGACGGATGAGGGTACGGATCTCACCGGCGGTGACGTGTTCACAGCGGCAGACAATGGTATCGTCCGTAACGTGATGCACATACTGGTGCATGGGTTGGGTGATGGGGTTCTCCTGAACCCGAATCCCGGCGATCAGCGGGGCAATACCGACAGGCGCCTCCACCATGACAATCTGGGTGCGGTCACTGGTGGGGATGGAATGAACATCGGCGACTTCCAGGTTTCCCAACGGGTTGCCTTCAGTATCCAGCACGGTAACGATGTCCTTATTGGCGATCACTTCATGCGAAAACTCAAACGGGATGGAAACCAGTGGAAGTTCAGGGTTGGTACGGTAATCAACCAGGGTGATGGCCAGACCGGGGCAACCGGCGACGCAGCGCTCACACACCTGGCAGGAGTAGTTGTTGCCAACAAAGACCGGGATGGAGCGAATGTCTTTTTTGTTGACCATGATCAGTCCGTTGGGGCATAACCCCGAACAAGGATTGCAGGGGATTTCCTGACTGCAATGGAAGATGGGTACAACGCCTTCAGCCAGATCTGGTAGCTCTTCTGCAAAGGTGCTGCCAGGACGCGATTTGAGGATCTCTCCCGTTTTCTTCCAGGCGTCCGGAACTTCGCTGACGGTTTCGCCGAGCGAATGGGCAATCTCAAGGCCGCGGATCTTGCCTGAGAAGATGGCTGCTGAGGCCTCGGCGATCTCTTCTGCATCGCCGGCCACAAAAGCGGGCAGGTTGAAATCTCTGGCCTTGGTGTAAAACTCATTCACAGGGTCGAGGCCAACAGCGATCAGCACCGCGTCACAGGCGAAGGATCTTTCCGTTCCCGCTACGGGCTTAAATTCCTTATCCACCCGGGCGATGGTGACAGAGTCCACTTTATCCTTGCCATTGGCGCTCAAAATGGTATGTGAGGTGTAGATGGGCACTCCCATGCGTACCAGTTTGTCTTTGTGGACCTTATACCCCCCGCATTTAGGCAACGCCTCAATCAGCCCCACCACACCGATGCCCGCTTGCAAAGCGTGATAACCAGCGATAAGCCCCACATTGCCGCCGCCGACAATGAAGAGTTTTTCTGCAGGACGAACCAGATCACGATTGACCAGGGTTTGAAAAGCGCCCGCACCGTAGACTCCGGGCAGGGTATTGCCTTTGAAGGCTAGAAATTTCTCTCTGGCACCGCTGGCCACCAGCAGGACATCCGGTTCTAGCAGTACATATTCCATACCGCTCTTAAGGATACCCACTTTCTTATCTGAGAAAACCGCCAGGGCGGTAGAGCGCGGCCAGATCTCAATGGAGGGGTATTTGCAAAGTTCTTCTTCCAGCCTGCTCGCAATATCAATACCACGAGTACCAGCGTAAACTGCATCCATAGAGCCAAAGAAGCGGTGGGTCTGCAAGACCAGTTTGCCTCCCAGACGGTGTTTATCATCAACAAGCAAGGCGTGAATGCCCAATTTGCCCAACTCGATAGCAGCAGATAAGCCAGCCGGCCCGCCGCCGATGATGAGGACGGGAACGTGAACCTCTTGTATGGGAGAGGTTGTAGAATTTTTTGGAGCCTGGGGTAACCGGGGTAACCCATCATTGGGCAATACCTGCATGCCGTCCTGCACAATTTCCATGCAAGATTTGACCGGTTTGCCATTGGCAATGACCATACATTGAGAACATTGTCCGTTGGCGCAAAAGATCCCCAGTGGGGAGTGATCTTTGGGATGATAACCAAAAATATGTATTCCATTGGCAAACAAAGCCGCCGCAATGGTCTCACCAGCCTTCGCTTCAAAGGTCTGGTTGTTCCACTTAAAATGAATTGTGCTTCGTTCTGAGATGGGAATTATGGGGTGTTTGTCGATCCGGTAGTGAATCATTTTTACCTTTGTAAAGATGGAATGAACTTACCGAACGGAATAATTGTATCAAAAATCTGACAAGGAGTGCATGGACATGCGTCTATAAATCAATGCTGTGTGTCATAAATAACAAACTACCAGCTTTTTAGGCTGGCAGTCGGTTTACAACCAATAATGAACACAACCAATATCAACTCAACCATTAATCAAGGGATAGAAGGGGAGAAATCATCCATTTTTACCTGGCGGTATTGGCGAAACGCATCAAACAAAGAATTGCATGTTGGCTTGTAACCTTTCTTCATGGTAGTACACACACATTTCTTTGGTCATGTTAAAGCCAGGCTTGTAAATCATCTTTGACGAACTTAAAGGTATCTATGATCTGTGCGAACAAAACCTCAATTTGGGGTTTATTTTCTTCATCGATCATTTCTTCAATTTTTTTACATAGAGTAAAGATCGAAATTGCTCCTACACTTGCTGAACTACCTTTCAGGCTATGAATATCTGCTTTAAAGGTCTTTGTTTCGCCATTACGCAGGTCTTCTGCAATCTTAGCTATCAGGATGGGGGTCTTTTTTAAATAGATTTCCACCAATTCCCGAACCGTTTCATCGCCTTCTTCACCGATAAATTCTTTTATCTCTAAAAGAACGGCGCCATTGGTATAGGGTGTCTGGTGGAAATATTTCTTTTCAGCCTGAGTGAGCATTGTTCTCTCCTCGAATTTCTTTCTTATCGATATTTATATAATGTTATAGTTTATTATATGTAATATAGTAATAAAAATGATGTAAAAAATCAATAATTCACTTTACTGTTTTGTAAAGTGGGAGCCAAAACTAATAGCCCAGGTGAGATAAGATCGGTCTCAGAACAAAAAAGAGGGGATTATCACGCTTTTTAGTGCAGAATAAAGCTATAATTTATTCGAGATTCTTTTGGTTAGTGATAAAATAGTGAAATTATTTTCAGGTCAAATTAATTGGAGGCATTATGAAAAGAATTGCTGTTTTAACAAGCGGTGGTGATGCCCCCGGTATGAATGCTGCCATTCGAGCTGTTGTTCGCACAGGTGTTGCCAATGGACTGGAAGTCTATGGTGTCAAAGGTGGGTACGAAGGACTAATCAATGGCATTTTCACACCGCTGGGCACCCGAGATGTGGGTGGAATCATGCAGCGGGGCGGAACGATCTTAGGAAGTGCCCGCTGCCCTGAGTTCAAGACCGAAAAAGGTCAGTTACGCGCTATCCGCTCATTAAATGAGGCGGGTATCGAAGGGCTGATCGTCATTGGCGGAAATGGTTCACAGACCGGCAATAATGCTTTGCACACATTAGGATTCCCAACTGTGGGCATCGCCTCAACGATCGATAACGATCTGGTAGGCTCTGACACGACCATTGGCGTGGATACCGCTTTGAACATTGCCCTTGAAGCGATCGACCGTCTGAAGACAACAGCCTCTTCACATCAGCGCGCGTTCTTGATCGAAGTTATGGGCCGTGATTGCGGTTATCTGGCTTTGATGGCTGCGATTGCAGGTGGGGCTGAGTACGTTGTTTTACCTGAAGTAGAGACCGACCCGGAGAAGATTGCCGAGAGCCTGGCCGCCGCCTATGAAAAGGGTAAATCTCATGCCATTATCGTTGTGGCAGAAGGCGCCAAGTACAATGCGACCAAGCTGGATGCATTTTTCACGGAGCATCGTGAACGCCTCGGTTTTGACCTGCGCGTGACAATCATCGGCCATGTACAGCGTGGGGGTGTTCCCAGTGCCGTTGACCGTATTCTGGCCAGCCGTCTGGGTGCCGCTGCCGTTGAGGAGATGGTGAAAGGAAATTATGGCGTTCTGGTGGGAGAGATCAAAGGCGATATCGCTGTCACTCCACTGGAAGAAGTGGTCAATTACCACAAACAGCTTGACCCAGATTACCTGAGTCTGGCAAAGATACTGGACTAATAAAAGAAAAGTTGCCCTACATTTTGAAGGGCACCTTTTTATATGGTCTTTAGAAGAAAATCTTCGCGAGTTTAAGTGCTTTTTGTTTCCAGGGCAGACGGTGAGAAACTCCTGTTGCTCCGGTGAACTTGTCTTTGTTCTCCATGTACCAGGCATAATTTCGCAGCATCGCCTGTTTGTTTGAATACTTGGGCGCAAAGCCGAGCACCTTTTGGGCTTTCTCGATTGAAACAAATGAGTCTTTAGAAGCGGTTTCATAAACCCACGGATAAAGCGGGGAGAGCTTTAGGAATTCCAGCACTTTCAGGGCAGCCACAACAGGCCCCACCGGGAAAGGCACGATCTTTTTGCCGAAACCGGCTGCATCCAATACCGCCTGATAGTCTTCCTTCATGGTGGTGTATTCAGCAGCGCCGATGTTGAAGGTATCTGAGACCTTATCTTCTGGCAGGGTGATGCAGGCAAGGATGGCAGAGCACAAGTCTTCCACGTCCAGGAATTGGTAGCGGTTGTTGCCGGAACCGATCATGGGGAAGCCTTTGCCATCGCTGGCCCACTCGTAGAAGATGGCGAATACGCCCAGGCGTTCCGGACCAACAAAGGATTTCGGGCGGATAATTGGAACACACATCTTATCGCGGAAGCCTCTGCAGATCTCTTCAGCTTGAACTTTGGCTTCGCCATAAGGACCAACGCCCTCAACCGGGTCTGTCTCAAAGAGGGGGTGATGATCTGGTACACCATACACGGCGGTGGAGGAAATGTGGATGAAGCGTTTGGCGCCATAAGCCTGGGCTTGTTCCAACACGTTGCGGGTACCTACAATATCTGTGGTGTAAATATCTTCCGGGGTATAGAGGGGAAGGGCGGCAGCGGTGTGAACGATAACATCTGCGTCCTTCATGCTTTTCTTGAGGGCTTCTTTGTCGCGAATATCACCCTGCAAGAATTGGATCTTGTCTCGCTCGGGATAATCGAAGTCAACCAGGTCAATGCCGGCAATATCTGTGAAACCGTGGGCGAGTAGATACCGCACCAGGTTAATGCTCAAAAATCCGCTAATGCCGGTGATGTAGATCTTCATGTGCAACTCCTTTGGGTCAATTCAAAATTCTCAATTATTATAACCCCGGATTAACAACAAAAAAATCTGCACATTGTGCAGATTTTTTAGGTTCAGGCGGGAGCGACGGGTATCGAACCCGCGATCTCGGCCTTGACAGGGCCGCATGTTAGCCACTACACCACGCCCCCGAACGACCAATAGTTTATCATATGGGTGTGGAGTCGTCAAGGAAACTGAGGAAAAAAGTCGGAAATTAATCCAGGATTTTTATGGATCTACCTTCAAAAGATTGGATAGCCAATTTGATCTCAGCGAAGGTGGGTTCAGCCAGTGTAAATTCGTTAAACCCGGCCAACTCATCCAGGCGGTGGGCATCGCCACCTTTTAATAGCGTGTAGCCAAATAATTGAGGGAATTTCTGGACGGCTTCCCCAGATTGGAGGTGGCGAGATATTTCTACTGCGGGCAAGGGGATATCTTGCGGGATGAAACCCAGATTCTCCAACAAACCGAAAGCTTTGCGGTTGACATGAGCGGGGATAAAGATGCCGCCCATTTCGTTGACAAAGCGCCAAGCCTGGCTGAGAGACATTTCAGTAGAGAGGATGAGCAACTGATCTTCACGGCGGATGAAATCGCCAGTTTCATCAACGATAAATTGTTCACCAAAATGTTCAGGGTCATTCTTAAGCGGGGGTAGGGCTTGAGAAACGATCTTTTGAAAGACTTCTGCCTGGGAGGTGTCTTCAAAAATACACAGAGAATGCACCTCTTCAACGGTTTGCAACTCCATACCGGGTAAAACCACCAGGCCGCTCCCCTGGGCAGCTTTTTGCACAGCTCGAATGTTGGCTGTGGCATTATGGTCGGTTATGGCAATGATATCAATATGATTTTCAAGCGCTTGCTGAACAATTAATGGGGGAATCATTTCCACCTCGGCGCAAGGGGAAAGCACCGTGTGGACGTGCAATTCGGCTCGGAAAGTGCGCAAGAGATCAGACACGATCTAGATTTCTGAGGCTTTACAACGCATGCCCATTTCCCACAGCTTGCCAACCACTACAAAGGTGGGTAGTTCGGTGGAAAAGAGGTTGATCTCCTCTTCGTTGGCCTTTGCGATCGTAGCCTCATCTGGGATAGCGCCTTCAGTGATGATGATGGCTGTGAGATCGAGAAGCGTGGCCACCGCAATGATGTTGATGTGTGCTTGCAGAGTGACCCAGATGGATTCGCGGGGGGCGCCAGACATGACACAGCTCAGCAGGTCAGACGCATACCCACAGGAAGGCTCCAAAGCCGCATAATCGCGGGGGGTTGTCAGTGGCTTGAGGTCAAGTGTAGAGATGATCTCGTTCAGTTTCATGGGAATCGACTCCTATTCAGTGGAATTACCTTCACCAACAGTTTCTTGCTTTTGCAGAAGGATCTTGAGCTTAAGGGAAGTTCCCTTACCTAAAACAGATTCCAGACGCATGGAATCAACACAGCGCTGAATATTTACCAGCCCCATACCGGCGCCAAAACCCAATTCACGAACGGTCTCACTGGCGGTGGAATACCCCGGCCGCATGGCGAGCGCTACGTCTTCAATGCCGGGGCCGTCATCATAGACGTTGATGGAAATTTGGTGCGGTTCGATCTCCACACGGATGACGCCGCCGTTGCTGGTATGAATGATCAGGTTCATCTCCGCTTCGTAGACGGCAATGCCTGTGCGACGGGCGATCTGCGGGGTGGCGCCCAGACGCAGTAAGGCGCGTTTGATGGCAGAGGAGGCGGCTCCACCGTGAGTGAAATCACCTTTCTTGATGCTGTAGCGCAAGATGAGGCTGGAACGATCAGATTCAATATCTTCAAAAAGGTGGCTGGCGCGGTATCTACGCACTTCCTCTTCTTGATAATCATGCTGCAGTGCTTTGAGGATGCCGCGGGTGATATCCCCTTTGGTAAGAATGCCGACCAATTTATCGTTTTCGCCAAGCACCGGCAAGCGCCCGAAGTGGTGCCCCACGAACTGCTTGAGCGCTTCAATAATGGGGTCCGAGCCGTGAATGGTGAGGGGATTGACCGTCATGTAAGCGGTCACTTTTGAGGTCAGATCGTTCTTTTGCAAACAGTGGATCAGATCTTCAATGCTCAAAATGCCGATCAGACACTGGTCTTTAACAACAGGAGCGCCCGATATCCGTTTTTCGCGGAACAGTTCGAGCGCTTCCTCCATGCGGTTATCTTCGCTGAGGGTGACAAGTTCTCTTGTCATGACCTCATCCACTTTTAATTCGTATGATAATTCTTCAACCCGGGTGATGTCTTCCGCTTGCTGGTCAGTGATTATTCTGCCTCGATCACGGTTGGTCTCGCCCATTTGTCCTCGCTATTCTTCGCAGCCACATTCCGGATCGTTGACAGGCATTTCAAAACTTGTCAGGCCTGCCGCATATAACCTGCCGCACAACTCAAACATTCCATACGGGGAGGAGATGAGAGCGATCTTCTCTTCTTTGGCCAGTTCAATGGTTTCTTTGGGAGGAATCTTGCCTCTGACCAAAATAATGGCCGCAACATCAGCCATTTGAGCGGTACGAACCACCTGGGGGTTACACAAACCCGTAAGCAAGACGGCTTCGGGTTTGATCGAAGCCAATACATCGCTCATAAGATCTGCACCACATCCACCTTTGACCTCACGCGTTAGATTTGCGTTGGGGTTCATCAGTTTGCCGTTTATCATTGTGATCAATTCAGAAACGTTCATAAGAGCCTGCTTTAATAAAATAGTGCCCAATTGGAAACAATGATTATGATACCTTGAATGCCTTCCTTAATGCAAGCAAAAATCTCATCCTATTTTGTGATTAAAGAATCAATTCTGAGGTTTTATGCTAAAATCCATCTACAAAATACTCTTGAAGGCAGTCCAAAATGAAGAATTTCATCCAATCTGTAAAAGGCACACGGGAGTTCTACCCTGAGACCATGGCTGTACGGCAATGGCTGTACGGCAAAATTCGTAATGTATCTGAAAGCTTTGGTTATCAGGAATGGGACGGCCCGTTTCTTGAAAAGATCGATCTGTACGCGGCAAAATCTGGCGAAGAACTGGTAAAAGAGCAGGCCTTTGTGTTCCCAGATCGCGGTGGCGATCTCATCACCCTGCGGCCTGAGCTGACCCCCTCGCTGGCGCGAATGGTAGCCCAAAAACAGGGTGAGTTGGCTTTGCCCCTGCGCTGGTGGTCTTTCGGACCCTTCTGGCGCTATGAACGCCCTCAAAAAGGCCGTACCCGCGAGTTCTTCCAATGGAACATCGATCTCATCGGCGCCAACAGCCCGGAAGCAGATGCCGAATTGGTGGCGATCTGTGCCAATTTCTTCAGGAGTGTTAACCTGGCTCCCAGCCAGATACAGATCTCTGTAAACCATCGCAAGTTGATGGAACAAGAGCTGACGGCCATGGGCATAGGCAGTGATAAATACAAGGCCATCTTTCGCCTCATAGATCGCCGTGACAAGATGAGCGCAGATGCCTGGGACCAGTACGGCCAGGAAGTTGGTCTTTCTCTGACGCAATTGAGCGAGCTCAAACGCATATTGACGGATAAAGACCTCTGGAAAAAATCTGAAGAATTGAAACGCATCTTTGCTGCCCTGGAAAAAATGGGCATTGCAGAGTATGTGCATTTTGAGCCATCCATCATCCGCGGGTTGGACTATTACACCGGCATCGTTTTTGAAGCCTGGGATATGGCTGGAGACGGCCGCGCGGTGGCTGGCGGTGGCCACTATGATAACCTGGTCTCAGATGTGGGCGGTGACCCCCTGCCAGGAGTGGGTTTTGCCATGGGCGATGTAATGGTGACCCTTATTTTGGAGAAATATGGCAAGATCCCGGCACTGAACAGCTTTGCTGAAACCGTGCTTGTGACCGTGTTTGATGAAGCTTTGATCGGCGAATCCGTAGAGGCAGCCAATTTGTTACGGGCTGCCGGGCTGAAAGCTATTGGCTACCCTGAGGTCGCCAAATTACCCAAGCAATTGAAGTTCGCCGACCGCATGGGCATCCGCTTTGCAGTGGTGATCGGGCCGGATGAAGCTGCTGAAGGCAAAGTGACCGTCAAGGATTTGAGCGCACACACCCAACAGACTGTGGCCAAGGCAGAAGCTGCTGCAATTTTGCAGCAATTCCTTGCGAAGCCATAGCTGGTGTGATAGAATTTGTCCGTTCATGGTGGCTGTAGCTCAATGGCAGAGTGCTTGACTGTGGATCAAGTTGTTGTGGGTTCGATCCCCATCAGCCACCCCTAATGTAATGACCTCCCTCACGGGGGGTCATTTTATTTTCATGTTATGATAGTTTCAAGAGCGGGGAAATAAACATACTTTTGAAGAAATATCAGGATTGTTTGTTAAAATCATCCAAGATGAAAATTAAAAAGAAAGAATTCTTTTTCTCTGGAATATTTATTGCTGGAATAATTCTCCTTGCTTATTTGGCCTT
>JAYFNV010000109.1:0-30076 GCA_034933225.1 Anaerolineaceae bacterium | reverse complement strand
CGATTCTTCTGTAAACCTGTGGAGGGTTTACGCATGTAAATCCTCCACATTTTGTGTCATCAAATAGATTATAATTTTTTACGATAACTTCAAAGAACTTTCAGGCAACGTGCAACAAATAGGAGTAAATATGAATAAAGTAAAAAACACAGCCCTTCTGGCTGCAATGATGCTGCTGACGACCACAATCTTAAGCGCCTGTCAGACAGGAGCGAACTCAGCTTCGGTTGAACAGACCATGCAGGCAGCGGTGAATGCCACATTGACCGCCATGCCGACAGAAACGGTTCTGCCAACTATTACCCCAACTGTGACCCCCACGTTAGCGCCTACCAGCGAGCCGGTTACTTATGGCCCTACCGACTTTCCGGACAATGTGGATCCTCTTACCGGGTTGACCGTTACAGATCCTTCCATTTTGGCCCGCCGACCAGTAATGATCAAAGTGTCCAATTATCCGCGCTCTACCCGTCCGCAAGCCGGACTTTCTTCCGCCGACATCGTGTTTGATTATTATATCGGCGAAGGCGGCAATCGCTTCCTGGCCTTGTTCTATGGGCAAGATACTACCGCTGCCGGCCCTATTCGGTCTGGCCGTTTGGTAGATCGCTGGCTGGTTCGTATGTACCAGGGTATCTTGGGGCTGGAATATGCTTATGCACCTGTTTACTCATCCATCCTCGATCAGTTGGGTTACAGCCGTATGGTCTCTGGCACAGATAATACCTGCCCTGCCATCTGCGCCAATGATGACCCCGTGGTAGAAAACCGCTGGTTTGCTAATACCGCTGAGATGACCAAAAAGTATGCTGCCAACCCCTATGCCACCAATTCCAAACCCAACCTGGAAGGGATGGCCTTTGCTACAGTTCCCCCCAGCGGCGGCAAGGACGCAAAAGAGTTCACCATGCAGTTCAGTTTTGCCAACCTGGGTCAGTGGAAGTACGATGAAACCACCAAAAAGTACCTGCGCTGGACAGAGACCAACGATGACCAGAATGGTGTTGCCTTGGCACCTCACACAGATCGCAATAATGGCGAACAATTGGCCTTCTCCAATGTAGTGGTCATGTTCACCACCTACGATACCCTCAATGGCGACGATACCCTGCATGAGATCAACATCCCCGGGCAGACCGGCAAAATGCTGCTCTTCCGCGATGGTCAGGTTTATGAAGGCGTTTGGAAGGGTGTCAGCTATGATGCTCCCATTCAGTTCTTTGACAGCAACAAACAACCAATGGCATTCCAGCCCGGCAATACATGGATCTCCGTTACCGGTTTTTGGTCAGACACCAAGGAAGATGAACCGGGCGTATGGCGTGTAATCTTCCACAAACCTTAGTCCTGGAAAAGACGGTTGAAAAACAATACTTCCTCCCGAACATTAAATAAATGGGTCATTGCCGGCGCAATTTTGCTGGCAATGACCTTGTCTGCCTGCGCCGCGCAGGCTACGCAAACGGATCAACCGAAAATTGAAACGATGATGCCCCCCACTGAAGTGCTCCCCACCGCCACTGTAGCTGAAGTTGCCACACAAACGGTTGAGGTTCAGGCAACGGTTGCACCCGATGGGTATGATCCCAACGTCCCTGATTCCTGGAAGCTCCTACCCATCATCCCCACAGAGGTCAGCGACGAGATGAAAGCCCTCTACGCTGCCGGTCAGAATGGCGGAGGGCTGAATGCCAGAGCTTTCTCCAAAATTGGCGATTGTGAGACCTCCTCGGATTTCTTCTTGAAACCCTTTGATCTCTCCACCAGCGGCTATGACCTGGGCGATTACAGCAATTTATCCGGTGTCATTGACCATTTTGAAGGATCCTTCGGGTGGAAAAGCCTGGCTGCTCAACCCGGATTCTCCATTTCCTCCGTTTTCTCCTCGCTGTGGGCAGATTCAGATTCCTGCCAGGCCAATGAGTGGCCCATTGATTGCGAGATCCGCGTGCACCGCCCGGCCTTTGCCCTGGTGATGTTCGGTACCAATGATGTTCACAACACCCGCGCCACCTTTAAGAAAAATCTGGAAGCGCTGGTGGATAAACTGATCAAAAACGACGTGGTGCCTATTTTGGTGACCAAAGCCGACAACCTGGAAGGCGATAACAGCATCAACGCCATCATCGCCCAGGTAGCCTATGAGAAGGGTGTCCCCGTCTTGAATTACTGGCGCGCTGCCCAGCAGTTACCAGATCAGGGTCTGGAAGCCGATAAGATACACCTCACCTATGCGGCGCCGCGCTTCAACGACACCGAAGCCATGAAGTTCGGCTGGCCGTGGCGTAACCTCACCGCCCTGCAAGCCCTCGACGCCGTCTGGCGTGGCGTGGGTGGAGACAAGTAAGTAGCTGATTTTAAATAGTAAATAGCCTCCCAAGTGGGAGGCTATTTGTGTTTTGAGGGGAGAAACTAGATATCCAGGTTTCTTACCGCATGAGCGTGGGTGGTGATGAAGCGGGTGCGCGGCGGAACGGCGCTGCCCATGAGCATATCAAAGGTGCGGTCGGCAGCGGCTGCGTCATCAATGTTCACCTGGAGCAGGGTACGGGTCTCCGGGTTCATGGTGGTTTCCCATAGCTGTTCCGGGTTCATTTCGCCAAGACCTTTGTAGCGCTGCAGGTCGGCTTTTTCAGCCACGGCGCCCAGTGTCTTGAGGTATTCGTCCTTCTCTGCATCTGAATACACATATTTATGGGTGGTCTTGTGAGAGATACGATACAGAGGCGGCTGAGCGATGTAAATGTGGCCCTGTTCAATGAGTTGTGGCATATAGCGGAAGAAGAGGGTCAAGAGCAGGGTACGGATGTGCGCGCCGTCAACATCAGCATCGGTCATGATGATGATGTGCCCGTAGCGGAGGTTTTTGATGTCAAAGTTGTCACCAATGCCGGTGCCAAAGGCTGAGATCATGGACTTGATCTCTTCGTTGCCCAGCATTTTATCCAGACGGGCGCGTTCGGTATTGAGGATCTTACCGCGCAAGGGCAGGATGGCCTGGAAGTGACGGTCACGTCCCTGTTTGGCGGATCCGCCTGCCGAATTACCTTCTACGATGTAAAGCTCACTGCGGGTACCGTCACGGTCAGAGCAATCTGCCAGTTTACCCGGCAGGGTCATGCTCTCCAGAGCGGATTTGCGGATAACCAGATCGCGGGCCTTACGGGCGGCGTCGCGGGCACGGGCAGAGGTGAGGCACTTGGAAATGATGGCTTTACCGGCAGCGGGGTTCTCTTCCAGGAATTGGCCAAAGGCTTCGCCAACCACCTGCTGCACGTAGGTCTGCACCTCAGGATTCATGAGCTTGACCTTGGTCTGGCTCTCAAACTGGGGATCCGGATGCTTGATGCTGACAATGGCGGTCATGCCTTCACGGGTATCATCCCCGGTAAAGTTGGGATCGCCGTCTTTGAGCAGGTTGTTTTTTCGGGCGTAATCATTGATGACGCGGGTAAGAGCGGTACGCAAACCGGTGAGGTGGGTACCACCATCAATGGTGTTGATAGTATTGGCAAAAGAATAGACCGATTCGCTGTAGGCATCGGTGTACTGGACAGCCGCTTCAATGCCGATGTTGTCGATCTCTTTTTCTACAAAGAAGACCGGGTGCAGCGTCTCACGATTGCGGTCCAGGTAACGGACAAAGGAAATGATGCCGCCTTCAAAGAGGAAGGTGGATTCTTTTTCTGGGGGACGTTCGTCTTCCAGGCGTATCTTGACGTTGCGGGTAACGAAGGCCATTTCGCGGAAGCGGGTAACAAGGGTGTTGAAATTAAAATCCAGATCTCCCTTGAACAGCTCACGGTCAAAGCGGAAGGTGGTGGTGGTGCCGGTTTTTTGCGGGTCACAGGTGCCGATCTCTTTGACCGGTTCCTGGGGAATGCCGCGTTCATAGCGTTGGAAGTACACCTTGCCATCACGGTAAACTCGTACTTCGCACCATTCAGAGAGGGCATTCACGGCAGAAACGCCCACACCATGCAAACCACCAGAGACCTTGTAACTGCTGTGGCCAAATTTACCACCCGCATGCAGCACGGTCATAACCACTTCAAGAGCGGATTTCTTCTTCTCTGGGTGGATATCCACCGGGATGCCACGGCCGTTATCAGAAACGGTGACGCTGCTATCGGGGTGAATGGTGATGGAAATGTTATTACAAACACCAGCCAGCGCCTCATCAATAGAGTTGTCAACAACCTCATAGACAAGATGGTGCAGGGCTTTCAGATCGGTGCCACCCACGTACATACCGGGGCGGCGGCGAACAGCTTCGAGACCTTCCAGTACCTGAATATCTTTAGCGCCGTAAGATGAAGGGATGTTATTGTTTGGTTGTACCAAAGGGTCCTCCGATTTCTTGATTGCCCATCGTGGTGTTCATGCGCTGAATATTTTCTTGCATCCAGTGCAGACCCTCACGATAATATATGAAAGAGGCCGCCAACATGGCGGTGACGATAAATGCGTGTCCAGCGATCCCCACCAGGGTAAGCCAGGAGGAGGGATCAGGTAATTCCCAAAGAAGGTTCATGCCTTCGCTGATCAGAATAGCGGTGAGTACGAACATACCCGTACCCGGCAGGAAGAAACGCACCATGCGGATACTGAGCAGAATGGATTGGAAGGAACGTTGGTGGAGCACAAAAATGCCGTGCGGAGAGAAGATAAGCGGCACCACCAACCACAGCAGCACGACCATTGCCATGATGATGAGGAACTGTCCCAAAGTGGGGCTGAGCATGACAAAAATGCTGATGAGCGAGAAGCCGGGCAGAATGATGATCATCAAAACGACGGCCAAAACCAGGAACATGACTAGAGATTGGCCGTATTGGGAGAACAATTGCTTGATCTCGAACTTTTCCACAGGTTGGAGGGTGTATCGGGAAATGGCGTTAAAGTAAATGGTCCCTAAAAAGAAACCCACCAGAGTGAGGGCGGCGATGATCAAAATGGCCGTTCCCTCAGAGGGAACTTCAAAGGCCATTACCTTCAGCGGAGAGGTGGCCGCGAGCTCACGGGAAAGCAAGCTGGGAACGCCAACCGGGAAAGTGCGTACCGCCACGCCTAAATTGAAATTGTTGAGGACGGTGGAATAGGTATCGAGGAAGGTTTTCGATTGAGCCTGAAGATCGGCGTTGCCCAATTGGGTCATCATCTGTTGAAGGTTCTTAAAATAATCGGCCATGATATTGGTGATCTTGATCTTGGGACCCAGCCAGAGGGTCAGGTCCAAAATAACCGGCAAGAGGATCAATACAATATTGTTGGCAACCAAATTGAACCCGGCCACGAGGGTCTGGATCAGCTTGGGTGGTTGAACAGTTGAAGGAGTCGGAGGCGTTTTCATACGAATGATAATTTTACCATAGGACAGAGGTTCTTATAACGGCATTCTGGTTCTATCCGGCCTTGACCTGTGGAAAGAGTTAAAAAATCTCTCGTTTTTCCGCGCGGGTGAGGGTAGAATAATGTACATGAGCGACACGCAACATTTACCCGATTATGACCGAGTGAGCATTGTCACAGCAATGGTGTTGTTGGCGTACTCTCTGGCAGCTTTCATCCAGTTGCCAGAGCAGGCACTTTCTTTGCAGTTGCCGGGGTTCTTGTTTGAGGTCAAGTTCAATTTCTTCACAATCATCTCGGTACTTGTGGCGGCGCTGGCGGCTGCGGGCACCGATTGGATCATCAGCGGGCACCCCAAGTTCACCCAGGTAAGGCGATGGGAGCACTGGGTGCTGCCGGCCTTTACTGCCATGGTTATAGGGGTTCCGCTCAATGAGATCGCGGTCTCAGGTCCCTGGTGGATCGTGTTTGGGCTGGGCGCGCTTTTGTTCGTCAGCATTTTGATCGCAGAATACATCTCAGTGGATCCTCTCGATACGCGCTATCAATTTGCCGCATTGGCCTTGAATGTGGTCTCACTGGGACTGTTCTTCTTTCTGGCCATTGCCTTGCGCGGTGCCGGTTTGCGTTTGTACGCCGTGATTCCCCCCATCGTGATCGCGGTAGTGCTGATGAGCGCCAGAAGCCTGCATTTACGCTTGTTTGAGAATATTCAACTTGCCTGGGTGGGAGGCATAGCTCTGATCGTTGGTCAGGCAACCGTTTGTCTTTTCTATTTACCTGTACGTCCCATTCAATTTGGCATGCTTTTGCTCGCGCTGGTATTTGCGCTAACCAGTCTGGCCGGGAATATTGAAGAAAAGTTTCAACATCGTTCTCTGTGGTTGGAACCGGTTATCATGTTCTCTACGATCTTCCTGCTTTCTTTTCTTTTTTAGTTAAATTCAGAACTCGTAACTACACTCTCCGCTGAGTGTTGTATTTTATATCTCTTGGAGGACGCATGTTCGGTAAAGTATTCTTCACACTGCTCGCATCCTACCTCATCGGGGCCATCCCGGTGGGCTATTTACTGGTTAAGCTGATCAAGGGCGTGGATGTTCGCACCATTGGCAGCGGTCGGGTGGGGACAACCAACACCGTTCGTGCTGCAGGTCCTGTGGCGGGTGTTTTGACCGCTTTGCTGGATGCCGGCAAGGGGATCCTGGTGGCCTATCTGGCTCATCTGGCTTTGCCTGAAAGTGTCTGGCTCAAAGTGCTGGCGGTCATTCTGGCAGTGGTGGGGCAGATCTTCTCTGTCTTCCTGGCAGAACGTAGCGAGAATGGTAAGATCCGCTTACGCGGGGGAGCGGGCGGCGCCACGACCATGGGGGGAGCCATTGCTCTTTGGCCGGTCAGCCTGGTGGTGATCTTGCCACTGGTACTGGTGGTCTATTTTGGTATCGGCTACGCCTCCATTACAACTATCAGTATTGCCTTGTTTTCCTTGATCTTCTTTACTTATAATGCGCTGGCAGGGTTGGGGCCTTGGCCTTATCTGCTTTATGGGCTGGTTACGCTTGGGATCGTTCTATACACGCTGCAACCCAATTTAGAACGCCTGAAGAATGGTACCGAGCGGGCAGTAGGCTTCCGTGCTTTCCTGCAAAAACGCTGGGAACGGACCTTATCTTCTGAAGACAATAAATAAACAAAAATCCCTCGTGAGAGGGATTTTTTCTTAGAATATTCCGGTTAGATCGCCGAGTCCACTTCTTCGGTCTGATGTTTGTAAAGGTAGATCACATTGCGTTTGTGCAGTTCTTCGGCCAGCCCGCCCAGATAGACACGGCTCTTGCCGCAAGATTCCACGTTGATCTCAGCCAGGGCTTCCAGCGGTTCGCGCTTTTTGGAAGCGGAGCGAACAGCTTTGCGCACAGCATTGATGTAGGCTAAGTTCTCACGGGTGGCTTCTTCGATCTCGCCGCGCAGGATGATATCTCCGTGACCCTGGATGATATTCTCCAGGCCCATCTTGCCAATGTGCTTGATGGTAGCGGTCAGCTCATCTGGGTCGCCATCCACAAAATAGGGGAGGGCCATGAATGCATCACCTGCAAAGAGGACGCGGTCTTCTTCGACCAACACCGAAATGCTGTCTTTTGAGTGGCCAGGAGCGGCGGAGAGGATGAGGGTCTTCTTGCCCACCCGTAAAGAAAGATTGCCTTCAGAGAAGGTCATATGTGGCAGGACCAATTTGACCTGTTTGAGGGCAGGGTTGCCCTTTTTGGCAGTTTCCAAAGACAAATTGCCTTTGACTTCCATAATATCCCGGCAAAGCGTATGTGAAATGACTGTTGCCCCCGGGAAGAAGCAGTTGCCCCAGCAGTGATCGGCATGATAGTGGGTATTGATCACATAGCGCACCGGCACGCCCAGTTGTTCTTCAATATAGGCACGCATTTCCAGCGTTTCCTCAGGCATAGCCAGGGTATCGATCACCACAGCCCATTGTGGGCCGGTGATGGCGCCGGCAGTCACCTGGGCGTAGATTTCAGATTGGAACCAAAAAACATTATCAGAGATTCGTTCGCGCTGCATTTCTGTTTAAACCTTCCTGGAAGGGAATATACACTTTAAGTCAATGCAGTAGAATAGCATAAATGAAACGAAAAGTCAAAAAAAGGTCAAATTTTTTACACAAAACTTACTGACCTGGCAATACATTGCAACCTTCGCCCAAGAAGAACGTAAAATAGTGTAAGTGAAATTTTTCAATCAGGAGAATAAACATGAAAGTTGAAGTCCTTTACAAGCCATCTTATGCAGTAGGTGTCATCAAATTGGATGCCAACGAACGCGTCCAGGCAGAATCTGGCTCAATGGTGAGCATGTCCGGCGATGTTACAGTGGATACAAAAATGCAGGGCGGGCTCTTAAAATCTCTGGCCCGTTCAATGTTCACCAATGAATCGTTCTTTGTCAATTTCTTCCAGGCTGGAGCGCGCGGTGGTGAAGTGATGGTAGCACCGACCTTGCCGGGGGATGTTTTTGCCCTAGATCTTGCTGGAGAAAGTTTATTGGTACAGTCTGGGTCCTTCCTGGCGGCCAGTGATGGCGTGACAACTGATGCCAAATGGTCAGGCGCAAAAACCTTCTTCAGCGGGGAAGGGCTCATTATGCTGCATTGCATGGGCACAGGTACTCTGGTGCTTTCCAGCTACGGCGCCATCCATGAGTTGAATCTCAACCCGGGTGAAAAAGTGACTGTAGATACAGGCCATCTGGTGGCTTTCAGTGAGCGCATGGGTTTTAATGTGCGGCCCATCGGCGGGCTCAAGACCACCTTCCTGGGCGGCGAAGGCCTGGTGGTGGATCTCACCGGTCCCGGACGGGTATTAATGCAGACCCGCAGCATGGGCGCCTTCTTAGATTGGCTTCTGCCAAAGATTCCCAAAGATACCAGTCATTCATAACCTGAAACTCAACAAAAAAATCCCGGCCATTTGACCGGGATTTTCGTTTTTACAGCACTTTGCTGAGAAAAAGTTTGGTTCTTTCTTCTTTGGGATGAGAAAAGAGCACATCAGGTGCGGCTTGTTCTATTATCTGTCCGCCGTCCATGAGGATGGCGCGGTTGGCCGCGGCACGGGCAAAGCCCATCTCATGCGAGACCACCACCATGGTCATGCCTTCTTTGGCCAGGGCCATCATTACGTCCAGTACTTCCTGGATCATTTCAGGGTCGAGGGCGCTGGTGGGCTCATCAAAGAGCATGATCTTGGGGTTCATGGCCAGGGCACGGGCTATGGCCACACGCTGCTGCTGACCGCCAGAAAGCTGGTTGGGGAAGGCATCCGCTTTTTCGTGGATACCTACTTTGTGTAAAAGTTGGCGGGCAATTTCTTCTGCTTCTGGCTTGCTGCGTTTGCGGATGATGCGTTGCGCCAGGGTGATGTTATCCAGCACGCTCAGATGCGGGAAGAGGTTGAACTGCTGGAAAACCATGCCCACTTCAGTGCGAACCAGGTTGATGTTGGTGGCCGTCTCTAGAGGAATGCCATCCACGATGATCTTACCGGCATCGAATTCTTCCAGCCGGTTGATGCAGCGCAGCAGGGTGGACTTGCCTGAACCGGAAGGGCCAATGATGACCACCACTTCACCTTTACCGACATCCAGGCTGACGCCTTTGAGGGCTTCGACTTTGCCAAAATGTTTCTGAACGTTCTCAATATGGATAATGGGCTCCATGGCTACTTCTCCAATTTATAGCGACGTTCAAGATAGGCTACCAATCGGCCAGCCAGTAAGGTCATGACCAGGTAAAGCAGACCGATCATGATCCAGGTTTGGAAGGGATCAAAGTTAGCAGCCATAAATTCACGGCCTTTGCGGGTCATATCGGCCACTGCCACCACAGATACCAGTGAAGTATCTTTTAATAGGGTGATGAACTCGTTGCCCACAGGCGGCAAGATCACGCGCACGGCCTGGGGCAAGACCACATAGCGCATGGCCTGGAAGTAGTTCATGCCCAGACTGCGGGCGGCTTCCATCTGGCCTTTGGAGATGCTTTGAATACCGGCGCGATAAACCTCGCTCATGTAGGCGGAGTAGCAAATGGTGAGGCCAATAACGGCCATCGCCACGGCGTTGGTTTTGAAGGTTTGCAATGCCACAAGATTGAATTGCGTTCCCAGCCCTTGAATGACGGCCGGAAAGGCGAAATACCAGAAGATCAGTTGCACCATCAGTGGAATGCCGCGGATGACCTCAACAAAAACCGTGGCAATACCGCTGAGAATTTTCATTTTGGAGATCCTGGCCAGTGCGATGATCAGACCAAAAAGCAACACCAGCAGGAAGGACACAATGGTCAGATACAGGGTGGTCCAGATGCCCTCGCGAACATACTTGAGGATGTTCAAAAAGGGGTCGGGCTTGGTAAGGATCAAAATTGTAATAATGGCAATCACAGATAAAAAGAGCAGCCACCATTTATCAAAATAGGTTTTCTCGGCTTTTTCTTTACCGGTATTGCCTGTGGAAAGGGTCATGAAGACCTCCAGAATTGAGATATAAAAAACCTGCGGGGAGGTTGATTCCCCGCAGGTTTTGCGCGTGCGATCTAGGGATTGTATTTGGTAACGATGGCGTCGATGGTGCCGTCTGCGATTAGTTCTTTGAGGGCGGCGTTGACCTTGTCTTTCAGGTCGGTTTTGGTGTTGCAGAAGGCGATGCCGTAGGGAGCGCTATTGAACACATCGCCCACAACCTTGAGCTTGCCATCCATGGATTTGACGTAGCCAAGTGCCACGGGGTTATCTGCTACCACAGCGTCAATTTGACCGTTGGCCAGGTCCTGGAAGGCGAACTGGTAAGTGTCATAGGGCTTGTAGGTAACGTTTTCAATGGCTTTGGCAGCTTCTTCGCCAGTGGTGCCCAATTGGGCGGCGACAGTCTTGCCTTTGAGATCATCCAAACTCTTGATGCTGTCATTGCTGGAGTTCACAACCACAACGAGGCCTGCATCCATATACGGATCGCTGAAAAGCATGTTCTTCTGGCGTTCTTCGGTGATGGTGATGGCGGCGATGGAAACATCGTACTGGCAGGAAGCCAGGCCAGCCAGAATGGGATCAAATGGCACGTTCTGCCATTCCACCTTCATGCCCATTTTCTCGGCAATAGCGTTCATGATGTCGATGTCGACACCCACCATATTGCCCTGGTCATCGGTGTACTCAAATGGTTTGAAGGTAGGATCAGTTACAACGGTGAGGGTGGTGCTGCTGGCCGGTTTGGCGGAGCAGGCAGCGAGCAGCATGGATAGGGCGATCAAGCTGCAGATGAAAACAACAGAGATGCGTTTCACTTCTTATTTCCTTTCCTTATTGGGTTAGCTTTCTAGGATTTGGGACTCAATGCGTTGATGACGTATTGGTGCGTGTTTTTAATTATGAAACAAAACTCCTATTTGTCAACCAATTGATATATCCTCAGAGTATTTCGATTGAAATTGACCCACTTAACGACGTTGTAATGTCCAGACAGGATGGATTCTTGTATAATCCATTTGGACTATAATGGTGAGGATATGAATGTTAAAAGCAATTCCGTGTTCAAACAATTGACCCCCGGTATCATTCTTGGTTTGGCAGTCCTGGTGGGGCTGATGATCCTGGGTGGCGCAAACAAGGTCAGTGCGCAGTTTCTACAATTTCACTGGGCCTACTTTTTCTACGCCATATTGCTTTCAATTCTAAATTACCTCTTCCGTTTCTTAAAAAGGCATTACTGCCTGAACCGGGGTGGAGCAGGGAATTTTACCTTATCCAACAGCTTTCATCTTTTCCTGGCCAGCTTCCCACTTTCGGTTACATCCATGAAAGTAGGGGAGTCCTTTAAGGGAATTTGGCTAAACCGCATCTCCGGTATTCCGGTAGAAAAAGCGGTTTCCATTTTTTTGGTGGATCATCTTTCTGACGGGTTGAGCGTTTTCCTTTTGACTGTCTTTGGTACGATTGCTTTTCCCAGTCTTTGGCCAGCTTTTCTGACTGTCTTAGTGCTCTTCCTGCTGGCAGTTGCTTTCATCCAGATCCGGCCAGTTGTACAAAACTTTTTGAACGTCACAGAAAAATTACCTCTGCTTTCACGGCTGGTTCCTGTTGCGCGTAGCTGTATGGATCACAACCCGGACCTGTTCCGCTTTGGTCCGCTCTTCCTTTCCAGTTTTTTGGGGCTGGCTTCCTGGGTTGCCGATGGCGCCGCTCTGTTCATGATCCTGATCGGGTTGGGATACCCGGCTACCTGGGCGTTGGTGGGTACTTCTATTCTGGTGTTCGCATTCTCCATGCTGATGGGCATCATCTCTGCCTTCCCCGGTGGGGTAGGTGTGATGGAAGTGGCCATGGCCGCACTGTTGACCCTCTTCCTGGGCTTCATCCCAGAAGTGGCTGCAGCCGCCACCATTCTGTTCAGGGTGGCCACCTTCTGGGTGGGCTTCCTTATCGGCTTACTGATCTTATACACCACCGGAAAATCTTTCGGTGTACAAAACAACGAAGGACGCATCATTGAAAGTTGATTTTCACTGCCACACTTTTTATTCCTCAGATAGCATTGCCCAAATCAGCCCCTTGCTCAAAGCCGCGCACCGCCGCGGATTGGGGCGTTTGGTCATTACCGACCATAACTCCATCGGCGGCGCACTGGAAGCGCAGAAGGCCGACCCTGAGTTCATCGTCGTCGGCGAAGAAGTCAAGACCCAGTATGGAGAATTCCTGACCGCCTTTGTAAAAGAAGAAATTCCCGCCCGGCTGGATCCATTCAAAGCGCTGGAACTCTTGCGCGCGCAGAATGCCTTTGTCTCGGTCTCGCATCCCTTTGATCCGCAACGTTCCGGTTGGCCGATTGAGTTATTGCGCGAGTTGGCGCCGTTGGTAGATGCCATCGAGATTGCCAACGCACGCGTTCTGAAGACCTCCATGAACGATGAGGCCGCGGCATTTGCCCGCGAGTTTGGCCTGCCGGGCACGGCAGGCTCTGATGCTCACGCCCCCTATGAAGTGGGCCGCCTGACGCTGGACCTGCCCGCCTTCCACGACGCTGATTCATTGCGCCTGGCCATCCGCCAGGGGCAAGTGGTGGGTAAAGTGTCTCCCGGCTGGGTGCACGGCTTCTCTGTGGCCGCCCGGCTGGCCAAAAAGATGCAGAAGGCCCACAAGCGCTGACAGGTGGCCTGTTTGCCTTGACGCTCAAGCGCATTGCGATAAAATAAACATGCAACCGGGGCGATGGCGGAATCGGCAGACGCAACGGACTTAAAATCCGTCGATGGTGACATCGTGAGGGTTCGACCCCCTCTCGCCCCACAAGTAGAAACAGCACACGAAAATGTTCGTGTGCTGTTTGTTAATATTTCAAATATTTGACGAGTTATAAATAACGACACATGTAGATGATTTACTTGAAAATAACGAAACGCTTTCATGAAAGTTTAGAATACATGTAGGTAGCTGAGGAAATTTAGTCTTTGTTTGTAAAACTTTGTAGACAGAGGGATAGCTAGTCCCCATACTCCTAATTCGGAAATCATCATGTATAGTTTGATATTATTTAGGAATTGAAAACCTAGCGTGTTCAAGTGTATCGTACGAAAAGTTTTTTCTTTTACAGCTATCATGCAAGATAATTAATAGATATCAGAGTTAAATCGGCGGCCAATTCTAGACAAATAGGGTTTCCATAGATTTATAACATTCATTGGATGGATTTGCTTGATGTGCTTATAATAATTAATGTTGAAATTTACTTCAATGTCAGATTGTAAGAATTATTTTGGATTTATTTGGTCATTAACTCTATTTTTGATAAAGCAAACCTACTCTAGTTAGCTGCCGATTTACAAATTTATTACTACAAATACGGCAAAGATCATTGTGAAATTATACCTATGACCGATTTAAATAGGCTAAATATTGTTCTAGAAACCGCAAAAACATAGTTCTTGAAGGAAATTCATGATGGGGAAACGCCTAACTTGGGTCAAATAATCAAAAAGCATTTGGTTTTTAATATATCGTATTTCACTTTAATATTGACGTTTCGGAAAACAATTCTGACGATAAAATGAATCTATTTGGGCTTTGGAATAATTGATTGAATATTTGATTGTTCACGAAGGCTATCTTGAAATTCAATCAAAATTTACCGGACACTATTACTCGGTGAAAATGAAATTATAAAATACTGGGTAGCTTTTGGTGGGTTCTATGAATTTGAAATCACCATTTACACCTAAATAGTATTTTATATGGTGAAGAAATACCAGACTATAACAAGGCGGATAAATATGAATATTCAAAAAACATTTACAAGCCCTGACCTTCCTTTGGAGGATATTCTCAAAAAGGTTGTTGAAGGGAAAACGCAAATTCCCGAATTCCAAAGGGGTTGGGTTTGGGATGACGATAGAATCAAAAGCCTATTAGCTAGTGTTTCTCTTTCTTATCCCATTGGCGCTCTTATGATGTTGAAAGATGGCAATTCACAGGTTCATTTTAAAACACGCCTTATTGAAGGCGTTGAGTTAAGTGCTCTTCCCCATCCCGAGCTTCTAATTTTGGATGGACAACAAAGATTGACATCTCTTTATCAATCTTTGTTATCATCAAAACCGGCAAGCACACATGATAATCGTGGTAAGGCGATCAAGCGATGGTATTACATCGATATTCAAAAAGCTTTAACACCGAATTTCGATAGAGAAGAAGCTGTAATTAGCCTTCCAGAAGACAAGTTGGTACGAAATTTTCGCGGTGAGGTTATTGCAGATTATTCATCACCTGAAAAAGAATATAGTGCTGAATTGTTTCCATTTATATCGATATTCTCTTCTTCAAATTGGCGTGAAGGGTTCAATGAGTATCATGATTATCGATCTGAAAAAGTAAAGCTTTTTGACAAGTTTGAACAAGAAGTTATTAAAAGATTCGAGCAATATCAAATCCCTGTCATTCAATTGGAAGCTGAAACGCCAAAAGAAGCAGTATGTCAGGTATTTGAAAAAGTGAATACAGGCGGCGTCGCCCTGACAGTTTTTGAACTGTTGACTGCGACTTTTGCGGCAGACGATTTTAGCTTGCGCGACGATTGGCTTTTGCGTGAAAAAAGATTTCACAATAATAAGATATTAAAAAATTTGGGGAATACAGATTTTCTGCAAGCGATTACGTTGTTATCTACCAGAGAAAAACGTGAAAAGCAATTACGAGACGGTATTTCAATAGAAAATGCAGCCGCCATAAGCTGCAAACGCAAGGATATTCTCAACTTAACAATAGAAGAATATAAACATTGGACAGAGGTCCTAACCGAAGGGTTTGAAAGGGCTGCGCGCCTCTTACATACTCAAAAAATATTTTCTCACCGAGATTTGCCTTATACAACTCAATTGGTACCTCTCGCTGCATTGCTATCAATTTTAGGAGTAAAAGGTGATAATGATGGGGTTCGCCTTAAGCTATCGCAATGGTATTGGTGTGGGGTATTGGGTGAATTGTATGGAAGTACAGTAGAGACTCGATTTGCAAAAGATTTGCCTGAGGTACTCTCTTGGATAAATGGGGGGGAGATTCCCACAACTGTGAGCGACTCTTCCTTCAACCCGGACCGGTTGCAGACCTTACGCACTCGAAACTCTGCAGCTTATAAGGGTATTCAAGCATTATTAATTCGTAGTGGGGCAAAAGATCTTAGAACAGGAATATCAATTGATGACCAATCCTATTTTGATGAAGCCATAGATATTCATCACATTTTTCCCCAAGATTGGTGTATTAGACAAAATATTCCGGCGTCCAGATATAACAGCGTGGTAAATAAAACACCGATTTCCGCAAAAACCAATCGTATGATTGGAGGGAATGCACCTTCTATTTATCTTTCTAAAGTTGAAAAAGGTGCTGGAATTGAACCGGATAGAATGGACGAGATTCTAGAATCACATGTAATTTCTCCTGAATTGTTGAGAAGTGATGATGTTGAAAAAATGTGGCAGTATCGCGAAAGGGCACTTCTTTCTTTGATAGAAACCGCGATGGGTAAATCAGTACTCAGAACATGGACGAATGCAGTGGATGAAGAATCAGATGAACTCGAAGATGAGAGTTAAGAGAAAATATTTCTTGATGAAGGTCCCTCAGGATGGTTCTATGCAATTGAGTGGTGTTTCCTAAATTGGGTTTATTCTATTAGTTGGAGATTCGCGAGGACAAAATTTATTGGCGTCAAAAAGCTCAAGGATGCATCGGTAACATACTGAAGGATTGACCCTATCTCTTCTTTAATTTAAGTGCCTTCACAGGCACTTTTTGATTTAATCCATCCTTCTAATCGCCGGGTGGAGCAGGGCCAGCACGGCTAAGGCGGATACCACCGCGCCTGCGACGATAAAGACGAAGGGGGCGCCGAGTTTATCTGTGGCCCAGCCGGCCAGGGCGTAGCCAAGGGGCATGAGGGTGTAGGAGCCCAGGTAATCAATGCTGGAGACGCGGCCTAACAGGTCAGAGGGGACGATCTCCTGCAGGGAACTGGTCCAGATAAGCCCAAAGCTGGTGGCGGCTGCACCGAGCATGGCGGCGGCGGCCAGCGAAACCCACAGGTTCTTTTGAATGCCCAGCAGCAAGATCATGGCGCCTATGCTGAACCAGGAGGCATAGGCAATATAGCCGCGCTTATGCAGCTTTCTGGCGTTTCCCATAATGAGGGCGCACACCACAGCCCCGATGCTCAATGCGGAATAAACATAGCCCAGGCTCTTGACGTCCATCTTCCAGGTGTCGCTGATGAGGAAGGGCAGGCTGGTGCTGATGGCGCCGCCTTCCACCATGTTGGCCAGGGCTGCCACCGAAATAGTGACCCACAACCAGGGGGAAGCTGCCACGGTTTTAAAGCCGACCAGCAGATCTGCCCAAATTGCGCTGCTTTGAAGTTGTTTGGGCTCGATGGCTTTGACCTGATCGTGTTTGAGCAAGGGGATAAGGGCGAGCGCGGAGATGAAGAACGAGGCGGCGTCCAACCCAAAGGTGAGCGGGGTGCCGCCGGTGGCGACCAGCAGGGCGCCCAGCGAGGGGCCGATGATACCGGTGAATTCGCGGCTCAGTGTGGTCAGTGAATTGGCACCGGCCAGGGAATCGGCCTGGATGATCTCTGGAAAGACGGCAATGTAAGCGGGTTCAAAAAAAGAAGAAACGATGCCAAAGAGGGCGCTGATGATGAAGATGTGCCACACTTCCAGCAGGTTCAGGGCTGCCAGTACGGCCACCCCTGCCACTAGAAATCCCCTCAGCAGGTCAGAGCAGAACATGACCCAGGATCGGGGTAGGCGATCTACCAGCACACCGCCAAAGAGCATGAAGACGAGCATGGGAACCATGGAGACAATGTTGACGGTGCCCATGGCCAGGGCAGAACCGGTCTTTTCCAGCACCCACCAGGAGAGAGCGATGCGGTACAGGCTATCTCCCAGACGCGAAATGGTCTGGCCAGACCAGAGAAAGGCAAAGGGTCGATTGTTCAGCGCACGCAGCATGGCAAGGATCCTCAAATATGGGAGTGCAGTTCGTTATCCAGCCCCCAGCTAGTATATAACAAAACCGCGCCCGAAGGCGCGGTCTTTATTGCAAATTTCGTTACTTGCCGAGGATCTTGTACATCCCGGTGCCGCAGACAGAGCATTTGCCTTTGAGGGCTTTGCGGCCGTTCTTCATGGTCACTTCTTCGGTTTTGACCATTTCGGTCTTCTTTTTACATTTCATACAATATGCTACTTCAGCCATTCAATCCTCCTGTTTTTTGAAAGCGAACCATCAGAAAAAACTTCTGACATTTGCGATTATAGCATAGCCAAAACCCACTTTGACCCACGAGTTTTAATGGGTTTTTATGGTTAATACTAGCTAACTTTGGTCTCGCGAATATCAATGACAGAATCTACAGCAGGTTCGATCGCTTTGCGCAGGTCTTCCAGCTTGACGCCCTGAACTCTGAGGGTCAGAATGCGGGTCTCAGCCCGGGAACCCAGGATGGCTGCCATGCCGAGCAGGTCACCACCAAGTTTGTTAATAATGCCAGCCAGTTCATATAGGGTACCGCGTTTATTGAGCACTTCCACTGTGAGGCGAACACCAGGGGTGCGGCTGCCCATCATCTCCAGGAGAATGTGGAACAGATCAGTCTCGGTGATCATACCTACCAGGCTGTTGCCGCGCATAATGGGCAGGCTGCTGATCTCGTTATCGGCCAGAATTTGGGCGGCTTCTTCAATGGGGGTGTCTTCAGCGGCAGTGATCACTTTGGTGGACATAACGCGTTCCACAGTGATCTTGCTGAGCAGGTAGTTCACTTCAAAAACGCTCAGAGTGGTTGCCTCTGAAGGCTTAGCGTTGAGCAGATCGCCTTCGGTTACGATTCCAATCAATTTTCCGTGTTTATCCAGAACTGGATAGCGGCGCACTTTGTCTTTGTGCATCTGCGCAAGGGCATCCTGTACCGGAACATCTGCAGAAATTGTGAGAACGGGACTGGTCATTCTTTCTTTTACTAACATGACGTAATTCTCCTTTCAAGAGCACATCAGCATTGATTTGTCTAGGCAAGATAATTGTATTCGTTTTTTATTAATTGCGTATTTGATTTTCCAGTTAACTTGATTTTCAGGGCAAGATAGTCTTTAATAAAACTGGATCACGATAAGGAGAAAATTCATGTGCCCTGAAGATCGAAAAGGTTCTGCAAGACCCTTTACTCCTACACCGCTAAAGAGACGAACACCGGTGCCGACGGATATTGAGATCGCCCAGGAAGCCACCCTCAAACCCATTACCGTTATCGCTGAGGAACTGGGGTTATTACCTGGAGAGTTTGAGCTTTACGGCGATACCAAAGCCAAGGTAAAGCTGGAGGTACTGGACCGCTTGAAACGGGTGCCAGACGGCAAGTATATTGATGTCACCGCCATTACCCCCACACCGCTTGGAGAGGGCAAGACAACCACTACCGTAGGGCTCAGCCAGGCGTTGGGCGCGTATTTAGGCAAGAGCGTCATCACCTGCATCCGCCAACCTTCACAGGGGCCGACCTTTGGCATCAAAGGCGGGGCGGCAGGCGGCGGATATTCTCAGGTGGTGCCCATGGAAGAGTTCAACCTGCACCTCACCGGCGACATCCACGCCATTACAGCCGCCAACAACCTGATGGCCGCTGCAATTGATGCGCGCATGTTCCACGAATCCGATGCCACGGATGAACAGCTATTCAACCGATTATTACCCGTAGATAAAAGCGGTAAACGCCACTTTACCCGCGGAATGGTTGCCCGCCTGGAAAAACTGGGCATGACTGCTGCCGACCCGGAGGATCTGACCCCCGAGGAGCGGCGCAAATTGTGCCGCCTGGAGATTGACCCTGAAACCATCACCTGGCGGCGCGTGATGGATACCTCAGACCGTTTCTTGCGCGGGGTGGAGATCGGCAAAGGGCCTGATGAAAAGGGTTTCACCCGTGAGACCGGCTTTGATATCACCGTTGCCTCCGAAATCATGGCCATTCTGGCACTTACCACAAGCCTCAAAGATATGCGTGAGCGCCTGGGTAAGATCGTCATTGGCATCAGCCGCGCTGGCGATGCCGTTACCGCTGAAGACCTGGGGGTGGCCGGTGCCATGACGGTGCTGATGCGCGACGCCATCAAACCCAACCTGATGCAGACTGTGGAAGGCACGCCGGTATTCGTCCACGCCGGGCCGTTTGCCAATATTGCCCACGGCAATTCCTCTATCATCGCCGATAAGATCGCCCTCAAGCTGGCCGATTACGTCATCACCGAGTCCGGCTTTGGTGCAGACATGGGCATGGAAAAATTCTTTGATATCAAATGCCGCTATTCCGGCCTGGTGCCGTCGGCTGTTGTGATGGTCGCAACCATCCGGGCCCTCAAGATGCATGGTGGTGGGCCTAAAGTGGTGGCGGGCAAACCGCTTGACCCCGCTTATACCCACGAGAACCTGGAGTTGTTACGGGCGGGAATGGGCAACCTGCTGCATCACATCAAGACTGCCAAGAAGTATGGAATTCCGGTGGTGGTGGCGGTGAACCGCTTCCTTTCGGACACCCCGGCTGAGCTGGAACTGGTGCGCAAGGCTGCCATCGAAGAAGGCGGCGCCGAAGATGCCGTTATCTGCGATCACTGGGAGAAGGGCGGCGAAGGCGCTATTGATCTGGCCAACGCCGTAGTCAAAGCTTGCGAACAACCTTCTCACTTCAAGTTCCTGTACCCGCTGGAAGGCACCATCAAAGAGAAGATCGAGACCATTGCCCGAGAGGTGTACGGTGCAGATGGTGTGGATTATCTGCCCGAAGCGGAAGAGCGCATTGCAGAATACACCCGACTTGGCTTTGACAAGCTGCCCATTTGCATGGCCAAGACCCATTTGAGCCTCTCGCATGATCCTTTGCTCAAGGGCGTTCCCAGGGGCTTCCGCGTGCCGATACGTGATATCCGCGCTTCTGTGGGCGCAGGCTTCTTGTACCCCCTGCTGGGTACCATGGCTACCATGCCAGGGCTGCCCACCCGCCCGGTTTTCATGGAAATCGATATTGAACCGGACACCGGCAGAATCATCGGACTGAGCTGATTCATCATCACCCCCGCTGCTGAATTCTGGCCGGGGGTGATATATTTAAGTAAAGATTGACATTATGAGGAAACAAAATTGATCAAGACAACGCTCAAAAATCCGGTTCTGCTTTTTATTGTACGCTTTCTGGGTACCCTAGCGCTCACCGGCCTGGTGACCGTGATCTTGCGTTTCTTTGAACCGGTGTTGGATGTTCAATATGTGGCGTTGCTTTATTTGCTCCCCGTAATGGTCAGTGCAGCCCTGTGGGGGTTGACGCCGGGTATTTTAGCCAGCATTGCCGCTTTTTTGTTGTTCAATTACTTTTTTATTCTGCCTTACAACACCCTGCTGGTGCATCAATCTCAGGATCTCATCACATTGACCATCTTCCTGATCGTGGCGGTGGTGATCTCGCAGTTGTTTGGCCAAACCAAACGCAGCCTGGATCTGGCCCGAGCCCGCGAACTGGAAGCCACCCGAATGTATGAACTGATCGCTGCCCTGGCTGGCCTGATCGAGGTGGACGCAATTGCCAGAACACTGGCGGAACAACTTATGACTACTTTCCAGTTTGACCATGTAAGGGTGGTGGTAAAAGGCAAATCAGGTGAGCAGCCAGTTTTCTATGATCTTCCTCAGAACAGTGTGGATAGCCAGCCGGCAAATATCAGCCTTTCCATGATGACCCACCGTAACCTGGAAGGGGAGATCCGTATATGGAACGAAAACCGACCCCTGAGTGAGCAGGACAACCGGCTTCTGGAAACCTTCTGTAACCAGGGAGCATTGGCAATTGAGCGCGTTCATTTGAGCGAAGGGGAGAACAAGGTGAGGGTGCTGGAAGAAAGTGACCGCATCAAGACCTCTCTGCTCAACTCGGTTTCACACGAGCTGCGCTCTCCGCTGGCTGCCATCAAAGCTTCGGTGTCCAGCCTGCGCAGTGGCGCGGTGGAATGGGACAACGCCTCAAGGAGCGATTTGCTGGCTACCATTGAAGAGGAAACCGATAAACTGAACCAACTGGTTGGCAATTTGCTGGATATGTCTCGTATTGAATCCGGCGCCTTGAAACCTTTGGAAAAGTGGAATTCCATTGCAGAGATCGCTACCGGGGTGGCTGCCAGGATGCACAGCCAGGTGCAGGACCATGTGATCCATTTTGATTTCCCGGCGGATCTGCCCCTAGTACCCAGCGATTATGTGATGATCGAACAAGTCTTCAGCAACCTCATCAGTAACAGTGTGAAGTACGCCCCCTCCGGGACGCAGATCAAGATCGGCGCGCGTGCTGAGAAGGAGATGTTACGTGTCCAGGTGGAAAACGAGAGCACCCATGTTCGCGAAGAAGATCTGGAACATATCTTTGAGAAATTTCACCGGGTCACCAATGCCGATAGGGTCATTGGCACCGGATTGGGGCTTTCGATCTGCAAGGGCATTATTGAGGCGCATGGTGGTAAGATTTGGGCTGAAAACATGCCGCAGGGCTTCCGCTTTATTTTTACCCTGCCACTCACTTTGGATGGTTCTTTACCGTTGATACCCAGGGATGAAAAAGAATGAGTGAAACTGATCCTTTAATTTTGATCGTCGACGACGAACCGCAGATCTTGCGAGCGCTCAAAACCATCCTGGCTGCCAACCACTTCAGGGTTCAGGCTGCATCCAATGGCGAGCAGGCCATCGCGCTGGCGGCTGCGCAGGAGCCAGACATCATCATTCTGGACCTGACCCTTCCGGATATGGATGGCACCCAGGTATGTGAGCAGATCCGCGAATGGTCAGCGGTGCCGATCATCGTTCTATCAGTGCGTGACAGCGAAAAGGACAAAGTCTCCGCGCTGGATAAAGGCGCCGATGATTACCTGACCAAGCCGTTTGGCATTGAAGAATTGATGGCCAGGATCCGCGTTGCTTTGCGCCACGCCCAAAAATCGACTGGAAACAAAGAAACGGTTATCAAGGCCGGTAGCCTGAGCATTGATCTAGCCCGGCATATCGTCACGCGGGACGGCGAAGAGTTGAAACTGACCGCTACGGAGTTCAAGCTGTTGGCTTATCTGGCTGCCCACCCGGACCGGGTGTTAACCCACCAGGCCATCTTAAACCATGTTTGGGGCGAGGTTGAAACAGACCATCTGGAATACTTACGAGTCTATATTGGTCAGTTACGCAAGAAGATCGAAACCAACCCGGAGAACCCACAAATTCTTGTTACCGATTCAGGAGTGGGATACCGTTTTAAATTGGCGGATTGACCTTTATATTTTTTTTATAATTTCTTCCTAATCCTTATTACCGTTTTATCTTTAAAAGATACACTCTCCATGTTAATTTGGAGAGTGTTCGCTTTTTTAGGGACTATTTCATTGGTATTTGTTGGCTGCTCTCCTCAACAGATTCATGAACCCATCCATGTGGATGCAAAGGAAGCAAGCGTGAGAACAAAGGCACAGAGTTTTAACATCTTTGAAGAGAATACCGGGCATTTACCCAAGAATTCGATCCAAACCTTATTGATCGGGCGGCCGCTGGCAACAGCGGATGCGCCGGAACAGACTATTGGTAAAGCAATCGGTCTGGCTGTCTTTTCTTCAGATGCCATGTCTTCAGTGGCCTATGGGCCTCAGGAATTGATGTCCATTCTGCTTCTGGCTGGAACCGGTGTACTTCATCTAGCGCTCCCAATTGTTCTTGGAATTGTGGCGTTGCTTTTGATCCTAACTTTTTCCTACGAACAAACCATCCATGCCTATCCTGGCGGTGGCGGTGCTTACATTGTGGCTCGTGACAACCTGGGTGAATTACCCGCCCAGACTGCCGGCGCAGCATTGCTGACAGATTATATTCTCACTGTAGCTGTATCCATTTCTTCGGGTGTGGCGCAGTTTGTTTCTGCGTACCCGGCCTTGTATCCGCACCGGGTGATCATTGCTGTGGGCGCTATCATGCTAATTATGCTCATCAATTTACGTGGCGTGAAGGAATCTGGCTTTGCATTTGCCATTCCAACCTATTTCTTCCTCATTTTCACGTTCTTAATGGTCATCGTGGGTTTTGTACGCTTCTTTGCAGGCACGCTGGGAACCGTGATCGATCCACCGGCTGTGACAAATGAACTGGTTCAACCACTGACAGCCTTCTTACTGTTACGGGCTTTTGCAAACGGCACTACTTCATTAACGGGTGTTGAAGCCATCTCAAATGGAATTACCGCTTTCAAGGAACCACGCAGCAAGAATGCTGGCCGGACGCTCTTATGGATGTCTGGTATTCTGGGTTCTTTATTAATTGCAATCACTTTCTTATCCATCCATGCCAATGCGGTTCCGGTAGAGAGTGAGACCATGATCTCTCAATTGGCCCGTACAATTTACGGTGGCAAAGGTCTTCTCTACCTGATCACAATTTCTGCTACAACGGTCATTTTGGTAATGGCTGCCAATACCGCTTTTGCAGATTTTCCCCGTTTGGGCGCTTTGCACGCCGGTGATGGTTTCTTGCCACGCCAACTCACCTACCGCGGCAGCCGCCTGGTCTATTCCAGCGGTATTGTTGCACTTGCCACCATCGCCTCTTTGCTGGTGATCGCTTTCCAGGCCAGCGTGGCCAAACTGATCCCACTTTATGCCATTGGCGTATTCCTCTCCTTTACCCTGTCACAGACGGGTATGGCGCGGCGCTGGTGGAAATCTGGTCATCTCAAACCAGGGGAAGAGATCGTAGAGCCCGGATCTACTGTCATCCATGATAATGGGTGGCTGCATAAGATGATCATCAACGGGCTGGGTGCCGCCAGTACTTTTGTGGTGATGATCATTTTCGCCGTGACCAAGTTCAAAGACGGCGCCTGGGTAGTGATCGTTTTAACCCCAATTCTGGTGACGATCTTCTTCTCTATTCATCATCATTACAAACATCTGGCCAGTCAGCTTTCATTGGAGAATAACCCTCGCCGCGGACACATCACACGTAACCGTGTTATTATGCCGATCGGTGGCGTGCATCTGGGAACGCTGGAAGCGCTCGATTATGCCAACACCCTCTCTGATGATGTGACCGTTGTGCACATCTCCATCGATCCTAAAGAGACCGAGAAGATCGAAGCAAAGTGGAAGCTTTGGGGTGAAGGCAACCGGTTGGTGGTGCTCAATTCGCCCTATCGTTTGTTCCTGGAGCCTTTCCTGGATTACGTCGAAAAACTCTCCGCAATCGTTGGACCAAATGAACTGATCACCATCGTGGTGCCTCAATTCATCCCGAAACACTGGTGGACCAATTTCTTACACACCCGTACCGCTGAGACACTCCGCAAGACGCTTTTACACAAGAAAAACGTGGTGATCACAGAAATTCCATTCCAGGTGGATTAAAACAAAAAGGAGCATCTTTATAAAAAGATGCTCCTTCTCTTAGCGAAATTATTGAGGGTTAACGATCTGAAAATTGTCGAATGCCACTTCTGTGTTGGTGGAAGTAAAGGTGGTGGCAGAAAGTGAAACGTTGCCGGAAGCGAAGGCATCATCTGTGGCGCTGGCGAGGAAGACATTGTTCACCCAGAGTTCGAGATTGTTACCCTGGCAAATGGCAGTGATGTGATTGGTGCCCTCTCCCTGGTTGATGGCGTCGCTCTCTGTCCAATCGATCAGTTCAGAGCCATCAGTATCTGCGAACTTGACGATGGCGTAATACCCATCAGACGAGATCTGGAAGCTGTAACCATCTCCGTTTTCCTGCACGCGGCAATCTACGCCAAAGCCATTATTGTCATTTTCAGTGGCATTTAGCACGGTGGCATCCACTTCGATCTTCACATTTGTAAAGGTTTCGTTGTAGGTGGACCACATGGTCTTGGCTTCTTGCCGTGCGGTGACCACAAAGGTGCCATTTTCAAAGGCGGCTTTGCCGTACTCATCGTCCTGAGTAGCCCATTTGCCATTATCGCTACTGAAATCTTCAGAGGCTAAAGTTGCTCCGGACGTCGTCCCATCAGAGTATGGCTGGGCGGTCGATTTTCCACTATTTCCAGACAGGGTAGCCAGTTTGAGCCCGGCGAAAGGATCATTGCCGGTGCTGCCTGTAGAGCAAGCTGTCAGGATCAAGACCAGCAGAAGAATAACGGGAAGAAGGACATGTTTTTTCATCGGGTTTTCCTTATAGATAAGTTATCGTAATATTATGAGGTTTATCAAAATTAATTTCAAGTAAGAAAATCGGGTAGGAGATCCTGCCCGATTTTTGCCTCTATTTGTTGTTGCGGATATACACACTGGCTTCATTGCCTAACAGGGGCAGCCAGCCTTTTTTGATCTCCGGCAGCGAATCTCGGCGGTTGGAGACCAGCAATTGCCAGTCATCGCCGCGCAGACGTGGGCCGAGGGCAAGTCGCACTTTTTGACGGCCAAAATTGAGCACGACCAGCACGCTGTTTTCGGCATCTTCACGCAAGTAAGCCAACATACTGCGCGGTTCGTAAGTGAGGGGAATGAACAGGCCTCTTTGCAGGGTGGGGGTGGCTTTACGTACGTGCAACAGCTTTTTGTAGAAATTCAATAAAGAGTTGGCATCATCGGCCTGTGCCCGAACGTTACGAAACTTGTGATTGGGGTGAACCTTCAGCCAGGGGTGTACAGATCCAAAACCGGCAAACTCAGTGGCATCCCATTGCATGGGCGAGCGGCAGCCATCACGACCCTTGTTGAAGGGCCAATAACGTTTGCCTACCGGATCTTGCAATTCACTACGGTTAAGGCGCAGGTCGCGCATACCAATCTCTTCACCGTAATACATAAAAGGCGTACCGCGCAGGGTGAGCAGCAGAGTGGCTGCTACTTTGAGACGTTCATCGTTCTCGCCACGGCCGTAACGGGTGGCTGAGCGGGGCACATCGTGGTTGTTCAATACATAATTGGGCCAGGCGCGTTCGCTGAGCATGTTCTCCCAGGCGTTGATGACCTTGAGGAAGCGGCCGGGATCCCAGGGGCACTGCAGGAAGTTGAAATCAAAATTGGCGTGCAATTTACCTTCACCACAATACTGTGAGGCCTGTTGGGTGGTGGCCAGGAAGGTTTCTCCCACGACGTAGCGCTCGGGGTAGCTATCCAGGATATTGCGGATGTCTTTGAGGGCATCCATCAATTCAGGTCGGCTGACATCATAGAGATGTTTCTGCCATTCAAAGGGGCGGATGCCCAGTTTGGGCGGATTATCGCGGAACTGATCGTCTTTGTAATATTCGTTAAAGACATCCAACCGGAAGCCATCCGCGCCGCGATCCAGCCAGAATCGGAAAACATCCATCATTTTGGCGTAAACCGCCGGGTTGCGCCAGTTCAGATCGGGCTGCTCTTTGACGAACATGTGAAAGTAATATTGACCGCTGGCTTCATCATATTGCCAGCCTTTGCCGCCAAAGACCGATTGCCAGTTGTTGGGTGGATTCTGTCCGTCTTTGGGATCGCGCCAGATGTACCAATCACGATATTCACTGTCTTTGGAACTCTTCGAAGCCTGAAACCAGGGATGCTGGTCTGAGGTATGGTTGAGCACCAGATCGAGGATAATGTGCAGGTTGCGTTTGTGAGCTTCTGAAACCAGTAGGTCAAAATCGGCCAGAGTGCCGTATTTGGGGTCGATATCAAAGTAATCGGCCACATCATAGCCAAAATCGCGGTCCGGGGACGGGTAAATGGGCGAGAGCCAGATGGCATCCACGCCAAGATCGGCGATGTAATCGAGCTTGCTGATGATGCCCGGCAGATCGCCGATGCCGTCGTTGTTGCTGTCGGCGTAGGAACGCGGGTAGATCTGATAGATCACACCGTCACGCCACCATAAAAAGTCGTTTTCCATGCTCACCTCGTTGAACTAAAAATTGATTTCAGCCGGGCTGGAATGCCCGGAATCTGTTTAAAGATGCGCCAGAGCGCGGATCTCTTTCCAAATCCAGGGTGTGGCACACAAGAAGCCCAGGATCATAGGCACAGTTCCGGCAATCAGCACAGAAGTACGGGGTTCCAGGAAGCTGAGCAATCCCCAGGTGACCAGGGAGGCGGTGACCAGGGCAGCCAAAGCCCGCCACCAGAAAGACCCCAACTGCACCGGCAAAGCTGTCTTTTTGCCCAGGATGATGAGCAAGAGCACTGCTTCTGTGGTGAAGACCAGAGAGTCGGTGAGGGCAATGCCTGGAGCCCCCAATGGACGGTACAGGGAGGCGCCCAGGGCGATGTACAGCACAATATTGATACCTGCAGTGATAAGCGGCACCCAGGCGTTCTGACGGGCGTAGAAGGAGCGCGCGCCTACTTCTTTGAGCGAATGCCCCATCAGCCCCAGCAGGAAGGCAGCGGTGACCCAGGCCAGCAGACGGGTGCCATCCGTGCCAAAATCAAAGGCCAATCCCATCAATGGGCGCAAACCAATGGCCATGACGGCTGCGATGGGCAGCGTGATGGCAATCAGCACCTGTACCGCCCGCTGGATGGTCTGCATGAAGATCTCTTTTTCACCTCTGGAGAAATGCTCCGCCAGGGTGGGGAGCAGGGCGGTTCCGATGGCCGTTCCTATCAGGGTTTCTGGCACCTGCTGCAGCATCCACCCGTAGGTGAGCGAGGTGACTGCGCCGGCGGCCAGGCGGGAGGCCAGGTTATCGCGGATGATGAAGATGGATTGGATGAGAAGCATGGTCAGCAAGCGCGGCCCAAGCAGACGCAGTACTTTTTTGACATCCGTGTCTTTGAGACCCAGGCTAGGCGTCCACTTGAAGTGAAATTTGATCAGTCCCGGTACCTGGATGAGCAAATGCAATGCCGCACCGATGATGACACCGTAGACAAGTCCGGAAACGCCCAATCCAAAAGCGGGCAGGGTGACGCCTGCGATGGTGTAACCAGTAGTGGGGGAGAGTACCAGCACCCCAAAGATCTGGCCCAGATTGTAGAAGATAGGGGCGAGGGCTGGCAGCAGGAAATGCTGGTTGGCCTGTAAGCCGGCCATGACCAGCCCACTGATCGAGAAAATGACCGTGGCGATGAGGTTGAGCCGCATCAGTTGAATGACCATGTCTTGCTGCACGCTGGTAAAGCCAGGGGCGATACCCACCTCATTACGTACCAGTGGCTCAGCAAAAAGGGCAACTACAATAGCCAGGGCACTTGTCACCAAAAAAGCCAGGTTGGCAATACGGCTGAAGAGCGTCCAGGCCGGGGTCTGCCCCTGGCGCGTGAGCACTTCAGTGAGGACGGGAATAAAGGCCATGGCCAGCGCGCCGCCGGAGATAAGGGCAAAGAGCAGATCAGGGATGTTGTTTGCCACGTTGAAGGCATCCAGTTCAGTAGAAAGGCCAAACTGACGGGCAATGAGCACCTGGCGCAAGATGGCCAGCAATTTGTCGAGAAGGAAGAATACTGCCAGAAGCAAGGAAATTTTAGATAAGCGAGAGAGTTTCATTTGTGTCCTTTCGTTGCAGCCTGCATCCTGATAAGTTTACCCTGAAATTTATTTCCCTTGCTTTATTGGCTTTCGGGTAAAATGATTGAAAGAGTGAGGTCAGTATGAATCAGTTTGGAACTTTATATATTGTTGCTACTCCCATCGGCCATCCCGATGATATCACCCTGCGCGCCATTGAAACGCTCAAAGCGGCCGATGCCGTGGTTTGTGAAGAGTATAAACCCGGCAGCACCCTGCTCAAAAAGCTGGGAATAGAAGGCAAAGAAATGGTGCTGCTGAACGAACACAACGAAGCCGAAGTGGCTGCCGATCTGTTAACCCGTTTGCTTAACGGCCAGTCATTGGCCTTGTTCTCCGATTGCGGTACGCCGGTGTTTTCTGACCCCGGGCATTACCTGATCCAATTGGCATCCAGTTCTGGAGTAAAGGTATCGCCCATCCCTGGCGCCTCATCGCTCATGGCAGCCCTTTCGGTTCTCGATTTTCATCTGGAGCGCTTTATGTTCGCCGGCTTCCTGCCGCGTGACCCGGATGTGCGCCGCAAAATGCTCACCTATTACCGTACCCTCAAGCTACCCGTGGTGGTGATGGATACCCCGTACCGCCTGGGCGCTTTACTGGACGATGTAGTCAAGTCTTTTGGCAAGGGCATCTGGGTGACGGTGGCCTTTGATATGACCCTGCCCACTGAGACCATCTACCGCGGTGAAGCAGCAGACGTGCGCAAGATGATCGGCCCGCGCAAAGGGGAATTTATAATGATCATAGGGAATATGGGGTAAAGGCCTGAGGAAATTGAATAGTTAATTATCAAACAGGGTGCACATTATTTTGGTGCACCCTGTTTTTGTTAATCTTCTTCCAAAATGCCTGATTTCATGCATTTACTCAAAACCTGCGGGTCAAATTGGATGCCAGACAGGGAGAGAATGTACTCTTTGGTCTGATCTTTGCTCCAAGCCTTGCGATAGGGACGATCTGAGGTGAGGGCATCCCAGACGTCCACAATGGCGAATATGCGGGCTGAGAGCGGAATTTCTTCGCCCTTCATCCCTCTGGGATATCCAGTGCCGTCCCATTTTTCGTGGTGGCAATAGGGAATATCCAGC
>JAYFNV010000108.1:0-12862 GCA_034933225.1 Anaerolineaceae bacterium | reverse complement strand
CAACGGGCACAGAGTAAAACGCCTGCTTTACGAAGATCCTGCGACTAAAGAAAAGAAAGAGACCGCAGAAGATATCTCTTTCTACAAACTTCAGCAGCGTGTAGCTCTGCGCAACTGCGGCCTCATCAACCCTGAAAAGATCGAAGAATACATCGGCACCGGCGGCTACCAGTCTTTGGCCAAAGTGTTGACCTCCATGACTCCGGCCCAGGTGATCGAAGAAATGAAAGCCTCCGGCCTGCGCGGTCGCGGTGGCGCTGGTTTCTCTACTGGCAAAAAATGGGAATTCGCCAGCAAGTATGCCAGCGACGAGAAATTCGTCATCTGCAATGCGGATGAAGGCGACCCTGGTGCGTTTATGGACCGCTCCATTATGGAAGGCGACAGCCACAGCGTCATCGAAGGCATGATGATCGCTGGCTATGCCATTGGCGCTCACCAGGGCTATGTTTACATTCGTGCCGAATATCCGCTGGCGGTCAGCCGCCTGCAGATTGCCATTGACCAGGCTCGCAGCCACGGTCTGATGGGCAAGAACATTTTAGGCACTGGATTTGATTTTGAGATTGCCATCCGCCTTGGCGCTGGCGCTTTTTTCTGCGGTGAAGAAACTGCCCTCATCCATTCGCTGCAAGGCTTGCGTGGTGAACCTACCACCAAACCGCCTTTCCCTGCGGAAAGCGGGCTGTGGGCTAAACCTACCATTGTGAACAACGTAGAGACCCTGGCCAATGTGCCTGTGATCTACCAGAAGGGTGCAGAATGGTTTAGCAGCATAGGAACCAAGACCTCCAAGGGTACAAAAGTGTTTGCCCTGGCTGGCAAGGTGAACAATGTAGGTTTGGTGGAAGTTCCCATGGGAACCACCCTGCGCGAGATCATTTTTGATATTGGCGGCGGCATCAAAGGCGGCGCCCAGTTCAAATCTGCTCAGACGGGCGGCCCTTCGGGCGGTTGTATCCCTGCCCAGTTCCTGGACACCCCCATTGATTATGAGTCCCTGGCTTCCATCGGCTCTATGATGGGCTCCGGCGGTATGATCATCATGTCTGAACACGACTGCATGGTCAATATTGCCCGCTTCTACATGGAATTCATTGTAGAAGAATCCTGCGGACGTTGTGCCCCCTGCCGTATCGGCAACAAACGCATGCTGGAGATCCTCACCGCCATCACCGAAGGCCGCGGCACCGAGAACGACCTGTATGAATTGCGCTCTCTGGCTGAGACCATTATGGATACTTCCCTGTGCGGTTTGGGCCAGACGGCTCCGAACCCGGTCTTGAGCACCATGAAGTACTTCATGGACGAATATGAAGCCCACGTCAAGGAACACCGCTGCCCGGCAGGAGTTTGCCAGAAGCTGCTCCGCTATGAGATCTTACCTGAGAAGTGTATTGGTTGTACTTCTTGTGCACGCGGTTGCCCGGTGAGCTGCATCTCCGGTACTGTCAAACAGGTCCATCTCATTGACCAGAGCAAATGTATCAAGTGCGGTGCCTGTCTGACCCGTTGTAAATTTGGCGCAGTAGTGCGTAACTAAGGAGCGATGACATGATTAATTTGACCATTGATGGACAACCCGTAAGCGTTCCTGAAGGTACCACGATTCTGGACGCAGCTAAAACCCTGCATGTAGATATCCCGACCCTGTGCTATTTGAACCTGGAAAAGATTAAGTATCTGAACCAGGTGGCTTCTTGCCGTATCTGTGTGGTAGAAGTGGAAGGCCGCCGTAATTTGGCCCCTGCCTGCGCCACCCCAGTTATGGAAGGTATGAAGGTCAACACCAATTCAAAACGCGTACTTTCATCACGCCGCAAAAACCTGGAACTCATCATTTCCAACCATCCGTTTGAATGCCTGGTTTGTGCCAAATCCACCGACTGCGAGTTGCAGAAATTGGTCTGGGAATTTGGTATCAACACCCAGCGTTATTCTGGTGGACGTTCTGAGCACCCCATTGACCGTTCCAGCAACGCGCTCAAACGCGACCCCAACAAATGCATCATGTGCCGTCGCTGTGAAACCATGTGTAATGAAGTTCAGACCGTTGGCGCTCTTACTGCCTTCGGCCGTGGCTTTGACACTGTAGTGGCTCCTGCAGAAATGCAGCCCATTGTTAACTCTTCCTGCGTGTACTGCGGTCAATGCGTGAGCGTTTGCCCCACCGCTGCACTTACCGGTGTGGGTTACATCCAGGATGCCTGGAATGCTCTCTTTGACCCCAAGAAGAAGGTCATTGTGCAGGTTGCCCCGGCAGTACGTGTGGCAATTGGTGAAGAATTTGGCATGCCGGTGGGCCAGGCTGTTACTGGCAAATTGGTGGCCGGTCTGCGCCGCCTGGGCTTTGATGCCGTCTTTGATACCACCTTTGGTGCTGACTTGACCATTGTTGAAGAAGGTAAAGAGATCATTGATCGTCTCGGACGAAACGAAGAACTGCCTATTTTGACCTCCTGCTGCCCGGGATGGATCAACTTCCTGGAGCATCAGTTCCCCAGCCTCAAGTACATTGCCTCCACCTGCAAATCTCCGCAGCAAATGACTGGTGCCATCATCAAGACCTTCTATGCTGAAAAAATGGGAATTGACCCCAAGGACATAGTGGTGGTTTCCGTCATGCCCTGTATCGCCAAGAAGTACGAAGCTTCTCTGCCCTCAGAAATGACCTACGGGATCCGTGATGTGGATATTGTTCTGACCACCCGCGAATTGGCCAAGATGCTCAAAGAAGGCTCAGTAGACCTGCGTCACATCAACGAAGAAGAATTTGACAACCCGCTGGGTTACTCCACCGGCGCTGGCGTCATCTTTGGTGGCTCAGGTGGTGTGTTGGAAGCTGCTCTGCGTACCGTCTATGAAAAGGTCACCGGCCGTGAGTTGGAAGATGTAAACTTCACCGCCATCCGTGGCATCGCCGGTACCCGTGAAGCTGAAGTGATGGTTGGCGACCGCAAAGTCAAAGTAGCTGCCGTTTCCGGCCTGGGCAATGCCCGCAAGATCCTGGAAAAGATCGAAAGTGGCGAAGAACATTATGATGTCATTGAGATCATGGCCTGCCCGGGTGGTTGTGTCAATGGTGGCGGTCAGCCATACGCAGAAGAACGTGAAGATATCATCGAACAGCGCACCCGCGGATTGTTCCAGATCGACCGCAACACCACCATCCGCAAATCGCACATGAACCCCTACATTCAGGCGCTTTACCAGGATTACCTGGGCGAAGCCGGCAGCCACAAGGCGCATGAGATCCTGCATGTTACCGGGCTGATGTCTGAACCGGTGGATTGCGAAAAAGAATAATCATTGTTGAACTGTGAGGAGAGGTCTCCAAGGGCCACGATCCGCCCGGACATGCCTCTTCTCAATATCGGGAGCCCGCTCATTGAGTTGACGTGTTAAAATAAACTCTATGCAGCAGGGCTCCCTTTTTACTCCCACTTCTTTATCGGTTGGCGATATCACCCGCTATCTGCGCGAGCTGATGGATAGCGATGAGATCTTGCGTGATGTCTGGGTGATGGGCGAGGTATCCAATGCCTCTGTTCCAGCCTCAGGGCACATGTACTTTACGCTCAAAGACCAATCGGCTTCGCTCAAGTGCGTGATGTGGAAAGCCCAGGTGATGCGCCTGCGCTTCACTCTGCGCGCCGGCATGGCAGTAGAGGCCCACGGCGCCATCAGTGTGTATGAGCAGGGCGGGCAGTACCAGCTTTATGTGGATGCCATCCGTCCTGCGGGTGAGGGAGCGCTTTACCAGGAATTTTTACGCCTGAAGGCCCAGCTTGAGGCTGAAGGGTTGTTCGACACTGAGCGCAAACGGCCGCTGCCACCTGCGCCCGCGAAGATCGGCATTGTGACCTCTCCCACCGGCGCGGCATTGCAAGACATGCTGAACACGCTCAAGAGGCGCTATCCGTTGGCCGAGGTGGTCATTTCTCCCGCGGCAGTGCAGGGGGAGGCCGCGCCTGCCGAGCTCATTCGCGCGTTGGCCAGGTTGAACGCCGAACCTGGCATTGAAGTGATCCTCATCGCCCGCGGGGGTGGATCTATAGAAGATCTGTGGGCCTTCAATGATGAAGGCGTGGTGCGGGCCGTGGCGGCCAGCCGCGTACCGATCATCAGCGGGGTGGGGCATGAAGTAGATTTCACCCTCACCGATTTTGCCGCTGATCTGCGCGCCCCCACGCCGACTGCCGCTGCAGAATTGGCTACCCCCGATAAGGCAGATCTGCGTGAACGTTTGTTCGGGCTAGCCCAGCGTTTAGGCAATGCAGCCGGGATGAGTGTGCAAGATGCCACAGATGCACTCGCGCTCCTCAAGGCGCGCCTGGAGCGGGTATCCCCGCAACGCAGTATTAACGATCAACGTCAACGTGTGGACGATCTATCCATGCGTGCTGTTCTGGCAATGACGAATTCTATGAAGTTCCGCCGTTCATTGAATCTGTCTCTGACTCAGCGCTTGAACGCCCTGAATCCGACGGCGGTGCTGGGACGCGGCTATGCCATTGTTCGGCACCGCACCGGAGGAATTGTTCACAGTGTGGGGCAGGTGGTTGCCCAGGAAAAAATTCACATCCAGGTGGCAGATGGTACCTTCAGCGCCCGGGTGGACGATGAAAAAGCAGGAGAAGAATAATGGCCAAGAATACTGAAAATGGAATCGAGAATTTGAGCTTTGAGCAGGCCTACGCCGAGCTTGAAAAGATCGTCGAGACACTTGAATCTGACCAGGGGGCCCTGGAAGAGAACATGAAGCTGTTTGAACGCGGGCAGATTCTGACCCAATATTGTGCTAAAATGCTGGATACCGCTGAATTAAAAATCAGACAATTGAGTTCAAATACCCCTGTTCCTGAGGAAGATCTTTAATGGCCTGGATCCTGAGCTATCCCGAATTGGTTTGCACCATTGCTGGCTGGTTTGTTTCTTCGATCTTAAAAATTCCGGTTTTCTATTTCTTAAACAAGAAGATCGATCTTAAACTGGCGTTTGGCACCGGGGGCATGCCCAGTTCGCATTCGGGATTGATGGTGTCTACTACGCTGGGCATTGGTCTGTTCAGCGGCTTCAACAGTCCGGTCTTTGCATTGGCGGTGGCTATTTCGATGATCGTGCTGTATGATGCAGCCGGAGTGCGCCGTCAGGCGGGCATCCATGCCGAGCGCATCAATATGATCTTTGAAGAGCTGTGGAAAGGCAACCCCATCAATGAAGCTGAGTTGAAGGAAATGCTTGGCCACACCCCTCTGGAAGTGCTCGGCGGCACCTTGACGGGTATCTTGACTGCGCTGTTTGTCTGGCTTGTCTGGCCGAAGTAAGTGCGGCTCACCCAAAGACGCGAAGAGCTTTATCACGCAGAAGCGCAGAGAGGACATACTCACGCGAAGGCGCAAAGGGCGCGAAGAAAACCTTTATTTTGTTTTATTGATTAACAGCGGATTGTTGGGAGTTGGGGTATATTCGTTTACGATGCGCCGAAGTCCCTCTTTCATAGTCCCTGCACCAAAATTAATTAAAAATCCAATTGGTAAATGTAAAAGCTTGAGATAGGTTAGCAACTGTTGGGCATGAACAGGGGCTAAAATTTCTATTGATTTAAGTTCAAGTACAATTGACCTTTCGACCAGAAGATCGACGCGAAAACCATCGTTAAAGGTAATCCCGTCATACTCAAAAATGACCGGCTTTTGACGTTCGACAAAAAAGCCTTTCTTGGTAAGTGATTTTTCCGGGATGGATTCATAAACACTTTCCAATAAACCAGGACCAAGATCCTTGTGGATTTTAAAGGACGCATCAACTATCTCTTTGGCAATATCTTCGATGTCCATTTTCCCTCCTAATTATTAAAGGTTTTCTTCGCGTGAGAAAAATCTTTTTGAACTCTTGAGTGTTTACCGGAGGCATCAATGATCTCTTTACAATCTCCTCGACATCCGCTTACTTTTCGTACTTCTGTAAAAGATTTTCTTCGCGCTCTTCGCGCCTTCGCATGACAAAAGCTTTTATGAACTCTTTTGCGTTTACCCGAGGCATCAATAATTTCTTTACAATCTCCTCGACGTCCGCTCACTTTTCGTACTTCTGTAAAAGATTTTCTTCGCGCTCTTCGCGCCTTCGCGTGAGATGAACTTCCGCGCCCTCTGCGCCTCTGCGTGAGACAAGGTTTTAAAACCCTAATATCTTCAAATTATCTTCCTGGCTTTTTGTCGTCTCTGTGCCCATCAACTCGGACCAGAAGGTTTTGTCGTATCTCCTCGATTTGACCAGAATAGGCATGGGCACGCCCCAACCCAGCAGGAGGACCTCTTCTTTGGGCTGCAGGCGAGCCAGCATACCGCGCAGGGCGTCACGCCCGGCCAGACCGGAGAGGACTGCGGCGATGTCGTTCTCGTCGCCCAGCCAACCGGAGACGCGGGTGCCCAGTTGCGACATGACCTCATCATAGATCTGAGAGGGGCGCTGATCGATGATGAGCAGGGTGACGTAATATTTGCGCATTTCACGCGCAATGGTGCTGAAGCTGGTCTGGGCGGCCATCTCGCGGTTGAGCAGCTTGTGAGCCTCTTCCACCGCGATCACCAGCGGACGGGGTTCGCCTTCGCCGTGGGTGCGGAAAGCATTGGTCATCTTCTCCCACTCCTCGCGGATCTTGCGGGTGAGCAGGTTGGAAACCAGCAGATAATCCAGGTCGCTCTCGTACTCCCCAAAGGAGAGGATCACATGTTTTCCAGTTTTAAGAGAGTCAATCACATTCTGCAGCAGGTTGGGGGTTTTGCCGTCAGAGCCGGTCTCGACGATGTAGGGCCGGTTGAAAACGCGGGTCAGCTTGCTGCGCAACCCCTCGGCGGCGGCCACGTTGACGCCGTTCTGGTTCGCCCAGAAGGCCACGGAATCGGGAGCGGGCACCTTTTTGCCGTCCTCATCTTCTTCCAGCTTGCCAATCGTCATGGCTTTGAATTCGTGGTACCAGCGCTGTGTCCCAAAGGAATGGATCAACGCTTCCAAAGTAGTGGAAGTGGTGTCGCGCAGGTTGAGCTCGTTGCTGAGCAGTTCAATGTCCTGCGGTTGGATATCCGCTTCATTCACTTCCAGGTGATAACTGGGGGTCTTGCCGCGGATGGTGCTGTTGCGGCCCAGCCCAACCACCTGTATCTTCTCTGGAAATTTCGTTTTCAACCCCAACACAGTCTTGCCGGTATCTGAAGAAGTATCGTCAAAGCCGTACTCGTTGTGCATATCCAGCACCAGCACGGAGGCGGCGTTGTGTTTGATGAGCCCCGCCAGCAGAATGCGGGTGAGGAATGATTTGCCGGTGCCGGTGGCGCCAAAAATGCCGGAGCTGCGCTGCACGAACTTGTTCAGGTCTATACAGACGGGATGGTCCTGTTCGCGGGTCTTGCCAATAACGAAGTTACCATCCTGTTCTGGTGAGCCGAAGATCTCGGCCACATCGCCGGCGCTGGCCAGCCGGGCCACAGCGCGGTGTGCCGGCACGGTCTTGATGGGCAGCGGGCGCGGGTCCTCAGGGTGAGCCTGGCGCCAGGCCTCGTAGTTGGGGTCACCCAGGTCCGGCCCGCGTTCCAACATCAGCGCGGGCAGCACTTCCAGGTTGGTGAAGAGGGTCTGCTCTTTGAGCAGTTCCAAAACGCGCGGTGAAAGCTGCCGGCCGACCAATTCTTCGGCGTAGCGGGGGTCAAGCGAGCCAAGCTGCAAATCGGTGACCAGACCGTAGAAGAGCCAGTCGCCGCTTTCAATGACCACAAAGCCGCCTTCCTGCACCGATTGTGCCGGTACGGTGAGGCGCACGAACAGATTGGCTTTGAGTCCGCCGCCGATGATGTAACCGATGGCCTGACGGGCTTCGCTAAGGGATTCTTGAGATGGGTTTTCGGGCATGGTGGACCTCCGGCAGAGATTAATACACTTCTGAGACCGCGGTCAATACGTCCATCAACTGCGGGTAATCGTCTTTGAGCATGGCTACAACGCTCACAATTGCGTGAGAGGCCCAATCAGACCCTTCTACCTGGTGGGCGGCAATGGCTTCGCGCAGATGCACGGCCAGCAGCTCTGCCAGGGGCAGGTCCTGGGCGCGCAACAGATGGCGCAGATAGCCGGTCTTGCCGGCCGGGGTGAAGCGGGCCAGGTCAGCGGCCGGGCAGGGGTAGATGGAATCAAGGGTCAGAGGCGGGCGTTCTGGAAGCAGGTGATAGACCTGTCCGTTCGTTTCGTAGCCCACGAACAGCACGCTCATTTCCAGCGGAACGTTTCGGTTGCGCCGGTTGTCTTCGATCACTTCTTCTGAGATGTTGTTGGCCGTAACCAGTTGGCGAACCAGACCGTCATCATCAATGTGGATGTCATAGACCAGACCAAACACACGGGTATGCTCGTCCAGCGGGATGAGCAGCATTTGCCCAAAATGAGGGGTGGTCTGTTCGTTGAGCTTGCAGCCAACCACACAGCCCTGAATACTGGAGCGTAATAATCTGCCGATGGGAATTGTGTTCATCTTAATACCTCGTTCGTTTTCCAACCAGTTTATTGATCAATTTTTCAGAGAGCAAAGTCAGCGGCACTCCGCGGGCCAACAGCTCTTTCTGGATGAGATCATCCAGATATTCATGTTCATCCAATTTGACCACGGCGGTCTCGTGGGCACGGGTCAGTGCATAAGGGTAGGGGTGCGCACCCGATTGGGCCGCCTGGTCCAGAAAAACACGCTGGATGAGCGCTATTTTGTCGTTTGAACCCGCAACCCAGAGCGGTATTTCCACTCTGGCGATGGCAGGATGGGTGGCTGAACCCACGTTCAGGTAGAAGAAGTGCAAGACCAGCTTCTCTGGATATTTATCTGACGAACTGGATTGCAGGGTAAAGACTGCCGACCGTTCGCCGGGTGCGAGCAGGTCCTTCATCAGGTCCAGGTCGCTGACCCCGGCAAAAGGGTGTTCTTTCGGGGAGGAGGTCACCGCCAGCTCTAAAAGCGTTACCAGCAAGGCCGCCCGTGGCCTATCAATATAGCCGGCGGTGAGGGTTTCTTGCAGCGCCAACTCTTGCAGCGCGCTGAGGTACTGGTCAAAGTGTTTTCGGAAGACCTGTTCGCTGCGGGGCTCATGGTAAAGCTCCAGTGGCCCATCCGTGAAGGTGAGGATGGGGCCGGTTTCTTGTTTGACCAGCCTGGCCATGATCTCGCGCTCAAATACATCACGCTTAAGGCTGATGAGGTCTTCAGAGATATATTCGGAGTTTTCCGGGTCGCTGTCTTCGTAGATCAGCTCAGACCAGGTGTTGGTTTGTGGGGCTTCGCCTTTGCCCAGGCTCATGCGGAACACACCCACGTTGATGAGCCCGTAGAAAACGGCGCCATGCGGGTCTGGCGTGATCTGCGAGCCATCAGCGGCCAGGATCACGCAGGGAGGCACATCAGCGGAGCAGGGCACGTGCGCGTTCAGCGCCTCGCTGAAGGGTTTGGCGCAGCGCAGGCTCTTGTTTTGACGGCTTTGTTCTTCCACTAACTTTTGCAGATCGGGCAATTTGTCGGCAAATTGGCGCAACACGACCAGGCATTGTTCTTTGCGCGTGTTCACCTGTTGCAGACGTTCTGCGGCAGAACTTCCCAATTGGCTGATCTGAGGTTGCAGGTTGAGGTAATTAATCGGCATAGGATCCCCGTTGATGGAACATTTGTTTGCATTATACAGGCTATCCGCTGCCTTGGCAAACATCAATCTATGCGCGAAGCTTTTGATCAAATGTTAATGAAACATTTATGAATCATTTCGTTTCTTCTAATCAAGCAAGGGTAGAATTACTTTATCTGTTCAAGAGGTAGGTCAAGAATGCGTTTCTTGACCGTTGAGTTAATTAGACTATAATACTAAGGATTAACAGCCGTTTGACCAGTAAGAGGTGTTTGAATGCCCGTATATACATATCATTGCGATAACTGTGGTGTCCAATTTGATGCCACCCAAAAATTTACTGATAATTCTTTAACCCAGTGCCCCGAATGCGGTAAGAAAACCTTACGGAAGGTCTATACTCCGGTAGGCATCGTATTCAAAGGTTCTGGCTTTTATGCTACAGACAACCGTTCACCTTCTGGCGCTGCCCGCTATCACAGCGACGAAAAGGAAAATTCAGAGAAGAGCGAACCGGCCAAAACTGAGACTCCACCCGCTGCAGCCGCTCCAACTGCTCCTGCTGCAGCCGATAGCGCCAAGACCGCTGAAAGCAAGTAATTGAACGAATAATCACCTTCCACCGCTGACCCCTCGGCGGTGGATTTTTTATTTTATTCTTAGAGAACCTTGATATACTTGAGCCGAGTGCAGTGCAGGCTTGAGTTCATCCTCGATCAGAATCTTTATGATAGCTTGTGCCAGCCCGCTGATAGGTTTTGATAGACCCTCAGCCCTAAACTTTTATCATCACGTGAGGCAATCAATGGCTAGCAAGACAAACACAAGCAAGAGCCGCGGGGAGAAGAAACAGTACGTTTCTGCCCAGCAGCGAAAAATGCGCCGCCAACAAACGATGATGGCCATCATCGGTGGGATCATCGTTGTGGCCATGATCGCAGCAGCGGTCATTCACTAATCGAGGGAGTATGAACAATAGAAAACTTTGGTTTGGGCTGGCAGCTCTGGCTGCAGCCTGGTTATTTGATTTCTTGTTTTGGCAACAGCAAGGGGGAATCTCGTTCTTTATCTGGACAGCCGTTCTTCTGGTTTTAGGGTACGTTCTGGCCTGGCATGAAAAAAAGACGCCATCGGTCTGGAGCATTCTACTTACCGTGCTGATCCTGGGCATGGCCTTTCTCTCTGCCTGGCGCAGCGAAGGGTTCACCCGCTTCAGCAGTATGCTGGTTACGGTAGGGGGGCTGGTATTGTTGGTGACCACTTTCTTGAACGGTCACTGGCTCTATTACCGCGTGGTAGATTACATTACCGAGTTTTCCCGCACCATCTGGGCCGGCATCTCCGGTGGGTTCAAGCTGCTGTTCGGGCAGCTCTCGCAGACCCCGCCCCCTGTAGATGGCGAGCCGAGAAAGGCTTTACGTAAAACTGGCTCCATCGTGCTGGGGTTGGTCATCGCCCTGCCGATTGTGTTGATCCTGGGGCTGATGCTGGCCTCGGCAGACCCAATATTTGGCAACCTGCTGGCAAGCATTTTTAGTTTTCAGAATTTGCCTGAATACATTTTCCGCTTCCTGTATGTTGTGGTCATTGCTTTTGCGCTGGCCGGATTATGGATGCATGCCATCCAACCTGAGCACGGCGCACAACGCCCGGAAACTCAAAAAGCCTGGATGCAACCCTTCCTGGGCTGGACCGAGGGCGGTATTGTGCTGGGAGCGGTGAATTTGCTCTTCATCACCTTTGTAGTGATCCAGATCCGCTATTTGTTTGGCGGCGATGCCAACATCAACGTTGCCGGTTACACCTATTCTGAATATGCCCGTAAGGGCTTTGGCGAACTTGTCGGCGTGGCGGTGCTCAGCCTGGGGTTGTACCTGGTGCTCAGCACCATCACCAAACGCGAGACAAGGGGCTCTCAGATAGCATTCAGCGTTCTTTCTGTTTTGCTTATGGCCAACGTCCTGGTGATCCTGGCCTCTTCGTTGCAGCGTCTGATGCTATATGAAAGCGTCTACGGATTTTCTGAACTGCGCACGTACACCCATGTCTTTATCTTCTGGTTGGCCGGGCTGATCCTGGCTGCCATCGTACTGGAACTGATCAAACGGCGCGGGCACTTTGCCCTGGCTTTGTTGGTCTTTGTGGTGGGCTTTACGGCCACTCTGGGCATCATGAACGTGGATGGCTATATTGTGCGTCAGAATGTGCAGAGCGCTCAGGCTGGCAAAGAACTGGATGGGAATTACATCAATGGCTTGTCCAGCGATGCAGTACCAGCCCTGGTGGACGAATTCTTAAAACCTGGCCAACCCAAAGGAATCAAAGATGTGCTGGGCGCTGAATTGGCGTGCCGAACGGCAAGCCTGAACGATGCAGCCAAAACAGACTGGCGCTCTTACCGTCTGGGGGAGGCACAGGCCAGCCAATTGTTGCTGCAAAATCAGAACGCCTGGAGCGGGTACAAGGTCATCAACGACCCGCAGAACGGTCTGATTGTTCAGACCGCTGAGGGGATGCATTCCTGTTACTGGTATCCAGAGGGGATGGATTAACGAAAGATCAATGGGTGCGCGCGGAAGTGCGCACCTGTTTTATTAAGCGCATAAATTGATGGGTTATTTCCGCCAGGGGAGCATCCAGGCGGGCAAAAACTTCTGTCTCGATCTCGGCGGGTACGTTACCGTAAAACGCCTGTGCAATCCCGCCGGTGATGCAGGTGAGCGTATCGCAATCGCCACCCAGAGAAACGGCCAAACGCAGGGCATTCTCAAAGCTGGTGGAATCCAGAAAGGCGATGATGGCCTCCGGGACGGTCTTCTGGCAAGAGATCTCATAATGGTAATCAGACCGGATGGAATCTACCGTACGCCGTAGGTTGTAACCGTAGGCAGCTTCTATATGACTGCGTATCTCCTCTTTACTGGCGCCGGTACGGGCCAGGTAAATGGCAGATGCGGTGGCGCAGGCGCCTTTGATGCCCTCCGGGTGGTTGTGGGTGACGGCGGTGAATTTTTCGGCCATTTGCAGGGTCTCTGCCAGCGTCTCATAAGCGAACCCCACCGGGCTGATGCGCATGGCTGCGCCATTGCCCCAGGAGTTGTAAGGGGCGCAGTCAGCAGATTCAGCCCATTTGCGGAAAGAGCCGCCAAAACCAGCTTTGGGGTAGCGGTTGTAATACTCTTTAAGCTTCTCTGTGTAATCCGCAG
>JAYFNV010000107.1:0-29467 GCA_034933225.1 Anaerolineaceae bacterium | reverse complement strand
CAGCCCAGCACTTCATTGGCCTTGCGAATATCTGAAATGAACACTGGCTGATCACCAGGGCGCCAATCGCCCCAGGCAACATCGATCTTTTTGCCTAACTGACGTTCCAGGATCGGGCCAAACTCTGTCCAGACAGAGATGGTATTTTTACGCCCACCCCCTACATTAAAGATGTTTCCGGCTGCCTTTTCGATTTGGGCACCGGCGGCATCGTAAGCATTCAACAGATCTTCCACAAATAAAATATCACGAACCTGTTTGCCGTTGCCATAAATGGTGATCGGTCGCCCTGTAATGGCAGCGATGATGAACCAGGCTACCCAGCCCTGATCTTCTACACCAAACTGACGTAGGCCATAAATGCAGCTCTGGCGGAAGACCACTGTGGGTAAACCATAAATTCGATGATAGTCTCTCACGTACTGGTCGCCCGTTCCTTTGGAACATCCATAAGGAGAATGGAAATCCAAGGGCTGGGTCTCAGCGGCGCCTTCCGGCAGGGATTCATAATCGTAGCGGGTCTCCCCTTCTACAACTTTGACGTCTTCCATCCCGCCATAGACTTTGTTGGTGGAAGAATAAATAAAGGTGGGGTTGTGACCGCTGGCTCGGGCTGCTTCAAGTGTATTGAAGGTGCCCAGTGCGTTGATCTGAAAATCCGTGACCGGATCGGTGACGGAGGTGGTCACGGCCACCTGTGCAGCCAGATGAACGATCTTGGTGGCGTTGGTTGCCGCTTTCTTGATCTCTTCGGCTTTGCGAACATCCCCGATGACCAGTTCAAACGACTGTTTGCCGTGTTTTTCTAGCAGCCATTCCAGATTGATCTTGGATCCGCTGCGGCTCAGGTTATCAAACAAGATCACCTTTTCGCCGCGGGAGATGCATCGATCAGCATAATTGGACCCTATAAAGCCGGCTCCACCTGTAATTAAAGTCACTTCACTCATTTTGTCTCCTTGTCTTCCACAATACTAGCCTGAGGATCGGTTGATCCCTCATTAAAATTTGCAGCAGAAAATAAAGATTGAAGGCTCTGTCCTTCTCGAATCAATCCCCAAACACCAAAAATTCCCACAGTAACGAATTGCATAACATGCATGATGATGGCATATGCCAGGGCACTCGATTCGTTTCCACCTAATACTACGACAGAGGCAACAATGGCAGCTTCATACACGCCCAATGCCGCCGGAGCGGATGGAATGGCCGCCCCTAATGCCAGGATCGCTCCAACAAAGGCGCCTGCCCAGAGCGGTGCATCTGGGAGGATCTGCCTCACCATTACATTATAGATGACAAACCAGGAAAACCAAGAGCAGCCCATCCAAAAAAAGCTTAAAAAGAATTGCTTTGGATTGGTTAATGTAGCAAATCCCTGGATCAACTTTCTGATAGGAGAAAGCAAATACTTTTCAAAAAAAACTCTGCCAGCGGTGAGTTTCTCCAGCCAGCCGATCACTTTTTGCTGATTTCTGGCCACAAAGAACAGACTGAGCAAGCCAGCAAAAACGACCACCAATATGGTCCAGGCAGTGGTTTTGATCCAGGCCAGGCCAACTACTAGAGGCAGGGTTAACAAAGCCAGGATGGCTGCAAAGGAAATATCAAAGGCACGCTCGATCACGATGGAAGAAAGCACCTGAAAGGTACCCAACCCGGATGCTTTTCCGACAAAGATGGAACGACCGATCTCGCCCGCCCTCAATGGAAAAAGGTTGTTTAACAAATACCCTTCATTGATCCCAAAAAAGGATTGCGTCCAGGTAACACCTTTCCCAAGGATCACTTGCCAGGCTTTGCCACGGATCAGTAAAGACGCCACGTCCATTAAAAATAGCACCACCAGGAATTTCCAACTGGCGGTCGAGAAGGCAGTTTTGAGGTCCTGGAACTGGACCAGTTTAAATACTGCATATAACGCAATCGCGCTGATTAGCACACCCGGCAACCAGCGCAAAAGGTTTTTCCAATTTGATCTTGGGGTCGAACTCACTCTTCCTCCAAGCGCAGCACTGCCATAAAAGCCTCTTGTGGGATCTCAACATTTCCCACCATCTTCATGCGCCGCTTGCCCTTTTTCTGTTTTTCAAGCAATTTCTTCTTGCGGGTAATATCACCACCGTAACATTTGGCCAAAACATCTTTACGCAAAGCTTTGACTGTAGCCCGGGAAATGACCCGCCCGCTGGCAGAAGCTTGAATAGCCACATCAAATAATTGACGCGGTATGAGTGCTTTTAGTTTCGTCACCAATGCCTGGCCTTTGTGGTAGGCATCTTCCTTATGCACAATGGCGGCCAGTGCATCGACAGGCTCTTCATCCACCAGGATCTCCAGCTTCACTAACGTTCCCTGGCGATATTCCAGAAAGTGATAATCCATTGAGGCATAGCCGCGGGTACGAGATTTAAGGTCGTCAAAGAAATTGACGATCAGCTCAGAAAGCGGGATGTCGTAATTTAGCTGCACCCGGTTGGGAGCAGGATAATCTTGCGAGATGAAGTCGCCGCGACGCTTGGTAACCAGGTCCATGATGGTGCCGTAAAAATCGGTAGGGGTGATGATCTCAAGTCTGTACCACGGCTCTTTGACCTCGGTGATCGAAGCCTCATCGGGTAATTTGGCAGGGGAAGAAATTGTGATCTTCTCACCGGAAATGAGCGTGACTTCATATTCTACAGAATGCGCCGTCACCACAATGTCCAGATCGTATTCGCGTTCAATACGCTCCTGGATGATCTCCATATGGAACAGTCCCAGAAAACCGCAGCGGAAGCCAAAGTTCAAGGCCTGAGAGGTTTCCGGATCGTACACCAGAGAGGCATCATTTAATTGCAGTTTCTCCAACGCCTCTTTTAATTGTTCGTAGTCTTCCCCTTCAACGGGGTAAATGCCGGCAAATACCATCGGTTTGGGATGGCGGTAACCGGGCAATGGATGGGCAGCTGGGTTGGTCGCCAAAGTGAGCGTATCGCCCACGCGGCACTCTTTTACGGATTTGTAACCGGTGGCGATGTAGCCTACATCCCCTGAATTCAGGAATCCAGTAGAAACCATGCCGGGAGAAAACACCCCTACCTCTACCGGTTTGAGGTCAGAGTTGGTGGCCATGAGTCGTAAAGTGCTGTTCATATTTATTGAACCGGCAATCACGCGGATATAGGCGATGACGCCTTTGTAAGAATCATAATGGGAGTCAAAAATCAACGCCTGTAGCGGGCCTTCTTCGATCCCTTTTGGTGCGGGAATCTGTTCAACGATGGCATCCAGGAGCTTTTCAACATTCAGGCCGTCTTTGGCTGAAACCCGCAAAATGGATTCCGCCGGGGTCCCCATGAGGGCTTCGATCTCTTCAGCCACTTCATCAGGGCGAGCCGACGCCAGGTCAATTTTGTTGATGACCGGCAAGATGGTCAAGTTGGATTCAATGGCCAGATAAAGGTTGGCCAGCGTTTGCGCTTCCACACCCTGGGTGGCATCCACCACTAGTACAGCGCCCTCGCAAGCTTCCAGCGCACGGCTTACTTCATAATTAAAGTCAACATGTCCTGGGGTGTCGATGAGGTTTAATTCGTATTGCTTGCCTTTATAGTCGTACAGCATACGAACCGCAGACGCCTTGATGGTGACGCCCTTCTCGCGTTCCAGGTCCATACTGTCCAATACCTGCTCCATCATCTCTCGATCTGAGATGGTGCCGGTTAATTGCAGCATACGGTCAGCCAGCGTAGACTTTCCGTGGTCTACGTGGGCAATAATACAGAAGTTACGAATCGTGTCAGCAGGCATAATCGCAACTAGTATAACCGATTTTTAATCTGCCAAGGGAATATCGGAAGGGAGGGAGGTGTTTTCTGCAAATAACGGCGCAATCCACTCTTCCACGGGTTTGATTTCAGCGTAAGGCAGGCGCAGATGCACCAAAAACTCGGTATTGCCCTTGGGACCGAGCAACGGTGATCGAATGAGCCCAATAATGCTATACCCTTCGTTGACTGCCTCAGTAAGGACTTCGCTCAATACCTTGTGGTGGACCGTCTCATCGCGAATAACGCCATCGCCTCTAGCAGTTTCCTTGCGGCCGGCCTCAAACTGCGGCTTGATGAGGGCTACCACTTCGCCAGGGTCTGTGCCAAACCAGGTCTTGAAGACCGGCAGGAAGATCCTTAACGAAATAAATGAAGCATCAATGGTAATGAGGGAAATGGGCTCAGGAAAGCCAGGCACATAACGGCCATTGGTTCGCTCCATCACCACCACACGCGGATCATTGCGCAATTTCCAGTGCAGAATGCCGTATCCCACATCCACGGCGTAGACTTTGGAAGCGCCGTGTTGCAGCAAACAATCAGTAAAGCCGCCTGTGCTGGCCCCCACATCCACACAAACTCGGCCGTTCAACTGGGTCAGCCCAAAAGCCTCAATGGCGCCTTCCAGCTTCTCGCCGCCCCTGGAAACATAGCGTTGCGGTTGTTCAATGACCAAAACCGCATTGGGCGCTACCTTTTGAGCCGGCTTTAACGCCACAATGCCGTCCACGCGCACCTGGCCGGCCATCACCAATCGCTGCGCCTGGCTGCGGCTTTCTACCAGGTGGCGTTCTTCTAATAACACGTCAATTCGGACCTTCTGCATGGGGTTTATTGTACTTGCGAAATACAAGATGTGATATATTAATCACATGTTCAAATACCTTTTTAAAGCCATGCGCCCCCGCCAATGGACAAAAAACGCCTTCGTTTTTGCCGCCCTTGTATTTGACCGCCAGCTCACAGTATTACAATCCTTTGAAAGAACGCTGCTGGCCTTTGCCATTTTCTGCTTTCTTTCCAGTGCGGTTTACCTCATCAATGATTGCATGGACATTGATGCTGACCGTAACCACCCGGTAAAAAAGAACCGCCCCATTGCCTCAGGCAAATTGCCCGTTCCTGTAGCCGTTGTGGCTGCCTGGACGTTGGCAATTGGCTCAATTACAGGAGCCTATTTCCTTTCGCCTTCACTGGCCATGATCGCCGGGCTATACTTTGTGCTCAACCTGGCCTATTCCAAATGGCTGAAACAGATTCCCTTGATCGATGTCATGGTCATTGCCGCCGGGTTTGTGCTGCGGGTTGCTGCTGGCGTGTCTGTGATCCATGTGCAGCGCTTTTCACCCTGGCTGTATGTAGTGACCACCTTGCTCGCCCTGTACATCGGCTTTGGCAAACGCCGCGCTGAGTTGACCGTCCTGACGGACGGATCGCCCTCCAGCCACCGCAAGGTATTGGAAGGCTATTCTCTAGAGCTGGTGGATCAGCTTATCACCATCGTCTCTGCTACTACCGTCATTTCTTACTCCCTTTACACTTTTTCAGCGCCCAACCTGCCTGAAAACCACGCCATGATGCTCACCGTGCCCTTTGTGCTTTACGGCGTGTTCCGCTATCTCTACCTCATCAAAATGAAAAATGCCGGCGGCGAACCGGAAGAGTTGATTCTTCGAGACCGTCCCCTGCAGTTCACCGTTATGTTATGGGGCATCGCCGTCTTGCTGATCTTCTATATCTTCTAAAATGCCAGCTATTTCAGTTTCAGCACCCGGAAAATTGATCCTGTGTGGGGAGCATGCGGTTGTCTATCGCCAACCGGCCATTGCCATCCCGTTACAACAGGTCAAAACCACCACGCATATCTTTGCCCACCCTACCGCTCCTCAAGGCGAGATTCATCTGGTAGCGGATGCGATCGGGTTTGAGGGCTCGTTGTTCGATCTGGATGAGTCCAACCCCATCCGCGCCGCCCTGAACCTGGTCAAAGCATATTTCTCCATCGTCCATTTCCCCGCCTGTGAGATCCGTATCCACTCCACCATCCCCATTGCCTCAGGGCTTGGCTCATCAGCCTCCGTCTCGGTCTCGTTGATCTCTGCCCTCTGTGAATTCTTAGGCCACCCCCTGCCTGTGCATGAGATCAATCAGTTGGCCTTTGAGGTGGAAAAGCTGCATCACGGAACCCCCTCTGGCGTGGATAACACCGTCATTGCATACAACCAGCCGGTGTATTTTATCCGCGGCGAATTACTGGAATTCTTGCAGGTGGCGTCCCCTCTGTATTTTGTGGTGGCAAACACCGGCATACCCGGTTCCACGGCAGAAGCAGTGGCCAAAGTGCGCCAAAACTGGCAAAATGACCCGCAAAAGCTGGAGGGGACCTTCAGCCAGATCGGGGAGATCAGCAAAAAGATGCGTACGCAGATCCAGGCGGCGACCACCAGTGCAATTGGCACTTTGATGAATGATAACCATGCCCTGCTACAAACCCTACAGGTCTCCTGCCCGGAGTTGGACCTCCTTGTAAGTACAGCCAGGGCTGCCGGTGCCCTTGGCGCTAAACTCTCTGGCGGTGGCCTGGGCGGCAATATGATTGCCCTGGTCGAACCTGAAACTGCTGAGGGTGTTTTACAGGCACTTCTTCAAGCAGGTGCAGTCTCAGCGTTTGAGACCACCCTTGCCCCCACTGAACGAGGATAAATGCCAGAAACCATTTTTCTTAAACTGGGCGGCTCGCTGATCACCAACAAAGATCAGGCTCACACCGCGCTTATTGCAGAAATTGATGCCATCGGCGCGCAGATCAAGCGCTTCCGGCAAGATTTTCCCGCTGTACGCCTGCTGGTGGGGCACGGCTCCGGTTCCTTTGGGCATGTGGCTGCCAAAAAGTACGGCACCCGCAACGGCGTCCGATCAGCCGAAGAATGGCAGGGTTTTTTGGAAGTGTGGCGCGAAGCCCACGCTCTGGATGAGATCCTGCTGGAACGTTTTACCCGTTTGGGGCTTCCCGTGCTCAGTTTTCCGCTTTCCGCTGGCGCCCTCACCCGGCAAGGCCAGGTGCAAAGCTGGACCACCCGCCCCATCCAAATGGCACTCGAAAACGGCCTTTTGCCCATCATCTTTGGCGACGTAGCCTTTGACGAAGCCCTGGGCGGCACCATCCTTTCTACCGAAGAACAGATGAAGCATCTCGTGCCGGTTATTATACCTACGCGCATATTGTTGGCCGGACTGGAAGAAGGCGTCTGGCAAGATTTCCCGGCCTGCACCCAACTTATCAAAACCATTACCACAGCCTCCTACCCTCAGGTCCGTCAGCATGTCTTTGGCTCCTCCAGCACAGATGTGACCGGCGGGATGGCTTCTAAAGTGGCAGAGATGATGTCTCTTGTTGTAGAATATCCTCAACTAGAAGTTTCCATCTTCTCCGGTAAAGAACCGGAGGCGGTTTATAAAGCACTCGCAGGTGAATCGATTGGTACTGTCTTGAGAGATCACTGAACAGGAGGTAATAATGAGATTCGATCGAAAAGCGCTTGAAGAAATTGAGAACAAGATCCTCGCCCCTTATGCGGTGCATTCTGCTACATCCAAAGGCCGCATCCATAGCGAACCTGAACCTGATTACCGCACCTGTTTCCAGCGCGACCGCGACCGCATTCTGCATACTACTGCCTTCCGCCGCCTGGAATACAAGACGCAGGTCTTTGTCAACTTTGAAGGCGACTACTACCGCACCCGCCTGACCCACACCCTGGAGGTCACTCAGATCGGCCGCACCATTGCCCGTGCTCTGGGTGCAAATGAAGACCTCACCGAAGCCATCTGCATGGCACACGATATGGGGCATCCGCCTTTTGGGCATTCCGGCGAGGCCACCCTGAACAAATTGATGCAGGGCTTCGGCGGTTTCAACCATAACCACCATTCCTTCCGCATCGTCACCGAAGTGGAGAATCGCTACCCTGATTTCCAGGGTCTCAACCTCTCCTGGGAAGTGCTGGAAGGCATCGTCAAACATGAAACCGAATATGATAAATCTGATGCCTCTGCCTTCTCGCCTGAGTTGCGCGGTCATCTGGAAGCGCAGATCACCAATGTGGCGGATGAATTAGCCTACACTTCCCACGACCTGGATGATGGCCTGCGCTCCGGGCTCATCACCCCTGAGATGCTGGAAGGCATTGAGTTATGGGAAATGGCCGCCAGCCGCTTCCGCGCCAAAGGCTATAAGATTGATGATCTGACCCGCCATCAGATTATCCGCGAACTGGTGGGCATTGAGGTTAACAGCATGATCCGCAGCTCTGCAGAACGCATCGACAAATCCGGCGTCACCACCCTGCAGGAATTGCAGTTACTGCCTTATAACGTGATCGGATTTGATGATGAAATGCTGCGCGCCAACCGCGTGCTCAAGGACTTCCTCTTTAAGAACATGTACCGCCACTACCGAGTGATGCGCATGCAGAAGAAAGCCGAAAGGATCCTGACGGAACTGTTCAGAGCCTATCAAGCCGAGCCCGGTATGCTGCCCACGCAATTCCAACAACTGATCGCAGAAAAGGGCAAGGAACGCACCATTTGCGATTACCTGGCCGGCATGACCGACCGCTTTGCGGTGGAAGAATACCAAAAGCTCTTCGATCCTTCCCTCCTGCCCTGAGCGGGGTTACAATGTTAGGTCGACATTCTATTTTTTATTGGAGCAGGAATGAACAAACCCTCTTACTTAACTAAAGAAGGCAAAGAAAAACTTCAGGCTGAACTGGAATTCCTGAAAGGTCCGGCTCGTGAAGAATTGGCCAAACGTCTCCGCTCTGCCATTCAGCAGGGAGACCTCTCTGAAAATGCCGATTATAGTTCTGCCAAAGAGGAACAAGGGTTTCTTGAAGGCAGAATTGCTGAGCTCACCACCATTTTAACCAACGTGATCCTCATCGATGAAAAAAGCGCTCCTAAAGAAACCGTTCAGGTCGGCTCCAAAGTGACCATTCAGGAAGATACTTATCCCGAGGAAACCTATTTCCTCGTTGGTCCACAAGAAGCCGATCCCGCCAAGGGACGCATCTCTCACAACTCCCCCATTGGTCAATCTTTGATGGACCATCGCGTGGGCGACGTGGTAGAAGCCACCATCCCGACCGGCAAGATCAAGCTAAAAATCCTCAAAATTGAGTAGTTCGCCCTATCTGAACCATTAGTAACGCCAGATGCGTTAAACCAATAGATGGCAGTGATGCCATCTATTTTGTTTTATAAACCAATGTCATGTAGTTATTGGGAATATTCCACCCCTGAAACTCGTCTTTTAATCCATGCCGGTAATTTGATGGCCATTCTGCCCAATCTGTTTTTTCCTCTGCCCTGAAAAGTGATAGAATTTGCCGGTATTCAATAATATTTAATAGTACCTAATCGAAAAGAGGACGTCGAAGTGGCATTTTATTTAGATTCTGCAGATATCAACGATGTGAAACAGGCCATGACCCTTGGATTTGTGGCGGGGGTCACCACCAATCCTTCCCTGGTGGCCAAGACCAATCAACCCGGTTTGGAAGTCTTGAAAGAAATATTGAGCCTTACCAGCGGCAAGGTTTGGTATCAGGTCACCGCTGACGATCTGGCCGGTCGTGCCAGCCAGGCACGTCAAATCTTTGCGCTGGCACCGGAACGCTTGCAGGTAAAGATCGGGGCTACCACAGAAAATATTGGTCTGACCGCTCAACTGACCAAAGAAGGCATTGCCGTCACCGTTACAGCCGTCTCCAGTGCTGCCCAGGCTTACCTGGCTGCCGAAGCCGGCGCCAAATACGTAGCCCCTTATGTCAACCGCCTCACCCGCCAATTGGGCGATGGGGTGGCGATCCTCAAGGATTGCGTCCAGGTTTGCCGTGGTTCTGAAACCCGTGTCATTGCCGCCAGCCTGAAGACCCCGCAAGAGGTTGTCTCAGTGGTGTTGGCAGGCGCCCATGATGTGACCATTCCGCTGGCGCTGATCCAGGAAATGGGCAACCATCCCCTCTCCGACAAAGCCATCGAAGATTTCGCTAAAGCCGTCAAGGGATAATACAAAATTCTGTATCAGTTAACCGGCTGTTTCTGGCGGGAAGATCTTCTCAGGGGCAACCCGTGCCTTGGGACGTTCAATGAGTTCCAGCATGATGCCAAAAGTGGCTTCTGTATCCAGATAAGCGTATTTGCCGTCGCCATCCAGCCCAAAACCGGCGCCGTCCATGATGACCTCAATCCCGGCGGCTTTGGCCTGGGCCAGTGACTCTGCCATATTCTCCACCAACAATCCCAGGTGCTGAACCCCGTAGCCGCGGCTGCGCACAAAGTCAGCATACACTGTGCTGCCTTCCATCACTTCGATCAATTCAATGCGCGTGGTGCCAAAGTTTGAGAGCGCCAGGCGCATTTTATATTCCGTCGGCTGGCCGTGATAGCTCATTTCTTTAAGCAAAGGCTTGCCGTAGGTGTAAAAACTCCACGGGCCGATGCCAAAGGTACGCCAGTAGGCTTCAACGGTCTTGTCCAGGTCTTCCACCACCATGCCCACTTGCGCCACCCCTTTGTTCAAGAACGGCAGCGGCTGATTGATCTCTATGTTCATGCTTCACCTGTGAGCGTCAGAATTTTATCTTCTAGCTACAAAAAATGTTGACCATTAAAGGGCTGGTTAGTTACAGCCCTATACATAATTACTTCTTATTCCAAAAAATGGGCAGCGTAGATTGATCGTTTGCACTTTTGAGAGCTTCTTCCAAACTATCACAGGCCCAATCATTTTCCACATTCCATTCAACATCACAGGAGAATTTGTAAAACTGGTTCTCCCCAGGATAACGGCAGATTGCGATACCGTGAATTGGCTTATAAGGCGTCCCATCACTTTTGTTCATGATGAAAAATGGTTTTTGAGGTTCATACGCCCAAAAAAGGACATCCGCCCCGTCCAGTAAGTTGGGAGGCTCGATAATCTTGCTGTTTTTATCAGTGTTCATTGGATGATACTTTCTTTACAAAATCCTACCATTACTGGTTTCTACCAAATTCTATCGGATCTGCTTATTGTCCTTCAACAACACATCATGTGCGCCGCCTTCCACGATGCTGGTGGAAGAGACGAGGGTGATCTTGGCGTTCTTTTGCAGCTCTGCAATGGTCAGACAGCCGCAGTTGCACATGGCTGATTTGACCTTGCTGAGCGAGAGACTGACGTTGTCCTTCAAGCTGCCAGCATAGGGCACCAGGGAATCAACGCCCTCTTCAAAAGAGAGCTTGGCGTCGCCGCCCAGGTCATAGCGCTGCCAGTTGCGGGCACGGGCACTGCCTTCGCCCCAGTATTCCTTCATGTAGCTGCCGTTGATGTTCACTTTTTTGGTGGGGCTCTCGTCAAAGCGGGCAAAGTAGCGGCCCAGCATCAAGAAATCAGCGCCCATGGCCAGCGCCAGGGTGATGTGATAATCGTGTACAATGCCGCCATCAGAACAAATGGGCACGTAAACGCCCGTCTTCTGGCAATATTCATCGCGGGCCTTGGCCACATCCATCACTGCGGTCGCCTGACCACGTCCGATGCCTTTTTGCTCGCGGGTAATGCAGATGGCGCCGCCGCCGATGCCGATCTTGACAAAGTCAGCGCCGGCATCCGCCAAAAAGCGGAAGCCATCGCCATCCACCACGTTGCCAGCGCCGATCTTGACCCGGTCGCCGAAATTTTTGCGCACGTATTCCAATACCACCTTCTGCCATTCGGTGTAGCCTTCGGAGCTGTCGATGCACAGCACATCCACCCCCGCTTCCAGCAACGCCGGGATGCGCTCGGTGTAATCGCGGGTGTTGATACCGGCGCCGACAATATAGCGCTTGGAGGCATCGATCAATTCGCTGTCGTACTCTTTGTGAGAGTTATAGTCCTTGCGGAATACCAGAGAAACCAAATGCTGCTCTTTATCTATGATGGGCAGGCAGTTGAGCTTGTGGTCCCAGATGATGTCATTGGCTTCGCTCAGGCTGGTGCTGTCCTCAGCACAGATCAGATCCGCAAACTGGGTCATGAACTCCTGCACTTTTGTATCAAGAGACATGCGGCTGATGCGGTAATCGCGGCTGGTGACGATGCCCAACAATTTGCCCGTGGGCGTACCATCGGCAGTGACCGCCACTGTAGAATGGTCGGTGCGTTCTTTCAAATCCAGGACATCTTTTAATGTATCTTCAGGGGTCACATTGGAATCGCTCACCACAAAGCCGGCTCGGTAGTTCTTGACGCGCATCACCATCTGCGCCTGGTTTTCAATGGATTGCGAACCGTAGATGAAAGAAAGTCCGCCTTGCCGTGCCAGGGCAACCGCCATTTTGTCATCTGAAACAGATTGCATGATGGCAGAGACCAAGGGGATGTTCAGGGAGAGTGCCGGAGTCTCTCCTTTTTTGTACTTAGCCAGAGGAGTTTTTAAGTTGACGTTGGCAGGGATGCACTCTACCGAGGAATATCCGGGAACCAGTAAATACTCACCAAAAGTTCGGGAGGGTTCATTCATATAGGTAGCCATTTTAAAACTCCTTGTTCACATTTTGGAAATGTCCCATCACTGGATGGAATTGAATGAAGATAGATTGATAGATCACAAGACCTTCATTTGTTGAAGCAAAACCTGTAAATATTGAGAGCAATCAATTCTTTGAATAACTTTGTGAGGTCGTTCTTCTGCGGCAAACTTAACAATCAGCGCCAGAAATTGAAACGATTGTACAGTATTTTCCGGCCTTCCAGCAATATTTTAATTGAATCCGACTTTTTGTTGGTGACACTTGCGCTGAAAAGACCGTGAAAATAAAAACTCCCGGGAGGGATTCCCGGGAGTTAATCAATTTGGTTACTTAGGCCAGACGGCCAGTTCCAATGTGAGCCGTTCAAAGTAGCTGCCGGCAGGCATGGCACCCTGACCGTAAACCAGCTCCACCACACGGGCCTGCAACTGCAAGGAGGCAGTTTCCAGCATGACCTGCAAGCCTTCGTGGGCTTCCACGGGTTCGCCTTTGGAGGCGAGGCGCTGACGGGTGGCCAGGTCGTTGATGGCACGGGTGCTCATCAGCACTTTGGTCACGGTCTGGATATCGTTCTTGTCGAACAGCCAGACTTCGAAGGCGGAAACCCGTTTGGGTTCGCCCACGCCGACGGTATCAGAGATGCCTACTCCGCACTCACCCAGGAACTCCCCATTGGCTGCGTCGATGCTGAACGAATCATCGTACAGATCGTCACCGATGGCAAAGGTGGTCATAAAGTGGGCGGCAGGGCCGTTAGGAGCAGCGGTGGCTTTGACAGCCTGCTGTACTTTGGCCGGAGCAGTGTAACCCGCTTCTTCCACAGGAGATTGGTAGTCCATTTCCTCAGTGAAGGTTGGAACCTGCTCACGTGTGCGGCGGTTCTTAAAGAAGAAAATGTAGATCAGCACGCCGCCAATGGCCAGGAACAAGACGCATAACAATCCCAGGAAAACGCCACTGAGGTCGGGTTTGGTCTTGGTAGTAGTGGTTGGGTTAGTCGGGACAGCCGTGGCACTGGTGATGGGAGCGCTGGTTCCTCCGCCCAAAGTTGCCAGGGCTGATTTGAGGTTCACTACCAGTTCATCGCTGCCAGAATAAGAACAGCCACCGCCCAGGAGTGAATCAAAGGCAAAGGCCGACTGCTGGGCGCTGATACCCATAAACTCCAGACGGCTCTTGGCCAGGCTGGCGTCTTTGTTCACCTTGTAGGAATCGACCACCATACACAGATAATTGGCTTTGATGTCCTGTCGCAGGGTGGAAGCATCCAGGTCTTTCCATTTGACTGGCAGTAACCACCAGCCAAGAAGAGGCAGGCCAATGAGCAGCCCCACCACAAAACCAGTGATGGCAGTTGCCAGGGGATTCTTTGAGAATGATTGAAATAGATCGCGAATTTTTTGCATATTGACTCCTACAAGCCGAAACCCTCAGTCTTATCACATAAGCATCATTGTAGAAGATTTTTCGTCTTCTGACAAATGATTTCAACGACTCATTGGTTGCAATATCTATACCTAATCTTGAACTGCCTCACCTATCTGCTCGATCAGGAAGGATTCTTCGCAATTCATACACTGCAATTCACGCTTGTTGGCTACTACCAGCACACCGCCGCATTTGGGACATGGGGTGGCTACCGGTCGTTTCCAGGAGGTGAAATCACAATTGGGATAATTGGCACAACCAAAGAAGACACGGCCTTTACGAGTCTTGCGCTGAACGATCTCGCCGCCATCTTTGGGGCAGGTCACGCCAATCTTCTCCAGGAAGGCCTCGGTATATCGGCATTCTGGGAAGTTGCTGCAACTGATGAACTTGCCAAATCGGCCCCAGCGGATGACCAGCTCGTGCCCGCATTTGGGGCAATCGCGGCCTACTTTTTCTAATTCGGCTTTTTGCACGGGCATCTCAGCCTGCGCCTTCTTGACCTGCGGCTCAAACTTCTCATAGAAATCGCCGATCACCTTGTGCCAGTCGGCATCGCCAGAAGCAACCAGGTCCAGGCCCTCTTCCATGCCCGCGGTGAAATGCAGGTCCACGATCTCCGGGAAGTGGTCCACCAGCAGGTCATTCACAAGCACACCGGTCTCAGTGGGAGAAAGCCGTTTGGCCTCACGCAATACATAGCCGCGCTGTTGAATGGTAGAAAGGATGGGTGCGTAGGTGGAAGGCCGGCCAATGCCGTTCTCTTCCAAAATCTGCACCAGGGAAGCTTCTGTAAAGCGAGGGGGCGGCTGGGTGAAATGCTGTTCAGGCAACAGGCGCAGCAATTGTTGTTTCTGGCCTTCTTCCAACCCGGCCGGGATCTTCACGTTCTCGTTGTCGTCTGCTTTCAGGTCTTCATCCAGCGCTTCTTCGTAAACGCTCAAGAAGCCCGGGAATTTAAGGGTGGAGCCTGAAGCGCGGAACAAGTATTGATGTTCTTTTCCGACCGCTGTAATTTCGACTGATAAGGTATCGTAGAGGGCAGCTTCCATCTGAGAAGCCACAAAACGCTGCCAGATCAACTGGTAGAGCTTGAATTGTTCAGGTGAAAGGTTGGCTTTCACCTTATCGGGCTGGCGCAGCACGGTCGTGGGGCGGATAGCCTCATGGGCTTCCTGTGCGGAGACAGCCCGGGTCTTGTATTGTGGAGGCGTGGACGGTAAAAAGCCTTCGCCATAAATACTCTTGATAAAATCGCGAGTCTCTTTTTGCGCCACCTCTGAAACATTGGTGGAATCAGTACGCATGTAGGTAATGAGACCGGTCACCCCGCCCTCACCCAGATCAAGACCTTCGTACAATTGTTGCGCAATCATCATGGTACGGCGCGCTGTAAAACCCAGCTTGCGTGACGCTTCTTGCTGCAGTGTGCTCGTGATGAAGGGGGCGGACGGTTTGCGGCGTCGTTCGCTCTTCTTGATCTTGGAGATGGTAAAAGGTGCTTCTTCAATGTCTTTCAGATACTTTTCGCTGGTCTCTTTATTGGTCAGATCAGGATCAGCTTCATCGATCTTGGAAAGCTTGGTCAGGTAAGCCTGGCTCTTGGCTTTGGGGGTCAGTTCAGCGGCAATGGACCAGTACTCCACCGGGTTAAACGCATCGATCTCACGTTCGCGTTCAACGATGAGACGCAGTGCCACTGATTGCACGCGACCAGCGGATAGTCTGCTGCGCACCTTTTCCCACAACAGCGGGCTGATGGAATAGCCCACTAATCTGTCCAGAATTCGCCGGGCTTGCTGGGCATCCACCAGATCCATGTTGATCTGGCGCGGATGGGCAAAAGCCTCATTAATGGCCGGTTCGGTGATCTCATGAAAAACCACCCGCTGGGTCAGTTCCGGGTCGATCTCGGCAGACTCAAGCAAATGCCAGGCAATTGCCTCCCCTTCACGGTCAGGGTCGGTTGCCAGGTAGATCTGAGCAGCTTCTTTGGCCAGGACTTTCAGTTCCTTGACCACGGCTCGTTTCTCATTGGGAACACGGTACTTGGGGGTGAAGTTGTTGTCTACATCCACTGATAATTCAGAACGCAGCAGGTCACGGACATGACCCACTGAGGCGCGCACGGTATATCCCTTGCCCAAAAAACGGCCTACGGTTTTGGCTTTAGCCGGAGATTCTACGATCACCAGTTTGCCGCTTCTGGGTTTTTGCATCTTGCCAGGGGAGACCATGCCTTCATGTTGCGGTGTCTTGCCAATGCGGTAGACCTTGGTACCGCAAACACTGCAGGTACCTGTGGTGACCGGTGTGCCGTTTTTGTTAAAATCGGCAATCGGATCCTTGATCTCCCGTTTTGTTTTACATCGCACACAATAAGCTTCTACCATAGCCTCACCTACAAGAAAGGGGTTAATTGATGTTCTTTAAGATAAGTGACGAGTTCCTTTACCTTCTGGCTCTCGCCCCGTGGACAGATCAAAACCGCATCTCCGGTATCCACGATGATCACATTTTGCATTCCAATCGTAACGATCAAGCGGCTCGGATCGGTGGAATAGATCAGTGAATTCTTGGTGTTCAGACCCACATGCCGGGCGTGCAAAAGAATGTTTCCATTGGCATCGGCCGTGATCACCTCAAACAACGAATCCCAACTACCTACATCATTCCAGCCCAGGTTCCCGGCAGGCAGGACCGCGCAACGATCAGACTTTTCCATAATACCATAATCAATCGTCTCCGGCGTGATGCTGCTCCACACCTCGCGGAAGTGCTGGGAGCTGTGGTTCTCGCCGATGTCATTGTGAATAGCGATCAGTTTGGTAAAGAGATCTGGCATCAGTTGCTTAAATTTCTCCAGAATGGTTTCCACCTTCCAGATGAACATACCAGAATTCCAACTGTAATCGCCATGCTGCAAGAATTCCTGAGCAACTTCAGCTGTGGGTTTCTCTTTGAAGGCCTTCAGTTCAAACGCCTGGTAGTTCTCAAAGGTACCCAGCGATTTGCCATTTTCAATATAGCCATAGCCGGTGCTGGCAAATGTGGGTGGAATTCCCAATGTTACCAGATAGCCTTTTTCTGCCACTTCTTTGGCAGCCTTGAACACTGCCTGGAAGGCTACCACATCCCGGATAAAGTGATCTGCAGTCAGAACGGCCATCACGCCCAGCGGATCACGCTTCTGAATGGCTGCGGCCGCCATGGCCACCACGGAAGCCGTGCCGCGTGGCATGGGCTCAATGAGGAAATTTTTGATTGGGATCTGTGGGCATTGATTGTAAAGCTGCTCCGCCTGATCCGCGACGGTGACCACGTATATCTGTTCAGGGGAAAACAGACCGTCCAATCGATCTACCGCAATTTGGAACAGGGTGCGATTGCCGATCAGGTTGATCGATTGTTTGGGTTTGGCTTTGCGGGAGAGCGGCCACAAGCGTGTACCACCGCCACCAGCCATGATCACTGCGTAAAAATGATTTGCCATCTATCATCCAACCTTATAAATTGACTTGGTCTCACGAGCGGCCACGTAATTCATGCCGCCCACCTGAGTGACGAGCCCTTTGAGCTCCATCATCGTGAGTGTAGCGGAAACTGCCTGGATAGGCAAGCCTGAGATCGCGCAGATCTCATCAATGTGCCTGGGATCTTGCGTCAAGCACGATAATAACCGATTTTCTTCAGGACTGGCAGCAATTGCCTTGCGACTGGCCTGTTTTAGCGGGATTTGTTCCAATTTAAGGGATTCCAGGATCTCGCTCATGCGCAGCAGCGGCCGGGCGCCCTGCTCGATGAGGCGATTAGTACCCTCGCTCTGCGGGGTCAAAATACTGCCGGGCACGGCAAACACATCTCGGCCCTGGTTTACAGCAAACTCTGCGGTGATGAGCGCGCCGCTGGTCTCACCGGCCTCCACCACAATGGTCGCCAACGATAACCCTGCGATGATGCGGTTTCGCGGCGGAAAATTACGGCTCTCGGGCTGGGTTCCCAACGGGTAATCACTGATCACCGCGCCCTGCTTGGAGATATCCTCAGCCAGTTTGCGATGCTCAGGCGGATAAATGGTATCCACCCCACTGCCCAAAATGGCCAGGGTTCGGCCGCCGGCTTGCATGGCCGTCTGGTGGGCAATGGCGTCCACGCCACGTGCCAGACCGCTGACAACCGTAACGCCGTTCTGTGCCAGATAGCGAGCGATCTCACTGGCTACCTGTCGCCCATAGGGGGTCACCCGGCGGGTTCCCACTACGGAAACCGCCCAATCATCTTCAACATTAATAGACCCTCGCACAAATAATAGCGGCGGGGGCTGATCGATCTCTTTTAGACGACGTGGATAGGCATCGTCATCCCAGGTGATCACCTGCACCCCTGAATCGGCAACGCGCTTCATCACTACATCCAAATTAACTTGTTTACGAACCACGAGAAAGTTTTCTACTACACGGGCGGGCAGACCGGCAGAGATGAGCGCACCGGCAGGTGCATCCCAGGCGATCTCCAGTTTGCCAAAATGATCCAGGAGGTTTCTGACCCTCACGGCACCTACGCCGCGCACCAGATTGAACCCCACCCAGTAAGCTTTTTCTTCCATCAGGTAAATTCTAATCCCAAATTTGGGGGCGGACCGTGATCACTCGTTTTTCTTCATCCACAGAAAGGATCACATCCTTGATCGCAGGGAGAAGTACTTCTTCTTCGTCCTCTGCGTTCTTGATCACATATACCTCATTCGCCCCCGTGACCAACACTTCCACCAGCTTTCCCAACACTTTGCCCGCTTCATCCACCACCTGCATATCCAGAACTTCATGCGGATAGTGGGTGCCCTTTTGCGGGCGGCTTAATTCAGAGGATTGCAGATAAAGCACTGCGTTGCGCATGTGCCCTACCTGGTCGCAATCTTCCAGGTTGTCGAACGCGATCAAATAGTTCTGGTCCATCCCGCGCACAGAGCGCAGTTTGTAGGCTTCTTTTTTCTTGCCGATGAAAACCGTTTTGCCGGTCTTCAAACTTACGGCATATTCTAGGTACGGCTCAAAGATGACCTCGCCTTTGACCCCATGGGGCCGGCGGATCTTTCCGACAGCAATCAACACAGGCTCGCCCGACTGGGGCGAGCCTGTTTGAGTTTGATTTGCGTTGTTAGAACTTGAAGGATTCATCATCTCGGTTCAACAACATCCAGTGAAGCCTGTTTCCCTTCACGCGCTGCAGCGACCCGTAAAAGAATACGCATCGCATTTGCTACTCGACCGCTTTTACCGATCACGCGACCCATATCTTCTTTGGCCACGTGCAGCTCAAGACTTTCACGACCGCCATTGTGAGATTGATTCACAACCACACGAGAGGGGTCATCAACGAGCGCCAGCGCAATGTACTCGATCAGTTCTTTCACAGCTCCTCCTTGAGAGGCCTTACCAACGCCAAACTAGGCTTTGGCAGCGTGTTTTTCGAATGCAGTCTTGGATTCAGCGAGCAAACCCTCGAGGGCTTCACCCTTCTTGAAACGCGCGAAGCGGTCCAAGAGGCCTACTTTGGTGAAAAGGCGGCCAACAGATTCACTGGGAACTGCACCGTTCTTCATCCACTCATAGACACGATCCTCTTTCACCTCAATAGTGAAGGGATCACTGGTGGGATCGTAAGTTCCAACGATCTCCAAGAAGCGACCATCGCGAGGGCTTTCAATATCCGCGACCACAATGCGATAACTGGGGTGGTGTCGCATACCAACTCTGCGTAAACGAATTCTAACCATCGAGCACGTCTCCTGTTTTAGTAAATGATCAAATTTGAGGTGACCGTAAAAACTCCACGTGGCGAGGGGGCGCTGAAGGGGGCGCTTAACCGCCGTTTCATTTTGATCACTTGAACATACGGGAAATTCCTTTCCCGCCTGTTTTCTGTAGGGTCTTCAACAATCGCTGTGAATCTTTGAATTGCTTCATTACACGATTCACATCCTGTACATCGGTTCCGGATCCTCTGGCAATACGGCGTCTGCGGTTTGCATTCAGCAAGTCGGGGTTGCGCCGTTCTTTGAGGGTCATGGAGCTGATGATGGCTTCTGTCTTCTTTAGCTGGGCTTCGGCATCTTCATTGGAGACGTTCTTGGCTGCCTGACCTAACCCGCCGGGGAGCATGTCCATCACCTGGCTTAACGGTCCCATTTTACGCAATTGTTTCAATTGTTGCAAGAAATCCTCAAGGGTAAATTGCCCCTTGAGCATGCGGTCTGCCTGGTCTTGTTGGTTCTTCTGATCGAAGGCAGCTTCCGCTTTTTCGATCAAACCAATCATATCACCCATTCCCAAAATGCGCGAAGCCAATCTGCCTGGATCGTAGGCTTCCAGAGCGTCTACACCTTCGCCGGTACCCAGGTATTTGATGGGCACTCCGGTGACACTGCGCACTGAAATGGCCGCACCACCGCGGGCATCGCCATCCATTTTGGTCATGATGAGGCCGGTGATCTTGACGGTGTCCCTGAAGCCTTCTGCAATGTGCACGGCTTCCTGACCCACCATAGCATCCACCACCAGCAAAATATCTACCAGGCGCACCTTTTTGGTGATCGCCTGCAATTCATCCATTAAGGGTTGGTCCAACTGAGAGCGGCCGGCGGTATCGATGAGGACGACCGTGTACCCGCCTTTTTCGGCTTTATCAAAAGCACGGGCGGCCAACTCAGGGGGGTTGAGTGCAGGGTCTGCCACAACCTCCACCCCGATCTTTTCTCCCACCGTCTGCAACTGTTTTACGGCTGCCGGGCGGTAGGGGTCGCCTGCAACCAACAAGACACGTTCGCCATCGGAACGCAGCTTCTTGGCAAGCTTGGCAGTAGCGGTGGTCTTACCGGAACCCTGCAAGCCTACCATCATGACTGCATAGGGTTTGACTCCGCTCAGGTTCAACCGGGCCGGTTCGCCCAGGGTTTGGATCAGTTCTTCGTGTACGATCTTGATGACTTGCTGGGCCGGGTTCAACGCCTTGGAGACCTCTGCCCCCACCGCGCGGGTACGTACCCTGGCCACAAAATCTTTGACCACAGCGTAATTAACATCCGCTTCCAACAGAGCCAGGCGCACTTCGCGCAGCATAGCATCTACATCAGCTTCAGAGAGCTTTCCTCTGCGCTTTAGTTGTTGGAAAATGTCGTTCAGCCGGCCTGTCAGATTCTCAAACACAATTCACCAAAATTAACAAAAATATCCGCCTTTATAAGGCAGTCAGGTTAGGATTTTAGCCTTGATTAGCCTTCAGGTCAAGTCATTCTTCATATTAAAGGGGGTGGTTTTCTGGCAATCGAACTTCAGTTTGAAGCGTGTTTCCTAACAATTGGTCATTTAATTCAAATATTCGGGAAACTTTCTTCTCCAAACAGGGTTATATCAGTCATCTTTATGGTCAAATTCTTGGAGGTATAACAACTATGTCTAAAGTGATGGTCGTGACCGATAGCACATCAAATATTCCCGCGGAGCTTATGGAGAACAATCCCATCCGTGTCTTACCCTTACAGGTGATCTGGGACCACCAGATTTTGCGCGATGGCGTAGATATCCAGCCCAACGAATTTTATCAGCGGCTTCAAACGGCCGCGACGATGCCCACCACATCTCAGACCACGCCCGAGGAATTCAAGCAGGCCTACTCCAGCCTCATCGAAGAAGGCTATGAGATCCTCAGCATTCACATTTCATCTAAACTCTCCGGCACGCTCGATTCAGCCATTCAGGCCAAGCAGGCGTTTCCAACCGCCAAAATAGAGTTGGTGGATTCGCTCAGCGCCAGCATGGCCATGGGCTTCCAGGTGATGGCTGCCGCCCGCGTAGCCGCCGCTGGTGGCTCCCTGCACGACTGCAAAGCCGTTGCTGAAAAAGCCAAAGAACAAACCGGCGTTTACTTCACCCTCAATACCTTGGAGTTTCTGCAGCGCGGTGGACGTATCGGTGGGGCTGCCGCCTTTTTAGGTACCGTACTCAACCTCAAACCCATTCTGGGGTTGGAAGATGGCCGCATTGAAGCCGTGGAGCGCGTGCGCACCATGAATAAATCCATTGATCGGCTGCTCGAGTTGGTGGAAGTCAAGCTGAACGACCAACCTGGTCCCGTGCGCCTGTGCGCCATCCATGGCAATGCATTTGAAGAAGCCAACCTGCTCCTCAACAAGGCCATCAAACGATTCTCCTCCTCGCTGGTTCGTGAAACCTTGATCTCAGATATCAGCCCGGTTTTGGGTACCCACACCGGCCCTGGTGCGCTGGGTCTCGCCTTTATGATCGGGATGTAATTCCCCACATTTGATTATCATACTCCCTCGTTTGAGCGCGATCAGCGCCCAGCGGGGGATTTTTATTTTGGCATCTGGTAAAATGAAGTACATCCTAATATCAAGAGGGCTTCATGCGAAACTTTCCCAACGTTGGTGTACAGATCGCTGATATTCTTCTCCCGGTTGAAGGAACCGATTTGACCAAATGGTCTGTGATCGCCTGCGACCAGTTCACCTCTCAACCAGAATACTGGCAGCAAGTGGCCGATCTGGTGGGAGACTCCCCCTCCACCTATAATATGATCTTGCCTGAAGTCTTTCTGGGCAAACCTGAAGAACAAGCCCGCCTGAAGACCACCCAGGCGACCATGCTGGAATACGCCCAAAAGGGGCTACTGGTCCAGCACGAAGGGCTGATCTACGTGGAGCGCAGCGTGGATGGCAAAACCCGCCGCGGATTGATGCTAGCCCTGGATCTGGAAAAATACGATTTCAATAAGGGCTCACAATCGCTTATCAGAGCCACCGAAGGGACCATTTTAGATCGCCTGCCGCCGCGCATCAAGATCCGCCAGGGAGCCAGCATTGAGCTGCCTCACATTCTGGTGCTCATTGATGACCCGGCCGATAAGATCTTCACCAGCCTAAAAAACGCCAGCTCCCGCTTACCACTCGCCTATGATTTTGACCTGATGCAGCAAAGTGGCCACCTGACAGGGCGTTACGTCAACGACCCCGAATTGGAAAAGATGGTACTGCAAAATCTGGAAGAACTGGCTCGGCCAGAGGTCTTCCAGGCCAAATATGGCGTAAGCGCCAATAAAGGGGTACTGCTCTTTGCGGTGGGCGATGGCAATCATTCATTGGCCACAGCCAAATCCATCTGGGAGACCCTCAAACCCAGCGTGGGCATGGATCACCCGGCCCGCTACGCGTTGGTGGAAATCGAAAATGTGCACGATCAGGGGTTGGATTTTGAACCCATCCACCGCGTGCTCTTCAACACCAAACAAGATGCCACCCAGGCGCTACGCCGTTTCTATGGAGCGGATATTTCATTCACGAAGGTGACCTCACGGCAGGAAATGGTCAAGGCTGTCAAAGCCGGCCAACCCGGTGCTCATTGCTTTGGGCTGATCACTGCCAGTGGCTTTGAATTAGTCGCAGTCAAGAACCCAAAAACTAACCTGCCCGTGGGAACCTTGCAGGCATTCCTGGACAACTGGCTGAAATCCGGTTGGGCAGGTCAGATCGACTACGTGCACGGCGAAGACACCGTGTGTGAACTGGGTGCCGGCCGAGATTGTGCCGGGTTTTACCTGCCAGGTATGCCCAAGAGCGACCTCTTCAAAACCGTCATTCTGGATGGTGCACTGCCGCGCAAAACCTTTTCCATGGGAGAAGCCCACGAAAAACGCTTCTACATGGAATGCCGAAAGATCGTAAAATAAATCAAAACGCTATTTTAAGGAAGAACTATGACAGACGCTCCTTTACCGGTACGAAAAAGACAGATCCCTGAAACCCCCGCTCAGATATCCTCTCTGGTGGGCGTGCTTTCCCCTGACCAGAAACGGGTGAAGGTCTCTGTTGAACTGGATATTGACACCACCCGCCCTGACCTGGAGATGATCCTTCTGGACGCCAATAAAGAAGAGGTTAGCCGTTCCACCATCATCGAGCACTTTGGCAGCCGTATCGATTTCACCCTGCACATCCGCCATGCTGACGTGCCGCTGCCGCTTACCCTCACCTGCAAGCTAAGCTATCAAGAAGATGTGGTGCATTCTGAAAAGACCGTCTTTGTAGAACAGCTTGCCTGATCTGGACCCTTCAATTGAAAAAGTATTTCATTCTTGTTCTTTTTGTATTTGCCTTGAGCAGTTGTAGCCAAGAGGCCGCAACTGCTCAAAATACCCCTGCCCAAACTGTGACCGGTATAGCAACCACGCCTGTCCCCACGGCTACTGCCACACTGGCCCCCACCCCTACTGCTACCCAGGTGCCGCTGGTGAGCGGGGGCGTCTCGCCCTTACAGGGAGTCGAGATCTCTGAACTGCGTTTGGTCACGTCCAATCCGTTTAAGTTCAAATACCCATATGTAGAAGCGTCCGGCTCTGATTACAACCATACCGGTATTGATCTGGCCTTCTTTAAGTTCAAAGACTTTACCACAGTGCTCGGCCACCCCATTGAGGCAGTACTGCCCGGCAAAGTGGTGGAAGCGCTTACGGATCGCTGGCCGTACGGCAATATGATCCTCATTGAAACCCCGCTCAACCGGCTCTCGCCAGAGTACTTGGCTGCATTGGCATTGCCAGCTCCCTACTCTGAAACCGAGATCAGCGCTCACTCAAGCTGTCTGCCTGACCCAACCCGTATTGCCTGGTCGCAAACCGAAACCTCCCTGTATATCGTTTACGCCCATATGGAATCCCCTTCCTCCTTCAAAGCCGGTGATGAAGTCAACGCCGGCGATGTGATCGGCGCGGTGGGTCACAGCGGGAATGCCATTGTTGGGGCGGAACACCTGCACCTGGAAGTTCGTCTGGGACCCTCTGATGCCCAGTTTGGTACCATTTCTGATTACAAACCAGATTCTACAGAAGAAGAACGGTACAATTATTGCATCTGGGCACTATCAGAAGTATTCCAACCCATTGACCCGACCACGCTTTGGTCCACCCAGGGAGCCGCCGGGCAGTAGAATTTGAGCAGGTTTTCATGAAGTTGTCCCCAAGCAGCAAGACCCAAAAACACACCCTAGCCATCCTTACAGCCCTCCTTGTTTTAGGTCTCAGTGCCTGTGCCAAACCTGCCAGTGATTCCCCTCAGTCTACCAGCACCGCTCAGCCAGATGCACAACCGCTGGCAACTTCCACTCTGGAGATCAAGACCACACCTGTTCCCACGCAGACTACCGCTCCGCAAGAAGCCTCTGCCCAGATCGATTCAGGTATGATCGTTTTTTCCATGGCAGACGGTCTTTATACCCACCTCTTTGCCTACAATCCCAATAATTTAGCCCCCACCCGCCTCACCGGTTACAACTGGGATGATGATGACCCGGCCATTAGCCCGGATGGCACACAGATTGCTTTCAGCTCCAACCGCGAGGGGCAGTGGGAGATCTACGTCCTAAACCTGAAGACCGATTCACTTTTGCGCGTTACCAACAGCAAGAACTACGATGGCTCGCCTGCCTGGTCGCCGGATGGGCAATATCTGATCTATCAGACCATGAATGGCGATCATTTGGACCTCATCATTCAATCCATCGCTGATCCCAGCAGTGCGCCCATCCAACTCACCTCAGATGCCGGTAATAATTTTTCTCCGACCTGGTCACCTGATGGCCGCACCATCGCATTTATCACTGACCGCAGCGGCAAGAACGCCATTTGGTTGGCCGACCTGCAGACACCAGACGACCGTTTTAAGATCATCGCCTCCGCAGAAGACGAAGACTACGCCCACCCCGCCTGGTCTCCAGATGGCTCCCAACTTGCCTGGTGCTCCAAATCACCCGATCAAAGTATCCGCGTCATCGCCCTTTCTGACCCAACCTCGATCAGGACTGTCGGTGTGGGCTGCAATCCAGTCTGGTCCCCAGATGGCAAGACCCTGCTGGCTCTTTTTGACCAGCCCAATGAACAATATCTGGTGGGCTATGATGTATCTGCGGGGATCATTAACTTGCCCATGATGCGCTTTGATCAATCAATTCACTCCCTTGATTGGAAAGGCGCCGCTGCATCCCAAACGATCCTAAATTATCTAGACTTGCAAAGTTTACCCGGCCAGGAACCCTTATTCTCCACCCAGCTCACCCTACCGACCTCCAGTACCGGCCGGTCGGGCGTGGTTGCACTGGAGAAGGTCAATGTAGAAAACGCTTACCTGGCCGATTCCAGCAACGAATCTTTTGCTGCCCTTCGTAAAGCGCTGGGGCAAAGGATTGGCTGGGATTACCTCAACACGCTCGATAACGCTTACCTGCCCCTTTCTGCCCCCGCCTCGCCAGGCATTGAGCCAAACTGGCTCTTCACCGGCCGGGCCGTTGCGGTGAATTCTGTACCTATGGACGCCAATTGGCTGGTTGTCACCCGAGAAGACTATAGCGGGCAAACCTACTGGCGGCTCTGGCTCAAATGTTTGGACCAGACCGGTCTATGCGGAGAACCCATCCGCGCAATGATTTGGGATTTCAGCGCTCGCTATTCGAGCGATACCACCGCCTATGAAAACGGCGGCGCTCTAGCCAAATCGCCCTCCGGTTACTGGTTTGACCTGACGGAGTATGCTCATCGCTTTGGATGGGAGCGTCTACCGGCACAATCAAACTGGCGCTCTTATTTGCCTGGTTCTTTGTTCAATACCTTCGTTTATTCTGAGAGCAAGACCTGGCAGCAGGCTATGCTGGAGATCTACCCCCCTGAAGCGCTCGAGGCCGCCGGTTATGCCATCCATTAGTTGGAAAAAAGTACTGCTCAGTGCAACCCTGGGGCTTTTTACTTCTGCCTTATTGCTAGGCGTTGTCTATGCGCAAACCAGACAAGCGGATACACCATTACAACCCACTCCCACCCAGGAGGTGTTGGAGCTGACCTTCCCGCCAACCTCCGACCACCCGGCCTCGGATTGGCGTGCACCTTTGTACCCCATCCCATTTGCCCTCAGCTTGCACGATCACTTCTATCTGGACCGTCCCATCGGCGTGGATTCCGTCAACTGGCCGCTGCCTGAATATCGTTACGGCTATGTGGAATCAGAAACCGAAAATCCACATTCCGGCGTGGATATCGATGCTGCCCTGCATACGCCCATTCTGGCCGCAGCCGCTGGCAAGGTGGTTTTTACCGGGTACGGGCTTGCCCTTGGCAAAGGCAATACAAAAGACCCTTATGGATTGGCAGTGGTGATCCGGCATAATTTCTCTTTTGAAGGACAGTCCATCCTCACCGTTTATGCCCACATGGAAAAGATCCTTGTGCAGGACGGCCAATACGTCCAGGCGGGCGATCCAATCGGTAAAGTGGGCATTACAGGCAATACATCCGGCCCGCACGTCCATTTTGAGGTCCGCCTCGAAAAGGATGAAAAATACACCGTGCAAAACCCGGAATTGTGGATGGCGCCTCCCATCAACAACGGGCTTCTGGTGGGTCAGATCAAAGACAATTACGGTAACTTTTTGGCCGGTCGAGAAATTTGGGTCAAGTCGCTTTCTACTGGAGACGATTGGACGATCTACACTTACGCCTCCCAGACCATGAACAATGACGCCTACTACAATGAGAATCTAGTACTCAGTGACCTGCCTGCAGGTAAATATGAAGTCACCTTCCAGAACAATTTTAAGCACAACAAATTTACTTTTAGCATTGCACCCGGCGCCATTACCTACCTTACCTACTCGCCCAGTGCTGGCTTCCAGCAAGGAAATCCGCAAAACAACGATCGACTTGACTTTGTTCAGCCGGTCCAATAATTAATTCGCCTTAATCCCAGCCTTGACAATCCTCCACAGGTGCTTGATACTTCAAAAGTTAACTAGTTTTGGAGGATTTTTTCAATGAAGAAGAGAAATACTATTTTGTCAGTTGTCTTGATCATTTTGGCAGCCACCGTATTGACTGCCTGCGGTTCCGTTGCACCCACTGAAGATGCAAATGTGAAGTTCACCGAGATCGCATCCACTGTGCAGGCTCAGCTCACCCAGAACGCCTTGCTGACGCCATCTGCAACCCCTACCCTTGAAGCTACTGCCACCCCCACCCTGGAACCTGCTACGGCGACTCCCAGTGGCCCCACAGCAACCCCGGTGACCCCTACCGCCACTGTAGCCTTATCAGGCGGCGATAACTCCAAGTTCATCGCAGATGTTTCCGTCCCGGATGGCACCCAATTCAAACCAGGTACCGGATTCACCAAAACCTGGCGCATCCAAAACATTGGTACAACCACCTGGTCTACCCAGTACAAACTGGTCTACGTTGACGGTGTGACCGGCGGCAATAACACCTTATCTGTCAATCTCCCCAAAGAGGTAAAACCCGGCGAGACCATAGAGATCAGCGTTAACTTCATTGCACCTGCCAATCTGGGCTCTTACACCAGTTGGTGGCGCATGCTCAACGCCAATGGCGCCGTTTTCGGGGATCCGTTTAGCGTTGTCTTTGCAGTGGGCAGTTCTTCTGCCACAGTGGCAGTTACCGCCACACCCGCCACAACCTCTGCAGTGACCGCGACCCCGACCACTGAAGCCACGGTTGCCCCTACCACTGAGCCGACCCCCACTCCCTGATCCACTTCGTTTGTGAATGGATATGCAAGCATCAGCACTATTAAGAGAGACCATCAAAGCCAGGGCGAATAACCTTGGCTTTTGTTTATGTGGATTTACAAGCCTTGAACCGCCGGCCAATTTCCCGCGCTATCGAAGCTGGATCGAACGCGAATTGTATGGCGATATGAAGTATCTAGCCTCGGCCTTCCATTTACGTTCCAGGCAGGAACCTCAAAGCCTGGTTCCCTGGGCAAAAACTCTGGTCTTCTTTGCCTGGCCTTATGCCCTCAACCGCAGCCGCGCAGAGGATTCAGGCGGGCAGGTTGCAGGTTACGCTTGCCAGCAAGATTATCACCTTACCCTGCCAAGCTTGCTTACCGGCATGCTACAGGAGATCAAGATTCAAACAAAAATCCCTTTCCAATTCAAAATCTTCACGGACAGTGCCCCCATTCTGGAAAGGGAACTCGCCAGCCGAGCCGGCCTGGGTTGGATTGGGAAAAATTCCTGCCTCATCTCCCCCAAACAGGGTTCGGCCTTTTTATTAGCCGAAGTCTTTCTGGATATTGAACTGGAGCCTGACTTGCCTTTTTCCACCGATCAGTGCGGGACCTGTCAGCGCTGTGTTCAGGCTTGCCCCACCCAATGTATCCAGCCCGACCGTACCCTGGATGCCCACCGTTGCATCTCTACCCTGACCATAGAGAACAAAGGCGAGATTCCCGCTGATCTGGCTCCACTGCTGGGAAATCACCTCTTCGGATGTGACATCTGCCAAGCGGTCTGCCCCTGGAACCGCTTTGCCCCTCAAACAGGGCAAGCGTTGATCTTCACCCCTCAAGAAATGATTGCCATGCTCACGCTGGACGAAGAAGCTTTTTCTGCAAGGTTTCAAGGGCACCCTATCCTTCGCGCCAAAAAAAATGGCTGGCTGCGCAACTTGTGCGCTGTTCTGGGCAACCAGAAGGTTCAGGAGGCGCTTGATCCGCTGACCATGCTGAGTGAAACCTCTACAAACGAGGTGGTAAAGACCTCTGCCCGCCTGGCCATCCAAAAGATCAAACAAAAATAACTACAAAAAAG
>JAYFNV010000106.1:0-9996 GCA_034933225.1 Anaerolineaceae bacterium | reverse complement strand
TGCCAGGGTGAACAGCTCGGCGGGGATGAAGCTGAGCACGACCACACACAGCGCACAAAAGATCACCACGAAGGTGGTCCAGTAACTGCGGAAGACGGTGGGCTGTCCTTCTTTGAAGTACATGGTCAGGATCACGCGCAGGGCAAAGTAGGCGCCCACCAGTGAGGTGAGCAAGCCGACGATGGCCAGCCACATGGTTCCGCCGGCGATGATGGTACGGAAGAGGTAGAACTTACCCCAAAAGCCCAGGGTAAGCGGAATACCTGCGAAGGAGAGCATAAAGATGGTGAGAGCGGCGGCCAAAATGGGGGCTTTTTTGCCCAGGCCGGCCAGATTGTCCAGGTCAAGCCCCTTGCCGTCGGCATCTTCCAGTGAGACCAACACAGCCCAGGCGCCGAAGGAAGCCAGCGCGAAGGACATCAGGTAGAAGAGGGCGGAGGCCACAGAATCAGCCTGTACGCCGGGGTTGCCAAAGGGTACAAAAGCCATCAGCACGTAGCCGGCGCCTGCAATACCAGCATAGGCCAGCATGCGTTTGAGGTTGCTCTGCACCACGGTGAGCACGTTGCCCACCAGCATGGTGAGAGCGGCCAGAACGGCAAAGATAGGCAAAAACACATCTTGGACGGCCGGGAAGACCAGGCTAAAAAGGCGCAGCAGCGCGGCAAAACCCGCGGCTTTGGCCCCAAAGGCCATAAATGCGGTCACAGAAGAGGGGGCACCCTGATAAACGTCCGGCGCCCAGCCGTGGAAGGGAACTACTGCCACCTTGAAGCCAATCCCCACCAGCAGGAGCACTCCCCCCACCACCAGGAAGGTGAAGTTGGCCGTACCGGCGTTGACGGCTGCCACAAGGGCAGTCAGGTTGGTGGTGCCAGCAGCCCCAAAGGTGAAGGCGGTACCGAAGAGCACAAAACCAGAGGCGAAGGAACCCAGCAGGAAGTACTTGAGGGCGGCTTCTTCAGATTCCAGTCTGGGGTGGGCAAGACCTGCCAAAATGTACAGTGGAATGGAGAGCAGTTCCAGCGCCAGAAAGACCACGATCAGATCTGCGGCGGAAGCCATGAGCATCATACCGCTCACGCTCAGCAACATCAGCGGGTAGTACTCGTAGTTTTTCACGCCAATGCGTTGCAGGTAAGCCGGTGAGATGAGGACGGCCAGCAGCCCTCCCAAAAGGAAGAGACTGTCTAAAAAGATGGAGAAGCCGTCGGTGACGACCATGTCGTTAAAGCCGCTGATGGGGATTGTGGTGTTGAAGACCATCAGGAAAACGAAGGAGGCAATCAGCCCAAGTGCCGCCAGGTAAGGCGGCAGGTTTTCCAGTCGTTTGGGCAAGAAAAGCCCCGTCAGGAGCAGGAGCAGCGCCCAGACCAGCAGCAAGATCAGCGGAAGGATGGAAAGGAAATCGGTCAAAGTCATGTCTATTCTCTCTTTCCCTTAATGGAGTCCCGCAGATGCTGCCTGCAAGAGAGTAAGGAGTTTCTCAACGGTGGGGGTCATGAGTGCAAAGAAGGGTTTGGGGTAAAGACCGATCCAGAAGATGAGCGCCAGCAATGGTACCAGAATGGCGATCTCACGTGCGCTCAGATCTTTGAGGGTGGCGTTTTCAGGATGGGTCACCGGGCCGAGGAAGACCTTCTGGAACATGTGCAGTAAGTAAACCGCTGCCAGGATCACGCCCAGAGCAGCCACGCCTGCAATCCACGGGGAGGCTAAGGCGGTGGAGCCAAAAGCGCCGAGCAAAATGCTGAACTCGCCTACAAAACCGTTCAGGCCGGGCAGACCCATGGAAGAAAGGGTGACGATGAGGGCCAGGCTGCCCAGAACGGGCATCACCTTCCACAGCCCACCGAAAGCATCCAGATCGCGGGTGTGGCGGCGTTCGTAAAGGAAGCCGACGATGAGGAAGAGCGCGCCGGTGGAGAGGCCGTGGTTCACCATCTGCAGCAGGGCGCCTTCAATGCCCTGCACGTTGAGAGCGAAGATGCCCAGCATGACGAATCCTAAATGGCTGACGGATGAGTAAGCCACCAGTTTCTTTACATCTTTTTGGCGGTAGGCCACCAGGGCGCCGTAAAGGATGCCGATGACGGCCAAAATGGCCAGGTAGGGTGCAAGGGTGTAGCTGGCGTTGGGGAAGAGCGGCAAGTTGAAGCGCAGGAACCCGTAAGCACCCATTTTGAGCAGAACACCTGCCAAAATAACAGACCCGGCAGTAGGGGCTTCAGTGTGCGCATCGGGCAGCCAGGAGTGCAGCGGCCACATGGGCACTTTGATGGCAAAGGCCAGGCCAAAGGCGCCGAAGAGCCACAATTGGGCAGTGGGGGCAATTGCGTTGGTGGCGCTCAGGGCAACCAGATCAAAGCTACCGTATTGCAGACCGATCCACAAAATACCGGCCAGCATGAGCAGAGAGCCCGCCAATGTGTACAAGAAGAATTTGACCGCGGCGTAAACCCGGCGGTTGCCACCCCAGATGCCAATGAGGAAGTACATGGGGATGAGGGTGAACTCCCAGAAGATATAGAACAGGGCCATATCCAGTGAGAGGAAAACGCCGGTCATTCCCACTTCCAACATCAGGAAGAAGGCCATAAAGCCGCGTACCTGCTCATCAATGGCTTTCCAGGTGGAGAGGATGGCAATAGGGCTCAGGAAGGCGGTCAACAGCACCATCAAAATGCTCAGACCGTCCACACCCATGTGGAAGCCCACAGCAGTGCTGCCCAACATTAGCCAGGGTTGATTGATCTCCATCTGCACATTGGGATCAGAAGCGTTGAACTGGGTAAGCAGCCAGATGGAGAGCCCAAAGGTGATGACAGAGGTGATGAGCGCTGTCCAACGCAGGGCGGCCTTGGCCTGTGGTTTGATGCACAGAATGACCAAAACGCCCAAAATGGGGAAGAAGGTGACCCAGAGAAGTGGATTCATGGCAATATTCATATTCTGCCCCTTATTTGAGTACCAGGAATGTCAGCATTGCTACCAAGCCCAGCAGCATCCACAGGGCGTAGGTGCGGGCAAAGCCGTTTTGGAAGCGGCGCAGCCAGTTGCCCAGGCCGGTGGTGCCTTTGGCCAGACCGCTGCCTGCGGCATCAATGCCTTTGAGGTCGATGGTGCTGCTGAAGAAGCCAGCAACCGCTTTGAGGGGATTGAGCACCACAGTGGTGTAGAACTCATCCACCCACCATTTATGTTCCATGGCGGTGAAGAGCGGACCGAGTGCCTTTTGCAACACATCGGGCGCTTTCTGGCTGGTGGGAGACTTGCGGTAGATCGTCCAGGAAAGCCACAGACCCAACACGGCCAGCAGCAGAGATAGACCTGCAACAGGCCACAAGAAGCCAACGCCTTCGATCTCGCCAAAGGTATGAGCCAGCCAGTGTTCCAACGTCAGCAGCCCGGGGAAGTTGAGCAGACCGCCCAACACCGAAAGCCCGGCCAGGATCATCAGCGGAATGGTTACTACTTTGGGGCTTTCTTCGGCGTGTTTGGCTGCATCAGAGCGGGCAGTACCAAAGAAAACCAACACGATCTGACGTCCCACGTAAAACGCGGTCAGAAAGGCGGCCAGGGCCAGTACCACAAAGACACCTGTATTCCCAGCAAATGCTGAGGCCAGGATCTCGTCTTTTGAGAAGAAGCCCGCCAGCGGGGCAATACCCGCCAGGGTAACGCCGCCGATGAGGTATACCCAGAAGGTGACCGGAATGCGTTCTTTGAGCCCGCCCATGTTGCGCATGTCCTGCGGGTCAAGGGTTTCGGCACCCTTGGTGTGGTGTGCACCTCGTTCCACGGCCTGGATCACAGATCCGGCTGCCAGGAAGAGCAGCGCCTTGAAAAAGGCGTGGGTGACCAGGTGGAACATACCAGCCACATAGGCGCCCATGCCCACTGCAGCCACCATGAAGCCCAGTTGGCTGATGGTAGAGTAGGCCAGTACCTTTTTGATGTCGTTTTGGGCTACAGCGATTGTGGCGGCAAAGAGAGCAGTGGCAGCCCCCACCCAGGTGACAACCGTTTGGGCGGTGGGAACCAGTGCATAAAAGGCCGAACTGCGCGCCACCAGATAGACACCGGCGGTGACCATGGTTGCGGCATGGATGAGTGCAGAAACAGGGGTGGGACCGGCCATAGCATCTGGCAGCCACACATAAAGCGGCAACTGGGCAGATTTACCGGTGACGCCCAGCAGCATGAACAGGGTGATAAGGAGCATTGCGGTGGGGTGGGCAGCAGCAACCGATGGGGCAGCAGCAAAGACTACGTCAAAGTTGAGGCTGCCAAAGTTCCAGAAAATGAGGAACATGGCCACGAGCAGACCAAAATCGCCGATGCGGTTGGTGATGAAGGCTTTCTTGGCAGCATTGGCATTGCCGATGCCGTCTTTGCCTTTCTCGAACCAGAAACCGATGAGCAGGTAGGAGCAAAGTCCCACACCTTCCCAGCCCACGAAGAGCATCAAGAAGTTATCGGCGCTCACCAGGGTCATCATGGAGGCAATGAAGAGGTTGAGGAAGATGAAGAAGCGGGTAAAACGCGCAGTATCGCCGTTGTGGCGCACATCAGCGTGCATGTAGCCGATGGAGTAGATGTGAATGAGCGTGCCGACGCCGGAAACAACCAGCATCATCACCACAGAGAGGGTGTCTACGCGGAATGCCCAGCCTATTTGCAGGCTGCCGATTTTGATCCATTCGGCGAAGGGCAAAACAAAGGCTTCATGGCTGCCAGAGAGGGCCACTGCCAGGAGAACGGAGACCACAAAAGCCGAGCCGGTGGCCAGGCTGGCCACTACACCGCTGAAGGTTTCACCCAGTTTGCGGCCGAATAGTAAATTAATCAGTAATCCTACCAGAGGCAGGAAGACCACCAAAGGAACCAGATTGAGGAGAGTTGAGGGTTGCATCTTGGCTTAACCTTTCAGTTTGTTCATCTGGTCCACATCAATGCTGCCTTTGCTGCGGAAAATGGCAACCATCAGTGCCAGCCCAACGGCTACTTCAGCGGCGGCGGTGGTCATGACAAAAATAACCATGGCCTGACCGTTGAGCAAGCTGTAGTAGTTGGAAAAGGCAATGAAGACCAGATTGGCGGCATTGAACATCAATTCAAGCGACATGAACATCACAATTGCATTCTTGCGCAAGATCACGCCCAGAATGCCCAGGCTAAACAAGATCACAGCCAGAGCGAGGTAGTAAACAAGAGGGATCATAGCTAGTTAACCTCCGTTTTCTTGGTGCCGCGGGTGAGGACAACCGCACCGATGGCCGCTACAAGCAGAATGATGGAAGTGATCTCAAAAGGCAGGGAGTATTGGGTATAGAGCAAATTTCCCAGGGCTTTGGGGTCAGCCAAAGCTTCAGCGCGTGGGTTGCTCATCATCTGGGTACCGATGCGGGACATGAGGCCGTAAACGCCCTCAATGACCAGCGCCAGGGCCAGCACAATGGCCAGCGGACGCTGCCAGCGCACGGGGTCTTTTTCTTTCAATTGCTCAGCACCGAGCATCATGATGACGAAAAGGAAGAGCACCATAATGGCGCCTGCGTAGACCGTGATCTGCGCCAGAGCCACAAAAGGAGCGCCCAGGGTGAGGTAGATCACCGCGATGGCCAGGAAATTAACAATGAGGAACAGGGCCGAATACACCGTGTTGTGGCTGAGCAGCATAGCAACTGCGGCCGCAATGGCGATGACGGCCAGGATGAGGAATAACAAGAGTTCAGCGGTCATCCATCCTCCCTAATCTGTAGGATCTTTCATTTGGGGTACCGAGCGGGTAAAGACACCGGGTTCGGTTTTTTGCGGGGTGGGGCTGCCGCCTGCGGGTACTTTGACGATGAGTTTATCTTTGGTCAAAATGGCTTCGGCACGGTCGGTGTAAGAGAGCTCGTAATCTTTTTCAAGCACAATGGCTTCGGTGGGGCAGGCATCCTCGCAGAAACCGCAGAAGATGCAGCGCAGCATGTTGATCTCATAGGTGCTGGCGTAGCGTTCACCGGGGGAGTAACGTTCATCATCTGTGTTTTCTGAGGCTTCCACAAAAATGGCGTTGGAAGGGCAAGCGGCGGCACACAGGGCACAGCCGATACATTTTTCCAGGCCGTTATCGTAGCGTTTCAATTCGTGGCGGCCCTTAAAGCGCTCGCGCACGGGTCGTTTCTCGTCTGGATATTGGACGGTCACCTTTTTGGTGAGCATCTCTTTGAATGTAGTGAATAAACCGCGTAACATGTTAGCCTCCTACCAGGTACGACACCACTGCCGTTACCATTAAGTTGATCACCGACAGGGGGAAGAGGATCTTCCAGCCAAAGGCCATCAGGCGGTCATAGCGGATGCGCGGCCAGGTGGCGCGGATCCAGATGAGCCCAAACAGCAGGGCAGCCACCTTGATGAAAAGATAGATCGGACCCAGGATCGGGTACACATCCACCCAGGGCCCCTGGAACCCGCCCAAAAAGAGCGAGGCGCCGATCATGGAAATGGCGATCATTTTGATGTATTCGGCCATGAAGAAGAGGGCGAATTTCATGCCTGAGTATTCCACATGGTAGCCGGCGGTGAGTTCCTGCTCGGCTTCTGGCATATCAAAGGGTGCGCGGTTGATCTCTGCAATGGTGGCGACCATGTAAATGAGGGCGCCCACCGGCTGCAGTACGATGAACCACAGGTGTTTCTGGGCGTTGACGATATCGGTCAGGCTCATGGATCCGGCTAAAAGTACAGGGCCCATCATGGCCATGCCCAACGCCAGCTCGTAGCTGATCATCTGAGCGGTGGCGCGCAGGCCACCCAGGGTGGCGTACTTGTTGTTGGAAGACCAACCTGCCAGGGTGATACCGTACACCGAAATTGATGTGACGGTGAGAATGTACAGAATACCCAGGTTGATGTTGCTGATCGAAAGGCTGACCACGCGCCCGCCGATCACTACATCGGGTCCCCATGGAACCACGGCGGTGATGATAAGGGCCGGGATTACGGTGATGACAGGCGCCAGCACAAAGATCACCTTATCGGCTTTTTCTGGTACCAGTTCTTCTTTGAAGATCAATTTGAAAGCGTCAGCAATGGGTTGCAATAACCCCCAGAAGCCGGCGCGGTTTGGCCCGATGCGTGCTTGCATGTAGGCCAACACCTTACGTTCATAAAGGGTGACATAAGCAAACCCGGCTGTCAGAGCCAGCATGAGGATGACCGATTTGATGATCCATTCCCAAATAGTAGCTGCATCCATAGCGATCCTCACTTGGTCTCAGTCTCAAGCGGGGCGAGCGCCCGCAAGGAAACAACTTTTGCTTCGCCGAGCGGCACCCCCATACTGCGGCGTACCAACAGGGTTCCCTGGGGCTGACCTTCCAGCAAGTCGATCTTGCCGGTGTAAACGGTGCCGTCCAGGCTGACTTCAATGGAGTCGCCAGCTTTCACGGCCATTTTTTCAGCGTCTTCAGGGTTGAGGGTGAAGGCACGGTCGCCAATGCGCTGTGCCAGCAATTGGCTGGTGCGCAGCGTCACGCCCTGGTCATATAACTTGGTGATGGGTAAGGCCAACCAGGCACCGCCGGGTTGAATGAGCGAGGAGAATTTTACGGGTTGCGGCAGATCTGCACTTGCAGAGAGGGGCAGGGTCACACCCAGACCGTCTTTGTTCTCCACAGCGCTGCCGCTAAAGTAAGCATCAGCACGGCCGGTAACCGGCCACTGAGGCTGCGTTTGCGAAAGGGAAGTGTAGGAGAGTCCGCTAAAAGCAGATTCGCTCTCAGCCAGCGCCTCAAAGAGTTGAGCAGGGCCAAGTTCTAGCAAGGCGAGGCCCATCGCTTTAGTAATGGCTTGAGTTACCTCAAAATCAGCTTTCATATCTGGGGCGGGAACGGCGCAATGACTGAGCTGTACACGGCGTTCGCCGGAAACAAAGCTGCCATCGCGTTCCATGGCGGCTTTCACCGGAAGAACCACGTTGGCCAGCTTGGCGGTTTCGCTCAGATACAGGTCCTGCACCACCACAAAGCCAGCTTTCTGGATGGCGTTCACCAGACCGGCAGATTCAGCGGCGGGGTCGGCGGCTACAATGTAGAGGGCGGTTGCGGCGCTCAGATCATCGGTCAGGTTGTCAGAAGGCAACCAGCCCAGTTCGGCGGCGCCCTGATCGTTGGCGTGCGGCCAAACGGCTACAAGGCCATTATTGGGGCGGCCAACATGGTTGGATTTCACCAGAAGTTCGGCGCATAACCCGGCAACAGCCCGGGTCTGCTGCAAACCAAGCCCGTCAGCGCCGTAGAAGACTACCAGATCGCTGGCTTCGCGCAGGGCTTTGGCAGAATCGAAATCGCCATCGATCAGTTGACGCAGGGCGGCTTCTTCTTCACCGTAATGGTAGCGCAGGGTAAAGCTGGCGTGGGCATCCAGACGGGTCTTGCGACCGTTGGCCACCACCAGGGTGGCGCCACGTTCGCTGGCCTGCTTGAGGCGAAGCCACCAGATGGGTGCTTCTTCATGCAGATCAGAAGCGAAGACCAGAATAGCAGAGCCTTTGCCCAGTTTGCCCAGGTCAGAATCGGGGCTCAGGCCCAGGCGGGTGGTGTATTCAGCGCCGCCCATGCTGGAGGCAAGGAGGCGAGAGCCTTCCACACTCTGGGAGAATTTACCAAGCTGGTAAAGATCTTCGTTATACAGTCGTCCGCCAGCCAGCGTGGTAATGCGTTTGCCAGCGGCTTTAAAGTTTTCTGCCACCACTTTGAGCGCTTCCGCCCAGGTGGTTTTCACCAGTTCGCCGTTCTTGCGTACCAGCGGTTGGCTCAAGCGTTCAGCCCCTTCACCAAAGTGATAGCCAAAGCGGCCTTTATCGCATAGCCACAGTTCGTTCACTGCTTCGTTCTGACGGGGCAGTACGCGTTTGACCACAAACTTGCCGCCGCTCTTGGCTTCCCGGCGCACGCTGTAGCTAATGTTGCAGCCCACCGGACACTGGGTGCAGATGCCAGAATAAGAGGTCATCTCCCACGGACGGGCACCAAAGCGGAAATCAGCAGTGGTGAGTGCGCCCACAGGGCAAATATCGGTGGTATTGCCGGAGAAGACCGAGTCAAAGCCGGGGTCGGAGTGGGTGACGATCTCCAACTGGCGGCCGCGCTCATAGAAACCAAGCACCGGGTCGCCGGCTACCTGGTCGCTGAAGCGTACACAGCGGGCGCATTGAATGCAGCGCTCGCGGTCCAGATAGATAAGTTCGCCCAGGGGAACATGTTTTGCATTGTGATTTTTCTCATCAAAAATGAAGCGGCTCTGACCGGGGCCAAATTGCATGGTCTGGTTTTGCAGGGGGCATTCGCCGCCTTTATCGCAAACCGGGCAGTCCAGCGGATGGGAGGTGAGCAGAAATTCAATGACGTCCTTGCGGGCAGCCAGTACTTTTTCTGTGGCGCCCCAGATGACCATGCCCTCAGAGACCGGGGTGGTGCAGGCGGTTTCCAGTTTGGGACCAAAGGTGATCTTGGGGGTGCCATCCTCGTTCAGAACCGGCTGGCCGGTGGCGCGGTCAACTGCAGGCCGGCCGATATCTACCAGGCACATGCGGCACATGCCCACCGGTTCCATCTTGGGATGGTAGCAAAAGACGGGGACGGTGATGCCAACCATCTTGGCGGCATCCACCACCAGGGTCCCGGCCGGAACACTGACCGGACGCCCGTCTATGGTGAGTGAGATGAGTTTATCCATCTGCTAATTCTCCACGCGGGCTTCGAAATCAGCCCGGAAATGTTGGATGCCAGAAAGCACGGCAGAGATCGAGAACTCGCCGAGAGCACAGAAGCATTTGTTTTGCATCTGGCTGGCAACAGTCTTGAGCAGCTCAATGTCTTCTTTGCTGGCGCTGCCGTTATTAATGCGCTCGGTGATGTGCGCCATCCAGTAGGTTCCCTCACGGCAGGGGGTGCATTTGCCGCAGGATTCGTGTTTAAAGAAGTGGACGGTGCTTTCTAC
>JAYFNV010000105.1:0-2995 GCA_034933225.1 Anaerolineaceae bacterium | reverse complement strand
CCGCCAGAAACAAGCACCACAACCAGATCCTCCGCAGTCAACCCTTCCAAAGCTGCACTGATGCTTTGACCTGCGGCCAGACTGCCAGCAGTGGGGATGGGGTGACCTCCTTGAACAAATTTAATGGCGTCCCAATGCGGCAAATCCGCTGGCAGCACTTTTGCCACACAAACGCCCCTGCTGATGCGCCCTCTCAATTTCTCTTCGGCAGCCTGCATCATGGTAAAGCCGGCCTTGCCAATGGAGATCACCACCAATTTTTTAATACTTGTGTAGACCTTTTTCCCTATGCACAGATTGGCATTTGAAAGTACAATGGAGCCGGACACAAGTAGATAAGGATCCACATTACTAATAGAGACGCGAATGATATTTTTGATCAGGTCAGAAGAAGGAATTTCTGCCTGGTCATTTTCAGCGCTTAGGGTCAGTTCGATCATAATTTTTAAGAAAAAGTACTGTCAATTTGAGTACTTTTAGCTCCTTCAAATTTTGTAAAATGAATGAAACGTTTACTCCCGTAAACCAATAGTGAGAGTCCTTTTCATTATAAACAAAGCTTGAAAAAGCTATACGTTATTTCATCGTTTTCTCAGGAGGAAAACTCGTGGACAAGAATCAAATTAATGGTCTTCTCAGACCGAAATCCGTTGCTGTCATTGGTGCATCTACCACACCGGGCAAAATTGGTTATACCGTCGTTGATAACCTGATCAAAGGTGGCTATGCCGGTACCATTTATCCCATCAACCCCACTGCCACTGAGCTGTTGGGCCTCAAGGTCTACCCCACCATCACTGATGTGCCCGGGAAGATCGATTCAGCCATCGTCACCGTTCCTGCCAAACTTCTGCCCGCAGTGACCGAAGAATGCGGTAAGAAGGGTGTCAAAGGCCTCATCGTTATCACCTCTGGCTTCAGCGAAGTCGGCAACAAAGCCCTTGAAGAAGAGATGGTCACCATTGCCAAGAGCTACAACATGCGCATTCTTGGCCCGAACATTGTGGGGTCCCTCTCCAATTCCGATAAATTTAACGGTTCATTCGCTCCCTGCCTGCCTTTGGCTGGCAAATCCTCCCTCATCACCCAGAGTGGTGCCCTGCTCATCGCCCTCGATGCCGCCACCTACACCCGTAAGGTTGGTTTTGACAAACTGATCTCCATCGGCAACATGTGCGATGTAGATTTTGCTGACCTTATTGAATGGTTGGATGACGATAAAGACACTTCCTGCATCTCCCTGTACATCGAAGGTCTCAAAAAAGGCCGCGCTTTTATTGAAGCCGCTCAGAAATCCAAGAAACCTATTATCGCCCTCAAATCGGGTGTTTCTGCTCACGGCGCTGCCGCCGCTGCCTCTCACACTGGCTCTTTGGCCGGTGCTGCCAAGGTTTATGGCTCTGCTTTCCGCCAGGCGGGTGTCATCCAGGCCGCTGACCTGAACGACCTCTTCAACCGCACCCAGGCTCTTTCTTTGCAGGCGCCTATGAAGGGTGAGAACCTGCTCATCGTCACCAATGGTGGTGGTGTGGGCGTGTTGGCCACAGATGCCGCCGAACGATATGGCATCCCCCTGCACTTCGCTCCCCAGGATGTTCAGGATGAGCTCAAGAAACATATGCCTGAATTCGGTTCCGCAAAGAACCCCGTTGACCTGACCGGTATGGCCGGCAACGAGTGGTACTACGATTCCGTCAAATTCGCCATCTCCCACAAATGGACCGATGGTCTCATCGTGCTCTACTGCGAGACCGCCATGACCAACCCCATGGAAATCGCCCAGTCCATCAAGAAGGCTGTTGTCGATTCCAAGGTCAAAGAAACCCCCATCACCGTTTCCTTCGTGGGTGGTGAAAAATCTGAAGCCGCCATGGCCTGGTTGGTTGAGAACGGCATCCCCGCTTACGGCGCCCCCGATCTGGCCGTGAATGCCATGGCCGCCCTGCATGAGTACTATGTTCTGCATGCCAAGAAGGCTGATTTCACCTTCAAATCCAACAGCAAAGCCCGCAAGCTGTCTGTTGAGATCATCAACAAAGCCCGCGCAGAAGGCCGCGATTCTCTGACCGAGATCGAAGCCAAAGAAGTGTTCAGCGCTTACGGTTTGCTTGTCACCAACACTGTTTTAGCCAAGAGCGAAGATGAAGCAGTTGCCCTGGCCAAGAAGGTTGGTTTCCCGGTGGTAATGAAGATCGTCTCCCCCGAGATCCTGCACAAATCCGATGCCGGTGGCGTTAAAGTCAACATCAAAGACGAAGCTGCTGTTCGTGATGCCTACAAGACCATTTTGACCAACGCCAAAGCCTACAAAGCCGAAGCCAACATTCACGGTATCGCCATTCAGGAAATGGCTCCCTGGGGCACTGAGTGCATCCTCGGATCTGTGAATGATCCCACCTTTGGCCCCACCATGATGTTCGGTCTGGGCGGTATCTTCGTGGAAGTCCTCAAAGACGTCACCTTCCGCGTAGCCCCCATCTCTGAAGATCAGGCCGAAGAAATGCTCGGCGAGATCAAGGGTGCCCCTATCCTCAAGGGTGTCCGCGGTGAATCTCCGCGCGACCGCAAAGCCCTGGCTGAGACCATCGTCAAGTACTCCACCATGATCATGGACCTTGAAGATGAGATCAAAGAGACCGACGCCAACCCGGTGTTGGTTTACGAAGAAGGCAAAGGCCTCAAAGTGGTCGATGCCCGTGTCATCCTCAAAGCCAAGTAGTTTTCTCGGTACAAAGCATCAGGGTGGTCTCGCGACCACCCTGATTTTTATTTCTGTTTCTGTCCTGCTATGTAGACCTTTACAGCCTCGCGGAAGAACTCGGCCAGGCGACCATCCACCCTGTCAAAGTTAGCTTTGAAGCGTTCATCCTGGTTGTAGAGTTCTGTCAGCCCAACCAATTGGTCCAGATTAGGCGTCCAGAAATTGTCCATGTTCTTGCGCCAACGTTCCACACAAGCTTGCGCTGCTGCTGAGGCTGGTCCCTGCGCAATGGCG
>JAYFNV010000104.1:0-51248 GCA_034933225.1 Anaerolineaceae bacterium | reverse complement strand
CGTCCTGCAAGACTTTTGCCTGACTGATTCTGATATTCAATTTATTGCCCAACATGATATTTTGGTGAGCGGGCATTGGGGCAATATTCATCAGCGCTTGCCAGAGATCAGAGCAACGGGAATTCCCATAGCCTTCGATTTCGCCACCAAACTGTGGGATGAGGTCTACGAAACCGCCATTCAATCAGTGGATTATGCCTTTTTCTCTGGCGAACAAAATGACTCTTATACCCGTGACACATTGGAATCGATGTGTAAATGGGGTGTTAAAATTGCAGTATGTACGCTGGGGGAGCAGGGCAGTCTGGCTTACGATGGACAGCAATTTTATGAGTTTGGTGTCGTTCCCTGTGAGGTAAAAGATACCATGGGGGCAGGGGATAGCTATATCGCTGGCTTTTTGATTGGTGTGCTCAAGAACTTGCCGGTGATAGACTGTATGAAGATGGGGGCTGAAAGCAGCAGCATCACTTTGCAGAATTTTGGCGCCTGGTAGGTGAGTAAGCCTGGTTTATAAACTAAAAAAGTTTCAATCTTGAAAAACGTAATAATTGCGCGTAGACAATACCCCAAATAAAAAAAACTCCTCATTCCACTAAGCAGGGAAGGGGATATAAAAACTCCCCTGAGGGATTTCCTTCAGGGGAGTTGATTATTCTTTACTATTCGGTTTTAGAAGCTTTCGCCTGTTCAGCGCGGGCTTCCAATTGTTTGTGCAGGCTTTCAATGTCTTTTGGGATGAAGAAGATGGCAAAGATCATAAAGACCACACATAAACCCCAGGCCACCGTACAGATCAGTTTGATGGAGAATCCCACCGTGAAGGCATCCGCGAGCAAACCGGCAAGGATAGGAGCGGTCCAGGCACCGGCAGTCTCAATGAGGCTTTCTACAGACTGTGCAGAGGAGCGGACCTCAGGCAGGGTCACATCATACATGGTGGAGATGATGTTGGGCGAAGCGAAAGGCATGAAAAAAGCCGTGGCAGCCATCAGGATACCAAAGAGGAGAACCTGGCTGTTGGGGGTGCTGAGGGCGGCGAACAAACCCACCATGCCCAGAATGATGCCGATCTCGCTGGCGATGAGGCGTCCGCCTTTGGTCTTTTTGAACAGTTTGTCCCCCAGCCAACCACCGGCGGGGTAGCCGGCAGCCATCAGCAAAATCGCCGGGCCCATGATGAGCAAAGTGGTGGTGGAATCGTAGCCGCGTTCTTTTTCCAGGTAACCAAAGATGTAATAGGTGATCACATTCCAGGGGAAGACACCGGCGAAACCTTGCAGATAGACCATCCACAGACTTTTCTTCTTGAAGATCTCGCTGAGGGCTTTCCAGTTAAATTTGTAGCTCACGCCTTCCACGTTTTGCAGTTCATCTTCACTGGTGCCGCGTGGGACGTCTTTGACGAAGAAGAAGATCACAAAAGCTAGAACGATCCCCAGCGAACCGGTGATGATGAAAACGTTCTCCCAGCCACCCAGGGCAGCCGTGAACATGAGGGCAATGACCATACCGATCAAATATCCGATGGGCTGAGTGAGCTGCAAAATACCATACACTTTGCCGCGAACTTTAGGGGAATACAGGTCAGAGACCAGACTGTACATGCCGGGGTAACTGGAATCGTCAATACCGGTAGAGGAACGGGTGATCATGAAATCAGAGAAACGCGCCGGAGAATGGAATTTTGGTGCGAAAGCGCTGAGCCAGGTGGTGGAGCCCCAAATGAAGGAGGCAGCCGCCAACAGCTTGGCGCGGTTATATTTGTCGCTCAACCAACCCCACAACGGGTAGAAAAGTGTTCCGACCACCAGAGCGCCGGAGTTAATGAAACCCCATTGCGTATAGCTCATGTTGAAGGTTTTCATGATGTCGGTTTGCAGCGGGCCGATGAGTAATTTATCGGTCTGATGCAAGAGCATGAAGATGAAGAAAATAATGACCGTCGTCTTGGCCGTGCGGTTCATTGCGGGGCGAACGGGTGCTTTAGCATCTTGCGCTTTTTCAGCTTCCATATAAACGCTCCATTTAACTGTGTTGGGGATTTTTACCGATGCTCCATTTTAGTCCCACTGGGTGAAAGATGTCAAACCTTTCATGAAGTTTAAATCACAGCCAGAAACTGTTAAGTCAAAACGCCTCAGACCGATGTAAGATAAAAATGATGTTCAAGGAGGGGTAAATGGCGAAAACTGTGCTTGGGATCATTATCACCGTCGTTGGAGTAATTGCGACACTTTGTGGCATCTTTGGGGGTGTACTTGCCATGATGAAAGCGATCACGAAGCGGGCTACCCGTGATGGCCGCGGGATCACGTTGCCAACCGATTTTCTGAAGGCATTGAAAGAGTTTCTAGACGCTTTGATTAAAGCACCGATCTGGCTGGCACTGCTGGTGGTCGGCATGGCGCTGATTGCTCTGGGCGGTTCCTTCTTCTAGATCACTCCACACAGACAGGCTATAGAGCCTTTTATTGTTCACTTTATAACTTCCGATTATTTAAAGAAATCGGAAGCGATAAGTTAATAGAGCAATTTCAGCCTCCTGTGCCGTATCTGGGATATGAGCCCAGCACACGCAGCATAAGGGCGTATTCCTCCAGGTGCGCCAGGGCACGCTGCACTTTGGCGTCAGTGCTGGCCCCTGCAAAATCGATGTAGAACAGGTACTCCCCCGGCTGACCAATGAGGGGGCGTGATTCCAATTTGAGCAGGTCGATGTCTCGCAGGGCGAAGACGCTCAAGGCTTTGAAAAGCGAACCTGGCTCATGTTTGAGTGACACCAGCACGGAAGTTTTGGCATCTGCCTGTGGAATGACCGCATGTTGGCTTAATATGAGAAAACGGGTGAAGTTCTGCTGGTTGTCTTCTATGCCCTCTTCCAGAATGGCCATGCCGTAGAGTTCGGCGGCACGGCGCGAGGCAATGGCGGCTGTGTGGAGGTCTTTCTCTTCACTGAGCTGTTTGACGGCGCCGGCTGTATCATAGACGGGACGGATGGCGATGCCCGGCCAGCGCGCCAGATAGCCGCGGCACTGATCCAACGCCTGGGTGTGGCTCTTTACCACGCGGATATCCTCCATTTGCACTCCCGGCAAGGCGATGAGGCAATGATGGACGCGTAACTGGATCTCACCGATGATGTGTAGCGAATGTTCACGCATGAGGTCATAGTTGCGGTGAATGCTGCCAGCCAGTGAATTTTCAATGGGCAAAAAGGCATACTCGCATTCACCCTTCTCCACGCTCTCAAACACATCTTCAAATGCGGGCTTGCCGCTGGCCAGCACCTCTGGCCCAAAATATTTGAGCAGCGCGGCCTCAGAGTAGGCCCCTGGCTCTCCCTGATAGGCTACTTTTACGGGTTCACTTTGCGTCATGGAGGATCTCCACTAAAGCCGTCAACCCGGCCGTATAGGAACGCCAGCTCAATCCGCTGATACTGCCCAGGCACACCGGCGCAATGAGGGACTGGTGCCGGAACTCTTCGCGGGCGGCGATGTTGGAAAGATGCACCTCAACGGTCGGCAGCCGGACGCTGCTGATAGCGTCGCGCAGCGCCACCGAGGTGTGGCTGTAACCGCCGGGGTTGAAGACAATGCCATCCGCCCACTCTGCGGCGGCCTGAATTTGATCAATGAGGGCGCCCTCATGGTTGGACTGGAAAAAGCGCACCTCCACTCCCAGTCCATCCGCCACGGCTTGCAGGCGGCGGTTGATCTCTTCCAACGTCAGCGTGCCGTAATGCTCAGGTTCGCGTTTGCCCAAAAAGTTCAGATTGGGGCCGTTCAAGATCAGGATCGTTTTTGTCATGGTTGTTGCTCCTTAAAGGTCCAGCAATTCCTGCCAGTTTTCAATGATCACCCCGCTGCGTACTTTGCCAATGTCTTCTGGCAGCGCAAAGCGGATCTTGCCGGCGGCTCGTTTTTTATCCAGTTGCATGGCGGCCAGGATCTGATCGCGCTCCAGGTCGGCGGGGATGCTGGTGGGCAGGCCGTTCTGGCGCATCGTCTCGCTGATGGCTTCGGCCAGGCCCACCCTGGCCAGCCCGATCTTCTCAGCCAGGCGTGTTTCCACCACCATGCCGATGGCCACGGCCTCGCCATGCGAGATTCGGTAAGCAGAGGCTTTTTCCACGCCGTGCCCGATGGTATGCCCAAAATTGAGGGTCTCACGCAGGCCCTTCTCATACGGGTCAGCCACAATGACGCGCGCCTTCACGCCCACGGAGCGCCGGATCAGCGCATCATTTTTGTGAAGGCTTTGCAGGTCGGTCTTCTGGCACAAAGCATACAAAGCGGGGTCAGCGATGATTCCGTGTTTGATGGTTTCGGCCATGCCGTTGCGCACTTCGCGGATCGGCAATGTACGCAGCAATTCCGGGTCGGCCAATACGAGTTGGGGCGAATGGAAAGCACCGATCAGGTTTTTGCCCTGCGGCAGATCTGCCCCTGTCTTGCCGCCCAGGCTGGAATCGACCATGGCCAAAAGGGTTGTGGGTACGTTCACCCAGGCGACCCCACGCAGATAGGTGGCGGCCGCAAAGCCAGCCAGGTCCCCTACCACGCCGCCTCCAAGCGCCACCACCGTGCTGCCGCGCTCCAGCCCGGCACGCAGGAACCCCTGCCACAGCTCGTTAACGGTGGCCAGCGTCTTATGCTCCTCCCCTGCCGGAATCTCCAGCAGGGAAACTTCATAACCGCTGTGTTGCAATGAATCTTTCGCACGCTGTCCGTACAGGTGGGCGGTGTTGCCATCCCCTACCAGAGCGATGGGTCCCTTCATATTAATAGCGCGCAGATGCTCGCCCAACTGGTCCAGGCTGCCGGCCTTGATGCGCACCGGGTAATCTGCCCCCATGCCGCGGATGGTAAAGCGCCCCAAGTCCACCTGCAGCTCATGCACGGTGGCCTCCGGGGTGAGCTGGCTGGTATCCAATTGCCACCCAAACGAATCATAAAGGCTGCCGCGCTCGCGGATGAGCGCTTGCAGGTTAGCCAGGATGTTCTGGCCCAACAACGGCCTTTTGTTCGGGTCCTGGTTCAAGCGCTGCAGCAGCGTCTCCTGGTTGGCGCGCAGACAGATCACCGGGCCGGCTGCCTCTACCAGGTCACGGTTGGCTTTTTGCAACAGCGTGCCGCCCCCCAGCATAATGATGCACTCCTGCTCGCCCTTCACAAGTTTCCCCAACACTTCCCCCTCAACGCGCCGGAAACCCACTTCGCCTTCGCTTTGGAAGATGGCAGGGATTCCCTTGCCAGTCTGTTCTTCAATGGCCGTGTCCAGGTCAATGGCGCTGATGCCCAGACTCTCGGCCAGCAATTTACCGCTGGTACTTTTCCCGGATCCGGAAGGGCCGTACAAGAATATTTTCGTCATACCGATTCCTCATCTTCAGGCCAATAGATATTCTTGTCCGCGCGGATGTGCAGGTCGTGCAGGTTTGCGCCTGGCAGCGCTTTGAAGCGTGGCAGCATCTCTGCCAGTGAATCGCCGCCCAGTTTTTCCAGCAGCGCTTCTGCCAGAACGAAAGCGGTCATGGCTTCCGCCACCACCACGGCCCGTGGGACAGGGCAAAAATCGGAACGCTCGTAGACGGTCGCAGCGGGCAGACCGCTGGCAAGATCCACGGTTTGCTGGGGCGTGAGCGTGGAGGCGATCGGCTTCATGGCTGCGCGCAGCAGGATGGGCTGGCCGTTGCTGATGCCCCCTTCGATGCCACCGGCGCGGTTGGTGGGGCGCTGCAGCGCCTCTCCATTAAGCTGAATAGCGTCGTGTGCCAGTGTGCCCGGCAGCCGGCTGTTGGTGAAGGCTGGCCCGATCTCCACCCCTTTGATGGCCGGGATGCTCAAAAGGGCTGCCCCCAGGCGCGCCTCCAGCCGTTTGTCCCACTGGCTGAAAGAACCCAGCCCAACAGGGACGCCCAGGGCAACCACCTCAAAGGTGCCCCCCAGGGTATCGCGCTCCTCCATCCCCTGGCGGATGCGTGCGCGCATTTGTTCTACCGCAAGTGCGTCCGGGCAGCGCAGATCGTTGCTCTCGGCTATCCGCAGCCTTTCTGTCAGGCCAATGCCCTCCACACGCGCCTCTACCTCAGCGATAGAGCGCACATATCCGCCAATTTGGATGTCAAAGTGGGCCAGCAGGCTCTTGCACAGGGCTCCCACCGCTGTTCGGGCAGCCGTCTCACGGGCCGAGGCACGCTCAAGGGCAGGTCGCAGGTCGGAATAGCCGTACTTCACAGCGCCGGTCAGATCCGCGTGGCCGGGACGCGGCGTGCTGAATGCTGCGATCTCTTTGCCTTTCCATTTGGCATGGTTTTCATTCTCGACCAAAATTGAGATGGGCGCGCCGGTACTGACCCCTGCCATCACCCCGCTGAGGATTCTGGCGCGGTCGTTTTCCAGCTTCATGCGCGGCCCTGCGCCAAACCCCACCTGTCTCCGCTTCATTTCCGCGGCGATGAACGCTGGGTCGATCTTCACCCCTGCGGGAAAGCCTTCCAGGATCACACATAGTGCCGGTCCGTGCGATTCTCCGGCGCTCAAAAACCTCAGGCTCATAGCGTCCTCCTGGGAATCAAATTATTTATTTCAAGAATTGCATTGTACATGGCTGCGGTATCGGCTTGCTCTCCCGTCCAGATCTCAAACGCCTGAGCGGCCTGCTCTACCAGCATTCCCAGTCCGTTGCGGCAGCGTATCCCCGCGGCACTGGCTTGCTGTATCAGGCAGGTCTCCCCCGGGTTATAAATGAGGTCGTACAGGGCTGCCGCTTTCGGTAGCGCCAGCTCTTCTGGCCATGGGCTGGCCTCCAAGTGTGGGTACATGCCCACTGGCGTGGTGTTGACCACCAGCCCCCACCCTGCCGATGGTTTTAAGGTAGCGAGTTGTCTTAGAGTAATTGTATCAACAAAATGACTACGCGCATAATTAATTAAGTCGTTGGCCAGTTGCAAGGCCTGTTCTTGCCTACGCGCAGCAATGGTCACCTGCCAGCCAGCCTGTATGAGCACGTACACCACGGCGCGGGCTGCGCCGCCTGCACCCAACACAAGGGCTTTTTGGCCGGTACTCAGATCTATAAAAGTACTCACATCCCGCTTGAATCCTTCTATATCGGTGTTCTCTCCCAGCAAGCGCCCTCCCCTGCTGAAAATGGTATTGATGGCGCCAACCACCCGCGCGCTCTCGCTGATGTCATCCAGGCAGCTAAAAAGGGATTGTTTATAAGGAATGGTCACGTTCAGGCCGTCCAACTCTCCCCCGCTCACCCTGGCGCACAGGGCCTGCAAATTTGAGTCTGCGTCCTGGTTCGGCTCAATTGGAAAAAGCAGATAGTCTCCCGTAAGCCCGCTGGCAGCCAGCGCCGCCTGATGAAGCGCAGGGGAAAGGCTGTGGCCCAACGGATACCCGGTCAGCCCCAGGTGAAACTCTGCTCCGCTCATAAAGTTCTCTCCACATCGAGTTTGGCGCCAAGGGTTTGCAGGACGTCGGCGAAGCCAGGGAACGATTCCGCGCTGCACTCCGACCCCCGCACGCTGATGGGCGCGGCACTGATGAGCCCTGCCACCAGCAGCGACATGGCCAGGCGGTGATCGCCGTGAGCGTCCACACTGCCGCCCTGCACTTTTCCGCCACGCAGGCTGAATCCGTCTGCCTGCTCAACAATATCAACGCCAAGTGTCCGTAGTTCTTTGGCCAGCACGCTGATGCGATCTGACTCTTTGAGGCGCAGTTCTGCCGCGTCGCTCACCACGCTCTCGCCCTCAGCAGCCGCAGCAGCCACGGCAAAGATGGGAAATTCATCGATCATGCGCACCACCCGCTCCCCGGAAACAGAGGTTCCGTGCAGACGGCTGCTGCGCACGCGCACATTCCCGCAGGGCTCGCCCCCCTCCAGGTGTTCGTTCAGTAGCTGAATATCTCCCCCCATTTCTTGCAGAACCTCGATCAGCCCGGTGCGGGTGGGATTCAAACAGATATTCTGAATGTGGAGCTCGCTGCCCTCTGTGATGAGCGCGGCCACGATCAAGAAAGCTGCCGCTGAGGGATCACCGGGTATATTTAAATGAAGAGGGGTCAGTTTCAGAGGGCTTGGTGGGCACAAACTGACGCAATTTTTGCCTTCCCGCACCTCGCTGCGGACGGTCACTCCCATGCTTTGCAGCATCCGTTCGGTGTGATCCCGCGAAGGCCCCGGTTCATCAATGCAGGTGGTGCCCTCACAGCCAAGCCCTGCCAGAAGCAGGCAAGATTTCACCTGCGCGCTGGCCACCGCCAAAATGAGGTGCTGCGCCTGCAATCTGGAGCCAGCGGGTCTGCCCGCCAGCCGCAGCGGCGCGCAACCTTCCGGGCTGGCGCTGATGGGAACGCCCATCTGCTGCAAGGGGGTCACGATCCGACCCATGGGACGGCGTTTGAGGCCAGGACTTCCTTCCAAAACAGCCGGCAGTCCTGCGGCAGCAAGGACACCCGCCAACAGCCGCAGAGTGGTGGCGGAATTACCACAATCGATGGGGAAGCTGGGCGCGTGCAGGCCGCTCAAGCCCCTGCCAGTCACACTCAGGATATCCCCGTCCAGAGTCCAGGGCACTTTGAGGGCGGTCAGCGCCTGCAGCATGGGCCGGGTCACCCCTGAAACCTGGAAGTGACTGATCTCGCTCTGCCCATCCGCCAACGCAGCAAAAAGAGCCGCCCGATGCGAAATGGATTTATCACCGGGGAGCTCTCTCTCCAGTGTACCGTGCAGTGACGCCCCCGGGTAAATGGTTGTCTTCATGCCCGAATGCCCTTTCGATGTTGTTCTAGCACTTCTTCATGTCTTTCATGGCCGAGGTGAAATTGCGCCTGCAAGGCAGACCGATCGTTTTTTTGCAGCAACTTTTCCAATTTTTCGATCTGTTCACGATAAGCCTTCAGTATAGGCAGGATGTTTTCCCGGTTGTTGGCCAATATGTCCATCATCATTTGTTCTGATTCGCTGGCCAGGCGGGTGGTGCTCAAATAGCCGGGTCCTACCAGCGCCGCTGCTTCGACGGGGGTCACGGCAGCCAGAGCGTTCGCCGCCAGATAAGGCAGGTGGCTGATGGCCGCCACCCAGCGGTCGTGCGCCTGCGCTTCCATCCAGACCGGATGCGCCCCCACCGCCCGGACCAGTTGCTCGGCCAGTGATCGCGCCACTGCAGGGGTTCGCTCCAGGGCCAGCAGCGCAAAGCTGGCCTGCTGGTACAGGGTGGCGCTGGCATTGCTGAGGCTGCTGACCTCTTTGCCGCACATGGGGTGCCCACCAACCACGCCAAAACGCCCCGGCAGTTCTGCCATGGCCGCCAGAATACCCGCCTTGGTGGAGCCCAGATCAAGCACCATTGCGCGGTCCGCCTTCAGGTCGGGCAGTTGCGCCAGTAAGTCCGGGATCGCGCTAAGTGGTGCAGCCAGCACGATCAGATCCGCTTCTGGCAGGATCGCCTCCGCATGGTTGCCGACAACATCCAACACATTGAGCGCACGCGCCTGCTGGCAGACGGCCGCGGCGGGATCAATGCCGGCCAGCCAGCGGGTCTTGCCCTGCAAAGCCAGAGCCAGCGAGCCGCCCATCAGCCCCAGCCCCCAAATGGCAACCCGCGTCTCCTGCAAGGTTGTGGGAAACCCCGCTTCTTCAAACCCGGCAAAAGCATCTTCACTTTTCATGGGTCAAGTCCGGTCGTAAGCTGACGGCGTCATTCAGATAAACGTGCCGGATCTCCGCCTGGCTGCGCTCCGTGTTCCAGTGCAGCAGCACGCGCACACAATGATTCAGGCTGCCCGGAACGGCAATTTCACGTGCACACATCAGCGGTACCTCCGTCCAACCCAGCCTGCGGGCGGCGGCGGCCGGGTAAGCCATCTGCAGGTCATCCGTTACGGTGAACCAGGCGCTGGCAATGTCCTCGGTCTTCAGACCGGGGTTGACGCGCAATATCTCTTGCAGCAAAGCCTCAACAGCCGCAAACATAGCTTCGCTGTTCTCTGCACAGGTCGTTGCCCCGCGGATGCCCCGTACGCTCATGCGGACTCTCCCTGTGTTGATTTAACCGGGGTCTTGCTGGGCGGCACGGAGCGGCCCACTGCTTCTGCAATGCCGCGGATCTGACGCACCAACTCGGCGAAGCGCTCCGGTTTGAGCGACTGCCCGCCGTCCGAAAGGGCTTCTTCAGGTTTGGGATGCACCTCGATGATCAGTCCATCCGCGCCGGCGGCGACCCCCGCCCTGGCCACTGCGGTGACGTATTGCCACTGGCCTGTGCTGTGGCTGGGGTCCAGGAAGACCGGCAAATGGGTCAGGGATTTTAAGACCGGAATGGCGTTGATATCGGTGGTGTTGCGGGTGGAGGTTTCATAAGTGCGGATGCCACGCTCGCACAGCATGACACGGCGGTTGCCGTGCGAAAGGATGTACTCGGCGGCCATCAGCAATTCTTCAATGGTGGAAGAGAGGCCGCGTTTGAGCAGCACCGGGCACTGGCTTTCACCGGCAGCGTTGAGCAGATTGTAATTCTGCATGTTGCGCGCGCCGATCTGGATGACGTCTGCATACTTGGCCACCAGTGGAATTTGCTCCACCGACATGGCCTCGGTCACGATGGGCATACCGGTAATTTCGCGTACTTCCGCCATCATTTCAAGCGCTTTTTCGCCCAGCCCCTGGAAAGCATAGGGAGAGGTGCGCGGTTTGAATGCCCCGCCGCGCAAAGCGTGGGCGCCGGCTTCCTGTACAGCCAGCGCGGTTTCAATGAGCAGGCTGCGTTCTTCCACGGCACAGGGGCCGGCAATGAGCAGCACCCCGTCGCCGCCCACGGTCACCCCGTCCAATGGGAAAGTGGAATTCTGCGGGATGAATTCTCTTGAGGCCAATTTGTAAGGCCGGGAAATGGGCACGATGCGCTCCACGCCTGGCATGAGCACGAACTGGTCCTGCGCCGTGATCGGATGGTCACCGACCACCCCCACCACGGTACGTTCTGCCCCTTTGGAGGTGTGTGCCTGGAACCCCAATGTATGTACCTTTGCCACTACGGCATCCACCTGTTCTTCTGTGGCTTCGGTATTCATAATGACCATCATAATTGCGCTCCTGAAAAAGAAAATGAAAAGAGCGAGGCCTTTGACCTCGCTCTTCGTTGTTCCTACTTGTTTCCTCAACTAGTTAAGCGCCGCCACAGGCATTCGGGTTTCCGTTGCCATAAAAATAGACGTACGCAAAATAGCGGGAGGAAGTGTTGAAATTCATTTTATGATTCCTAGTATTCTAAGTATATTAGCGTTGCGCTGAACATTTGTCAATAGCCAATATTGCATTTGGCAAACCAATTTGGAGAAATTTAAGAATTGGCCTCCCATTTCTAATTTATTTCTCGGTGCTTGTGATAAACTGTTTTCTTATCTTATGATGATTCCTCAACCCCTCTCCCTCCATGTGTTCAAATGTTCTCCCAGCGGTAACATCACCAGCCTGGTGTTTTCGCCTGTGGAGCGCAGACTGCACGCGGCGGTCGCGCAGGCGATCATGCGCCAGCAGCCGGATGTGGAACAGGTTGGCTTTTATGAGCCCGCTTCCTCCCCGGTGGCACTGGCTCGCCTGCAAATGATGGGCGGTGAGTTTTGCGGCAACGCCACCAGCGCCTTTTTCTACACCCTGGCCTCGCAACTGAACGTCAAAGATGGTTGGGTGGAAGTCAGCGGTAAGTCAACTCCTCTGCACGTTTCGGTTTCAGAGAACACCGTTACCCTGTCTTTGCAAGAGGCTTTCACCCTGCTGCCCAGCCCTTCTGCCTCCGCGGTAGCCCTGGTGGAGATGGAAGGCATCAGCCATCTGCTCTGTACCGGCCAGGTTCCTCAGGAGCTGACCAGTGTGGCCAAACGCCTGCTGCAAGAGCACGACTTGCTCAGTCAACCGGCAGCCGGCGTGATCTTTGTGGAACAAAGCGCCAGCGGAACCAACATCACCCCGGTGGTATGGGTTAAAGCCACCCAATCGCTGGTGCCAGAAAGTGCCTGTGCTTCTGGCAGTATGGCGGTGGCCCTGTGGCGGGCAGCCCAAACGCCGGATCAAAATTTGCCAGTTGTCCTCTACCAACCCAGTGGGGAGTGCATCCGTCTGCAAACGCAATTCCTCGGAGCGCATCTTGCCTCCATCTGTATGCAAAGTCAGGTACAGATGCTGGAAGAAAGCACCCTTACGATCCAAGTCGAATCTTAAAATATCCATAAATCAAGTTTTGGGTTATTGACATTCTGCCCGGGAATTGTTATAAATAACCTAATTAATTGCATTTTGATTTAAAGAAGTTTCTCATTTTTTGACCCACAGGTAAATACGAACTAGCATGTCTTACAACTTCTCCCTTATTCTTGTCCTTGTTATTTTGGTTCTCGTCCTTATTGAGAGCCTAATTGTGGTTGGACAGGATAAAGGGAAGGTGAAAATCACCGAATAATACAAAAAGCAAAGTGTATCCCCAGACCGCCCAACCGAACAGTTGGGCGGTTTTTTTATCAATTTTTGGAGGTTTCATCGTGCGTTCAGACAAAATGAAGGTCGGATATGAAAGAGCACCTCACCGGGCATTACTCAAGGCCACCGGTGTCAGCGATGCGGATATGCAAAAGCCATTTATCGCAATCGTGAATTCGTATGTGGATATCATTCCCGGCCATGTTCATTTGCAAAGCTTCGCCAAAAAGATCAAAGAAGCCGTGCGTGCTGCCGGCGCTGTGCCGTTTGAGTTCAATACCATCGGCGTGGATGATGGCATCGCCATGGGTCACGATGGCATGAAGTTCTCCCTGCCATCCCGCGAGCTGATCGCCGACAGCATCGAGACCATGGTGATGGCCCACCCCTTTGACGGGATGATCTGCATCCCCAATTGTGACAAGATCGTACCCGGTATGCTGATGGCGGCCATGCGCGTCAATATCCCGGCGATTTTCGTCTCTGGAGGCCCCATGCCGGCTGGCCGCACCCCGGATGGAGAGGCCATTGACCTGATCTCGGTGTTTGAAGGTGTTGGCGCCTACAGAAGCGGCAAGATCGATGAGAAACGCTTGAAAATGCTGGAAGACAACGCCTGCCCTGCCTGCGGCTCGTGTTCAGGCATGTTCACTGCTAACAGCATGAACTGCCTGATGGAAGTGCTGGGCATGGCCCAGCCCTACAACGGCAGCGCCCTGGCTTTGAGCCCCGAACGTGAAACACTGGCAACAAATACCGCTAAACTCATCCTCAACCTGATCGAAAAACAGATCACCCCCAGACAAATTGTCACAACTGAAGCAATTGATGATGCTTTCGCCCTGGATATGGCCATGGGCGGCTCTACCAATACCGTCCTGCACACCCTGGCAATTGCGCACGAAGCCGGCATTGATTATTCGCTGGCGCGCATCAATGAGGTCGCCCAAAAGGTGCCGCACCTGTGCAAGGTCAGCCCCTCCGGTAAATGGCACATGGAAGATGTGCACCGCGCCGGCGGCGTGCCCGCCATCCTCAAAGAAGTCCACGCGGCCACCGGCTGCCTGCACCTCGACCGCATCACCGTCACCGGTGAGCCCTTGCGCCAGATGGTGGAAGCTGCCGACATTAAAGACACGGCTGTCATCCACCCCGCGGCGGAAGCATATTCCCAGCACGGCGGATTGGCCATTTTGTTCGGCAATCTGGCCCCCAATGGCGCAGTCATCAAGACGGCCGGCGTGGCCGCTTCAATGCAGGTCTTCAGCGGTCCTGCACGCATCTACGATTCACAAGAATCCGCCATGAGCGGCATCCTGGCCGGTGAGGTTCAGCCAGGCGAGGTGGTCGTCATCCGCTATGAAGGTCCGCGCGGCGGCCCCGGCATGCAGGAAATGCTCAGCCCCACCAGCGCCATCATGGGCATGGGCCTGGGCGAGAAGGTGGCCCTCATCACCGACGGGCGCTTTTCTGGCGGCACACGCGGCGCCTGCATTGGCCACGTTTCGCCAGAAGCCGCCGCCCGCGGCCCCATTGCTGCCCTGCAGGCCGGCGACATCATTCACATTGACCTGCCCGCCCGCTCGCTTTCTGTACAGTTGAGCGACGAGGACATCCGCTCTCGTCTGGCCGCCTTGCCCGCCTTTGAAGCCAAAGTAAACAGCTCCTGGCTTCGCCGTTACTCAAAAATGGTCGCCAGTGCCGATTCTGGCGCAGTCCTCGAATATTAATGTTAGTTCCTCTGGAGAAGAAAATGAAATTGACCGGTGCTCAGATCTTTTGGAAATGCCTCGAACGCGAAGGGGTGGAAGTGATCTTTGGTTACCCTGGCGGCGCCACGCTGCCCATTTATGATGCGCTCGTCACAAGTCCCATCCATCATGTACTGGTCCGCCACGAACAGGGCGCCGCTCACATGGCAGATGGCTTTGCGCGCGCCTCCGGCAAAGTGGGGGTCGCCCTGGCCACCTCTGGCCCTGGCGCCACCAATCTTGTCACTGGCATCGCCACTGCGCAGATGGATTCTTCGCCCGTGGTCTTCATCACCGGTCAGGTGGTCAGCCCGCTTATCGGCTTTGACGCCTTTCAGGAGACCGATGTGACCGGCATCACCCTGCCCATCACCAAACATAATTATTTGATCTCAGACGCGCGCGATATTGACCACGCCATCCACGAGGCCTTTTTTATCGCCAGTTCCGGCCGCCCCGGCCCTGTACTGGTGGACATCACCAAAGATGCCCAGCAAGCCACCATCGAGTGGGAAGACAATCCCCAGCCGGTTTCTTTACCGGGTTACCGCCCGGATTTTTCCGCCAACCCCAAAGACCTGCAGCAGGCCATTGATATGATCCAATCTGCTAAACGGCCGGTCATCATTGCCGGCCACGGCGTCCTCATCAGCGGCGCCATGCAGGAGCTGCTCACCCTGGCAGAGCGCACCAGTACGCCGGTGGCCAGTACCCTGTTGGGGCTGGGCGCCTTCCCTGGCAACCACCCGCTGGCGTTGGGTATGGCCGGCATGCACGGCGAGGCCTGGGTAAACCAGACCATTCAGGAAGCCGACCTTTTGCTGGCAATTGGCATGCGTTTTGATGACCGCGTCACCAGCAAGCTGAGCACCTTCGCCGCCAAAGCCCGCAAGATCCATTTTGAGATCGATCCCTCTGAGGTCAACAAGAACATTCAGGTGGACCTGGCCCTGATGGGCGATTTGAAGGGCACCCTGCAAAAGATCCTGCCCGCCATTGAGCCTATCCGCCATGATGAATGGTTGGCCAAGATCGGGGATTGGAAGGGCAATGTTGCTGTGCGCGATATTCAGAACCTGCCCGATAATGGCCACCTCTACGCCGCCCATGTTATCAACGACCTGTATCGCTCCACCAAAGGCGAAGCCCTGGTGGTTTCGGATGTGGGTCAGAACCAGATGTGGACTGCCCAGTACTACCGCCATGACCGCCCCTTTACCGCCATCACCTCAGGCGGGCTGGGCACAATGGGCTTTGGCCTGCCGGCAGCCATCGGCGCCAAGTTTGCCAAACCGGATAGCAACGTCTGGGCCATTGCCGGCGACGGCGGCATTCAAATGACACAGGCCGAGCTCTCCACCGCTGCCCAGGAAGGCATCAAGGTCAACGTGGCCATCATCAACAACGGTTACCTGGGCATGGTCCGTCAGTGGCAAGAGTTCTTCTATGATCGCCGCTATTCTGCCACCCCCATGAAGAGCCCCGATTTCGTCAAGCTGGCAGAGGCCCACGGGCTCAAAGGCCTGCGCGTCACCCGTCGCGATGAAGTGATGGACGCCATCCGTGAAGCAGAAGCCACTCCCGGCACTGTGATCATCGATTTTCAGGTGGAAAAGGAAGACAGCGTTTACCCCATGGTTCCCAGCGGCGCTTCCATTGATTCTATGATCTTGCGGCCAACCCCGCAGCAATAACCAACAGGATAAAGAGGAAAGTATGCATCATACCTTTGTGGCACTAGTGGAAGATAAACCGGGCGTTCTGAACCGGGTCGTTTCTGTGTTTCGCCGCCGTAATTTCAACATTGAATCGCTCACCGTGGGACGCACCCACAAGGAAGGCATCTCGCGCATCACCATTGTGGTGGATAGCGATAAGACCGAAATCGAACGCATCATGCCCTACATGCACAAGCTCATCAACGTGGTCCAGGTGGAAGATCTCACCGAGGTGCCGCGGGTGAGCCGCGACCTGGCCATGGTCAAGGTCTCCGCCTCCTCAGAAAGCCGCTCTGCGGTGATGCAACTGGCCGAGGTCTTCCGCGCCCGCATCGTAGACGTGGCCACCGATTCCCTGATCATTGAGATCACCGGGGATGAAGAGAAGATCAACGGTTTCGTAGAGGTCTTAAAACCGTTTGGCATTATCGAGATGGTTCGCACCGGCATCATCGCCATGGAGCGAGGCATCCCAACTGTTCTCACCAGTCTGGCTGAGAGTTCACCCGTAGACTATTCCATCTCATCGCAGATGGGTTCGCAATTCTAAATTTTGCAATCATAAAGGAGCATCAACATGGCAAAGATCAATTTCGGTGGTGTAGAAGAAACAGTGGTAACTCGTGATGAATTTCCCCTTTCACGCGCTCAGGAAGTGTTGAAAGATGAAGTAGTGGCCGTTTTAGGGTACGGGGTACAGGGCCCTGCCCAATCGTTGAACATGCGTGACAACGGCATTAAGGTGATCATTGGTCAGCGCCCCAATTCACCCTCCTGGGACAAGGCCATCAAAGACGGCTGGGTACCCGGCGAGACCCTCTTCGATCTGGAAGAAGCCACAGAACGCGCCACCGTCATCCAATTTTTGGTCTCAGACGCAGCTCAAAAATTAACCTGGCCCAAAGTGAAAGCACACCTCAAAAAGGGCGATGCCCTCTACTTTTCACACGGTTTTGGCATTGTCTACCACGAACAGACCGGCATTATCGCCCCGGCCGATGTGGATGTGATCATGGTCGCCCCCAAGGGTTCCGGCACTAGCGTACGCGCCAACTTTTTGGATGGCAGCGGCATCAACAGCAGCTTCGCCGTCTTTCAAGATGCCACCGGCCGCGCCACAGAACGCACCCTGGCCCTCGGCATTGCAGTGGGATCCGGCTATCTCTTCCCCACCACCTTCCAGAACGAGGTGTACAGCGATCTGACCGGCGAGCGCGGTATTCTGATGGGCGCCCTGGCCGGCGTGATGGAAGCCCAGTACGCCACCCTGCGTGCCCACGGACATTCTCCTTCTGAGGCCTTCAACGAAACCGTTGAGGAGCTCACCCAGAGCCTCATCCGCCTGGTCAGCAAGAACGGCATGGATTGGATGTACGCCAACTGCTCCACCACCGCCCAGCGCGGCGCGTTGGATTGGGGTCCCGAATTCAAGAAGGCCACCCTGCCCGTGTTTGACCGGTTGTACAACAGCGTGACCAGCGGCGAAGAAGCCCGCATCACCATTGAAGCCAACAGCGCCCCCGATTACCAGGCGAAGCTCTCAGAAGAATTACGCACCATGCGCGAATCTGAAATGTGGCAAACCGGCGCCACGGTGCGCAGCCTGCGCCCGGAAAACTGGAAAAAGGCCTAGCCCATGGAGAATACCGTTCGGTTTTTTGATACCACCCTGCGCGACGGCGAGCAATCGCCAGGCGCCACCATGACCACCGCCGAGAAGCTGGAAGTGGCCCGTGGTCTGGCTCGCCTGGGCATTGACGTCATCGAGGCTGGCTTTCCGGCCGCCTCGCCAGATGATCTGGAAGCCGTCAAACGCATCGCTCAGGAAGTGGGCCGCTCCCAGAACGGTGAGCGCGTCCCGGTCATCTGCGGGCTGGCCAGAACCGTGAAGAACGATCTGGATAAAGCCTGGGAGGCCGTGCAATGGGCCGACCATCCGCGCATCCATACCTTCATCGCCACCTCGGATATTCACATGCAGTACAAGCTCAAGATGGAGCGCCCGCAGGTGGTGAAAGCCGTCCGCGAGATGGTGACCTACGCTCACACTCTGTGCGCGGATATTGAGTTCAGTCCTGAAGACGCCGGCCGCAGCGACCCCAACTTTTTGTACGAGGTCCTGGGCGTGGCCATCGAATGCGGCGCCACCACCCTGAACATTCCGGATACCGTTGGTTACACCCTGCCAGATGAATTTGGCGCGCTCATCAGCGGCATTCTGCAGCACACCCCCGGCATTGAGAAATGCACCGTTTCGGTGCACTGCCACAATGACCTGGGGCTGGCCACCGCCAACACGCTGGCAGGCATCCGCGCCGGCGCCCGCCAGGCAGAGGTGACCATCAACGGCATCGGCGAACGGGCCGGCAACACCGCCCTCGAAGAAGTGGTCATGGCTCTTTACACCCGCCACCAGACCCTTGGCCTGAACACCAACCTCGATACCACCCAGTTGGCGCGGCTCAGCAAGTTGGTCAGCAATTACACCGGCATTAGCGTGCAGCCCAACAAGGCCATTGTTGGCGCTAACGCCTTTGCCCATGAAGCCGGCATTCATCAGGACGGTATGCTCAAGAATCACCAGACCTACGAGATCATGCGCCCTGAAACCGTAGGCGTCTCGCAGACAAGTCTGGTGCTTGGTAAACATTCCGGTCGCCATGCCCTCAAAGAACGTATGATCTCCATGGGCTACGACCTGAATGAAGATGGTCTGAACAAGCTCTTTGAGCGCTTTAAACTGCTGGCCGACAAAAAGAAGACCATCACAGATGCTGACCTTGAAGCGCTGGTCTCAGATGAGCTTTACCAACCCAAAGTGCTCTATACCCTGGATGGATTACAGGTGGCCTGCGGCACCATGGGCTTACCCACTGCCACTGTTCGGTTGGTAGGTCCTGACGGGAACAAACAGACCCATGCAGCCATCGGCACCGGCCCGGTGGACGCGGCCTTCAAAGCCATAGATGCTATTGTCAGCTCCAGCAGCACCCTGGTGGAGTTCGTCATCCACGCCATCACCGAGGGCATTGATGCCCAGGGTGAGGTGACCGTGCGCATTCAGGGCGAGGACGCCAACGCCCGCCTGAATGCCCAAAAAGAGACTGGCCAACCGCATACTTACGGCGGCTACGGCGCAGATACAGATATTGTCGTTGCCAGCGCCAAAGCTTACCTTTCAGCCTTGAACAAGATGCTGGTAGCCAGCGGCCACAACGGCGAAGCCCCCGAGCTCGCCTCCGTTCAAACGATCGAGATCTGATCAGGTTCCTCAGGAGAAAGAAAATGAAAACAACAACTACCCAAAATGAAAAACAACCCGTTAACGCCATGGATTTCTTCCCCGATCCACGCACTATTCCCGGCGGATGGGATATGTCCACAATTTTGACGCCCTCACAACCTCAAGATCGATCCTTCACCACCGCAAAATCTACTGAAGCCTCCAGGACCGACCCATGTCAAAACCGTTAACCCTGTTCGAGAAGATCTGGAACGAACACCTGGTAGCACAGGAACCCGGCGTGCCTGCCGTCCTGTACATTGACCTGCAACTGATCCATGAGGTCACCTCCCCCCAGGCCTTTTCAGATCTGCGCGCTCGCAACCTCCAGTTACGCCAGCCTGCGCGGACGGTTGCCACCGTGGACCACGCCATCCCCACCCTCCCCGGCGCTGATGGCAGCGTGGCAGGCCGCCTGGCGCACGCTGATGATCTTTCCCGCAAACAGATCGCCCAATGGGAAGCCAACACCCGCGATTTTGGCATCACCGCCTTTGGACCGGCCAGCGATCACAACGGCATTGTCCATGTGGTAGGCCCTGAAATGGGCTTCACCCAACCCGGCATGACCATTGTCTGCGGCGACAGCCACACTTCGACCCACGGTGCATTCGGCGCGTTAGCCTTTGGTATTGGCACCAGCGAGGTGGAGCATGTGCTTGCCACCCAGTGCCTACTGCAAAACAAACCCAAAACCTTTGAGGTCCGCGTGGAAGGCGACCTACCCTTTGGGGTGACCGCCAAAGATATCATTCTGGCGCTTATCGCCAAAATTGGTGTCAGTGGCGGTATTGGTTATGTGCTGGAATACAGCGGCTCCGCCATCCGTGCCCTGGATATGGAAGGGCGCATGACCGTCTGCAATATGTCCATCGAAGCCGGTGCACGTGCCGGGTTGATCGCCCCCGACCAGGTAACCTTTGATTATCTGGCAGATCGGCCGAATGCACCAAAGGGTGCCGAATGGGAAAGCGCACTTGCCAGATGGAAGACTTTACCAAGCGATCCAGGCGCGGAGTATGACCGTACCATCACCATCGATGCCGCCTCGCTTAAACCCATGATCACCTTTGGCACCAACCCGGGCATGGGCATCACCATAGATGGCCGCGTCCCCTCGCCCGATGAATACCAGGAACCCGATCAAAAAGCCGGCCTCGAAAAAGCCCTGAGCTATATGGGTCTCACCTCCGGCCAGCCAATTATGGGACAACCCATTGAAGTGGTCTTCATCGGTTCCTGTACCAACGGCCGCATCTCCGACCTGCGCCAGGCGGCGCAGATAATGAAAGGCCGCAAAGTGGCCGCTGGGGTGCGCACGCTGGTGGTTCCCGGCTCCGTGGCCGTAAAAGCACAGGCCGAAGCCGAAGGGTTGGACAAGATCTTTACCACCGCCGGCGCCGAGTGGCGCCTGCCAGGATGCAGTATGTGCATTGCCATGAACGGCGACCAGATCGAAGCCGGTCAGTACGCCGTCAGCACCAGCAACCGTAATTTTGAAGGCAGGCAGGGCAAAGGGGGCCGCACATTATTGGCCAGTCCCCTCACCGCAGCCGCCGCAGCAGTCACCGGCCGGGTGACCGACCCGCGCACATTGATGACAGAAAGTTAGGAAAATAGTATGGAACCATTTACCCCTTTTAGCTCCCGCGTTGTCTTTCTGCCGCTCAATGATATTGATACCGACCAGATCATCCCTGCCCGCTTCTTGAAGGTAACAGATAAAGCCGGCCTGGCTGCCAACCTCTTTGCCGATTGGCGGTATCGGGCAGATGGCACGGCCAATCCTGATTTCGTTTTGAACCAGCCCGCCGCCCAATCTGCCCAGATCCTTTTTGCAGGCAATAACTTTGGCTGCGGCTCTTCACGCGAACATGCCCCCTGGGCGTTGACCGGTTTTGGCTTTAAGGCCATTGTGGCCACTTCCTTTGGCGATATTTTCCGCAACAACGCCCTCAAAAACGGCCTGCTGCCCATTCAGGTCAGCAGTGAGGTACATACGCGCATGAAAGAGCTGCTGGAAGAGCTGCCCAACGCTGAATGGCAGGTGGATCTGGCCGCTCAGAGCCTGACCCTGCCCAATGGTGAATCGATCCCATTTGCGGTGGACGCCTTCTCTAAAACCTGCCTGCTGCAGGGGATGGACGAGCTAGGCTACCTGCTCTCTTACTCTGACAAGATCAGCGCTTACGAAGATTCTCACTCTCTGCGGGTAAGCGAATGATCGAGATCTACGATACCACCCTCCGCGACGGTACCCAGCGCAAGGACATCTCCCTCTCCTGTGATGACAAGCTGCGCATCGCCCAACGGCTGGATAAGTTCGGCGTTGACTTCATTGAAGGTGGCTGGCCCGGATCCAACCCCAAGGACGTGGAGTTCTTTACCCGTGCGGCCCGCCTGCCCTGGCAGCATGCGCTCATCGCCGCCTTTGGCTCCACCTGCCGTGCCGGCAGCCAGCCCCAGGCAGACGCCAACCTGAACGCCCTTCTAGAATCTCAGACCCCGGTCTGTACCATCTTCGGCAAGACCTGGACCCTGCATGTAACAGAAGTGCTGCGCACCACCCTGCCAGAAAACCTGAACATCATCGAAGCCAGTGTTGCCTATCTACGCAGCCAGAACCGCCGCGTCATCTACGACGCCGAGCACTTCTTTGACGGCTACAAAGCTGACCCTGCCTATGCGCTTGAGACCTTGCGCGCTGCCGCCCGCGGTGGCGCCGAACGGGTGGTCCTGTGCGATACCAACGGCGGCTGTCTGCCCCATGAGGTGAGCCAGATCATCAGCGCCTTGCAGGCCCAGATCAATGTTCCCCTTGGCATTCACGCCCATAACGATGGCGAATGCGCCGTTGCCAACTCACTGGCGGCCATCGCTGCAGGGGTAGGCCAGGTGCAGGGCACCATCAACGGCTACGGAGAGCGCTGCGGCAATGCCAACCTGTGCTCCATTTTGCCCGATCTGCACTTCAAACTGGGCATTGAGAGCGCCGCCACCCCGAACCTGGCCGAACTGTTCGACCTCTCGCATTATGTGGCTGAGATCGCCAACCTGGCCCCGGATGAGTACCTGCCCTACGTGGGGCAGGCGGCTTTCGCGCACAAAGGCGGTGTGCATGTCTCTGCCATCCGCCGTAACGTAACTTCTTATCAGCACATTGATCCTGCCCTGGTGGGCAATGCCATGTCGGTGGTGGTCTCAGAGCTGGCAGGCAAAAGCAACCTGCTCAGCAAAGCCGAAGAACACGGCCTGGCCGATATGGACAATGAGCAGGTCAACCAGGTGCTCTCCAACATCAAAGAGCTGGAATCGCGCGGCTTCTCCTTTGAGGCCGCCGAGGCCTCTGCCTTGTTGCTGCTGCGCCACCAGGACCCCAACTACTTGCCTCCCTTTGAACTGATCGATTTTTCGGTGAACGTGGAACACCGCCAGAAGCGCGGCATCATCGCCGAAGCCATGGTCAAGGTCAAGGTGGGCGATGATGTGCTGCACACCGCCGGTGAAGGCAACGGTCCCGTCCACGCGCTGGATGTTGCCCTGCGTAAGGCGCTCATCGGGCATTACCCCGCCATCGAGCACTTCCACCTCACCGATTACAAGGTGCGTATTCTCAACGGCAATGCCGCCACAGAAGCCGTCACCCGCGTGCTCATTGATACGCAAAACAGTACCAGCGCCTGGAGCACGGTGGGGGCCAGCGCCAATATCATCGAAGCCAGTTGGCAGGCCCTGTCTGACTCATTTGAATACGGCCTGCTGATTAAAAACGGCACGTCCATCTTATAAGCACAGGAATCATCATGAATTATCAAATTGTTCTCTTACCCGGTGATGGCATCGGCCCGGAAGTAGTAGGCCAGGCTGTTCGTGTTCTGGAAGCGGTGGCCAGGTCCGCCGGGTTCACCTTTGAAACATCTACTCACCTCATTGGCGGCTGCTCCATCGATCAATACGGCACCGCCCTGACCGCCGAAACCCTCAGCGCCTGCCAGAAGGCAGATGCCGTTCTGCTGGGCGCAGTGGGCGGCCCCAAATGGGATAACCCAGATGCCGCAGTCCGCCCTGAACAGGGTCTGTTGGCTTTGCGTAAGGGGTTGGGTGTTTTCGCCAACCTGCGCCCCGTCAAGGTACACCCCGCTCTGCTAGATGCGTCACCGCTCAAACCCGAAAAGCTGGCCGGCGTGGATATGATCGTGGTGCGTGAACTGACCGGTGGCTTGTATTTTGGTCAGCCCAAAGGTCGCTTCGTGGTCAACGGCGAGGTACAGGCCGTGGATACCCTGGTTTACACTGAAAGCGAGATCCGCCGTGTGATGAAAATGGCCTTCCAACTGGCTGCTAGCAGACGGGGCAAGGTCACCTCAGTGGACAAAGCCAACGTGCTCGAATCTTCACGGCTGTGGCGCAAAATCGCCATTGAGACCGCCGCCGATTTTCCCGCGGTCAGCCTGGAACACATGCTGGTGGATACCGCCTCCATGAAGCTCATAGCCTCTCCGGCTGCCTTTGATATTCTGGTCACCGAGAACATGTTCGGCGATATCCTCACCGATGAGGCCTCCGTGCTGGCGGGTTCCATGGGTATGCTGCCTTCCGCCAGCCTGGGCAGTTCTGGTCCAGGCCTGTACGAACCCATCCACGGTTCTGCCCCTGATATTGCCGGCAAAGGAATTGCCAACCCCATTGGCACAATCCTCAGCACCGCGTTGCTGCTGCGTTACTCGCTCTCCCAGCCGGCCGCCGCTGAAAACATTGAGCAGGCCGTCCATGCCGTCATCGCCGAGGGGCTGCGCAGCAGCGACCTGGGGGGCAGCCTTTCCACCCGTGAGATGGCAGACGCCATCATTTCACACCTTCATTAAGATCAACTTTTCGTTCTGGCCTTTGGGCGGGGATCGAATGGTTATTTAACCACTTTCATCAAAGGAGCAAGTATGAGCATCGAAACGAAATATATTTGGATGGACGGCCAACTGGTCGAAGCGGCAAAGGCGAACGTACCCTTTCTCACCAGCTCGTTACATTACAGCGCCAGCCTTTTTGAAGGCATCCGCTGCTATAACACCGTCAATGGCCCCGCGGTCTTCAGGCTCAAGGAACACATGAACCGCCTCATTGAGTCTGCGGAGATCCTGGGCTTTCGCAACCTGCCCTACACAGCCGAAGAGCTGGGACAGGCCACACTGGAAACAATCGCCGCCAATGAGCTGAAGGAATGCTACATCCGCCCGCTCATCTACGCTGGCGGCCCCAATCTGAGCCTGAACCTGGATGAGACTCCGGCCAGAGTGGGTATCGCTGCCTGGTACATGGGCAGCTACCTGGGAGAAGAAGCCCTGGAAAAAGGCATCCGCGCGAATATTGCTTCCTTTACCCGCCATCACCCCAATGTGATGATGACCAAGGCCAAGGTTTCTGGCAACTATACCAACAGCATTTTGGCCAAGACTGAATCTTGCCGGTTGGGCTTTGATGAAGCCATCATGCTTGACCCGCAGGGGTACGTGGCCGAATGCACCGGTGAGAACCTCTTCATCATCCGCCGCGGCAAAGTGTACACCACCCACACCGCCGCCATTTTGGAGGGCATCACCCGTGATTCCATCCTCACCCTCTGCCAGGACTTCGGCCTGGAAGTGGTGGAGCAGCCGGTGGGTCGCGACCAGCTCTACGCCGCTGACGAACTGTTCGTCTGCGGTACCGCCGCTGAGTGCATCGCCGTGCGCGAGGTCGATTTCCGCCAGATCGGCGACGGCAAGATGGGTCCCATCACCAAAAAGATCCAGTCTGCCTTCCATGAGACGGTACTAGGCAAGGGTAAACACTCCCCAGATTGGCTGAGTTACGTCCCGCAGAAATAAATTGAACATGGACCCGGTTTGGAGATTTTCTCCGAACCGGGTTTTTGTTTGGATATGAGTCTCAACCTTTTTACTGACCTTTTCAATAAAAAGGTTGAATTCGTGAAATCGGTATTTAATAGTGAAATTTCTTTCACTTTTCATGATAAAGTTAATTCCTTTCCATCCAGGGCTAGTTTAATGGTTTCTGCCAGACTGGATGGCAGATCTTATGAAACGGAAGTCATTAACTGTATGAGAAAGTTTGATACAAAAGTTCAACACCTAAAATACAAAGTCCTGCGCGAGGTGGCGCGCTATGCTTTCGAAGATAAACTTCTGGAGGCTTACAGTGATATCCCGGGCATCATTGTGCCCGGTCCCAAACCCACCATGCGTTGCTGTATCTACAAAGAAAAAGCCATCGTCCATGAGCGCATCAAACTGGCCATGGGCGGCGATAAAAAGAATCCCAACGTCATTGAGGTCATCGAGATCGCCTGTGACGAGTGCCCCGTAGGCGGTTTTGAGGTGACAGACGCCTGCCGCGGCTGTATTGCCCACCGCTGCGAGAACGTCTGCGCAAAAGGCGCCATCTACTTTGACCGCTTCCAGAAAGCCCACATTGATAAAGAGAAGTGCGTCGATTGCGGCCAATGCGCCAAGGTCTGCCCGTACAGCGCCATCGCCAACAATAAACGCCCCTGCGAGAAAGCCTGCAAGGTCAAAGCCATCAGCACCATTGAGAATAAAGCAGTCGCAATTGATGCCAGCAAATGCATTGCCTGTGGATCTTGCGTGTACCAGTGCCCCTTCGGCGCCATTTCAGATAAATCATCCATTCTGCAGGTGGTGGAGCTCATCAAACGCAGCGCCGGCGGAACAGCCTTTCCGTTGGTAGCCATCGTGGCGCCCTCCATTGCCAGCCAGTTCAGCTACGCCAGACTGGGTCAGGTCATCAGCGGCATTAAACAACTCGGCTTTTCTGATATGCAGGAGGTCGCCCTGGGGGCAGACATGGTAGCCGCCGCTGAAGCACTTGAACTCGCCGATAAAGGTTTCCTCACCAGTTCCTGCTGCCCGGCCTTTGTGGATTTCATCCACAAGAACTACCCCACTCTGGTAGACAAAGTCTCGCATAATCTCTCGCCCATGGCCGCCATTGCCAGGTACATCAAAGAGCAAACGCCAGAAGCCAAAGTGGTATTCATTGGTCCCTGCACAGCTAAGAAAAAAGAGATCCAGCAAGCAGAGGTCCGCCCCTACGTAGACAGCGTGCTCACCTTTGAAGAGTTGCAAGCCCTTTTTGACAGCCGCGATATTGAGATCGATACCCTGCCAGAAACATCCCTCAATAATGCCTCCTACTTTGGCCGCATCTTTGCCCACAGTGGCGGGCTGAGCGAGGCCGTGGCCGAAGCGCTGAAAGAGCAGGGCAAGACCGATTTTGCCCTGAACCCCATCATCTGCGATGGTCTGGATCTGTGCCGGATGGCGCTTTCCAGTGCCGCCAGAGGCACCTTGCCCAATAACTTTATCGAAGGCATGGCTTGCCAGGGAGGCTGCATCGGTGGCGCCGGCTGCCTCACCCACGGTGAGAAGAACAAGAACCAGGTGGACCATTATGGCCGTGAAGCCGGAGAAAAGACCATTCAGGAAGCGATTCGCTGCCTTTGAGAAAGAAAAAAGAGAGGACAATATCCTCTCTTTTTTCTAAAACCATGCCATAAGGTCACATTTCTTTTAAGTATTTGTTCAGATACACGAAATAGAAAATGTAAACCAAAATGTACGCACCCACCAACAACAATATCGGTAGCACTTCTACATTGATCAACACAAACACCAACATTAATATCCCCATGATGGGGGTAAACGCCTGAAATGCCTTCGCCCGGGCTGCATTATTGATTTGCTGATTGCGTTCATCTTTTTGCTCAATGGCTACTTTACGCGAATAAGCCGGATTACTTGCTTCTACCCAGGCACTCACCAGATTGGCCAGGCTCATACCGGCAAGTCCGGCCCCTACCCCGATCAGCACACCGGAAATCTGCTTCAACGCTTCGTCTTTTATCCACGCGCCTGCTGCGAATAAGCCAATTCCCACCACCATCAAAACTGCATGAAGTATTCTCTTATTTTTCATTTTTAGCTTCCTCTTCATAAACAAAAATGTCTTCTACACTGACTCCAAAAAACCTGGCAATTCGAAATGCCAACAAAATGGAAGGATTGTACCTTCCATTCTCCAAAGATATGATTGTCTGGCGGGATACCTCCAGACGATCTCCCAGCTCTTCCTGGGTCAAGCCCATGTTTTTCCGACATTGCTCCAGACGATTCTTCATGCTCTCCTTTTAATTACTAATGTAAAGCTGACTTTACATTAGTATAAAACTAAAATATCTCAATGTCAAGTCAACTTTACTTTTTAAAATATAAAAAGAGTATGCCTCATCTTGGCATACTCTTTGGATTTGAAAATCTTTACCTAATCTACCATGCCAGTATTAAACTCTTGCTGACATTTGCCATCCACCACTATTTTGAACTTGAAGGTGTATGGGTCTTCTTTTACAATTTTGTAAGTGAGGAGCGCATCCGTTAATCCCATTGCTCCAGAAGCACCACTCCCTTTACTTTTGATTACCTTAACAACATCATCAGGTCCCGCATCGATCACCCATGCCTTCACAGGTATTCCCGATTCAACAACCGTAGACATAGCTGACCCACTAAAAGTGAAGAAACGAACTCCTATAACAACATAACCCTCCCCCATCTTCACGAGAACAGGGGCTGGCCAGACAGCATGGAACCCCTCTGGAACTGTGCCGGTTTCGTTATCAAAACATGCTGGTAAATTTGCAGTTGTTGATGATTTCTCCCGGGGTCCAGTATAGGCGCCAATAAGGGCCAGGTCACCATTGCCATAAAAATTCGCGCAGGCACTGGGTGTGCCATCAGTGGGGGTATTCAAAGTTGTAGTCAACTTATTCCACTTCGCCCCATCCCACTGATAAACATTCCCTACCCAACCCTGTGTCGAGGTGGCAAATGCGAAGCAAACTTTGGCTTCCCCATAAGTATGATCCGCCACATTCAAAGCATTCCCAATAAATTGGGCTTCTTTGGCGATAAAGCCAGCCGGGTAAATTCCATCAGAAACCGTCTGAATTCCTGCAAGAGATTCAGGTTTAATAACAGCGGTTGAAAATGAACTGTCACCGCTTATCGCCACTACACTGATCCCTCCCGTGGTTTCTCTCAGAGAAGATGCGATTGCTGTCTGGTATGGAAAGACAGCCAGCAAGAGAGCAAGAGAAACAAATACAAAAACAAAACGCTTAATCTTCATTGTCGTACCCTCCCATTTTGTAACTGAATAGACAACAAGTATAAGCAATTTGCACAAAAGCCACAATTGATTTCAACGAGGAATTCGCTTTTTTACTACAAATAAAATACAATAAAAAGATCAGTCAGGAGGACGACATGGCAAAACAAGATCCGATCATTACAGCATTTTTAGATGAAAAAGGCAGCACTTATCTTTATCAAACCTTATCCGAGGTGGAAAAAGATCCCCATCTGGCAGAAGTTTATAGAAGATTAGCAAAAACAGAAACATCGCACGCCGCCCAATGGGAAACCCAGGCCAAAGAAAAGGGGTTGGTTCTTCCCGAGTATAAACCAGATTGGCGTACTCGCTCCCTGGCCTGGTTGGCGCGGAGATTTGGTGCAGCCATGATCCTGCCGTCCATGCAAACTCGCGAAAAGACCGGCATCGCTGATTACTCAAAAATGGAAGGTGCTGCCACCATGCAGAGTGAGGAACAATCTCATTCACGCCTCATCAACCAGATCCTAAGTACCACAAAAGGCGGGCTTTCTGGCGCATCTGTGGCCCAATTGGAGGGGCGCCACCGCTCTTCTGGTGGTAATTCTTTACGCGCTGCAGTACTGGGCGCCAATGATGGTATGGTTTCCAACCTAAGTCTGGTCATGGGCGTGGCCGGCGCCACCCTGGGCGGGAAAGAAGTGCTGATTGCTGGCATCGCCGGCTTGTTGGCAGGCGCAATCTCAATGGCTTTGGGAGAATGGCTCTCTGTGCAATCTTCCAGAGAGTTGTACGACTTCCAGATCTCCACTGAGAAGGAAGAGATCGAACAGAACCCGGAAGAAGAGATTGCTGAACTGGCCCTGATTTATCAGACACGTGGAATTTCTGAAGAAGCAGCCAGGAATCTGGCGAACCAATTATTACAAAACAAAGATTCCGCGCTCGATACATTGGCTCGTGAAGAATTAGGTATAGATCCAGATGAGTTGGGTGGATCTGCCTGGGAAGCCGCCATCACTTCTTTCTTATTATTTACCATTGGAGCGATCATCCCCCTCTTCCCGTTCTTTTTCCTTACCGGCATGACAGCCGTATTCGTCAGCATCGTGGTCTCGGCTATCGGGCTCTTCGCCCTCGGGGCGGTTATCACGCTCTTTACAGGAAAATCAGTGATGTTCTCCGGCTTGCGCATGGTGATTTTTGGCCTTCTGGCTGCAGCCGTCACCTTTGGGATTGGCCGGCTCATTGGCGTTAGCATCAGCGGGTAAAATAGAACCCGGGTTTGATAAACTTCAACAAATTGTTCCATTAAATCGTAGTGGCACGAAATATCGCGCCACTACGATTTATGTATGCAATAGGAATTAAAAAATGACACGGTGGTCTGTGTCATTTTTTATAAACAATGGGGGAAACTTCCCCCTTGAGTCACCGGTTCTCCCCACAACCGGTGACTCAAGTGTCTATTTTCTAAAAAGATTATTCCAATTTTGAGAAAAATCTTTCAAATAAATTTTATGAATCCTTAATTGCACACTGGTTCATGATTGTCGTATAATCTATAATCAGAACTCAAAGAATAAAGCGTCCTGAGCCGGTTGGAAGAATTAGGACGTATTGAATAATGGTAAATTGTATTCACCATGGATGATTTCCTACCCATTCCCCAAGACGAAATAGCGTCCACTTTGGCCAGCGTAACCACCCAATACGGAGAGGCTGTATCAACGCGCATCCAGCCCATTCTGATGGCCAACATCAAAAATGGTCGATTTGAAACATTTAGCGCCAATCAGCCACATGCCCTTGAACTTTACGTTGATCGCCTGGTTGAAGGATTCTTTAAGTACCATAATTATTTTGAAAAACTGCAAATTGAAAAAGATAACCTGATTTGGACATCCCTCCAAGAGAAGATCAGTTATTGGGTCTTTCATATCTTTGTTAATAAGGGATTCGACACAGAATACGCAAACACAGAGCTCGTCCCTGAATTAACGCAGGAAGCCTCAATCCAAATTCTGAAAGCCCGCTTCACCTACGATACCGAAATCGAGCCATGGGCTTACCAAATTGTACGGGCTACCTGCTTCAAGTTTATGCGCTCAGCCATGAAAAAATCTGCCATCCCCGCCGACCAGTTGTTGGAACTGGATGATGCCCTGGAGAACAACCTGCCAGACAATAAACAACGCCTGGACGATCCTGCCAAAGAAAACCATGCCGCCCTTCTGGCCGCCATCAACAGACTTTCGCCAGAAAGACGCGAAGTGATCTTACAAAAATATTTTTATGAATACGCCTCTGAAGAGATCGCAGAAAACACCCACAAAACAGTCGCCGCCGTCTATTCAATGCATTTTAATGCTATTGAAAATCTGCGTAAGATTCTTTCAGATTAAGGAATATAGTTAATGAAAGAACATGAATTTCCGCAAGATATGCATCAATTGGAGGACGGCCTGCAGCGGCTGATCGAAGATTTGAAAAGACTCAACACCTCTGGTACCGAGATCCTGGCACGCGATGAAGACTCCCTCTCTTTGATCGTCGATGAGGCCTTAAAAGGCGTGGATATCCGCACCCGTTATCCGGCTTTTTACGACCATCTACTGCGATCTTTTGCCTTGCGGTCTTTGTTCATTGAATGTGTTCAAGACCTCAAAGAGACCGTCAGCGCGGAAGTGATCAATACTTTCCAGGTTAAACCCGCCAACCTCGCTTTTCTGCACCGCTCTGAACCCACCCAGATCTCCCCGGAACCGCATTGGAAGGTCACCCTTCAGCGTAGTGCGGAACAATTGATGACCGCCTTCTTCGCCCCGCAGATGAGCATGCGTGGTGCTGATTCTTCTCACGAACCTTCCATTACTCTCTTGCGCTCTGAATTTTTGATGCAAGACACAACCTATTCCGTCATTCTGCAAGGTCGGTTGCATGATACCCGTGATGATATACTGCTGCTCTCGTTGAATGTTTCAGCCGCTGCGGGAAAGTTCCAACCCCTGCAATCTTCCCTGCAATGGGGGAATTTCAAGACCAGCATTGCCGTATCCCATGAAGGCGATACTCCCTTGCCTGACCTCCCCTTCTCATCTGTTTTCAACGACAGCCTGGATGAAATTGTATCGGACCTGCACCTGACGTTAACCGTGGCCGCCTGACGTTTCATGCCTGAAATAACCTCCACTTTACCATTCCAATCCCTGGCTAAAAAACACTTTCTGCGCGAGATCAATGACCATGATCTCGCTCTTGTAATTCCCACTCTACCCGTACTTGATAGATCCATGCTGGAGAATTTGGCTACTGAAGCGGAGACCATTGCCCACAGCCAACCACGTCTGGCCTGGGAACTGTGCCATCTGGTCTATAAAGCCTCAGTGTTTCAAAAATGTGGTGAATTCACCCGCTCACTGGCCGCTTTTTATATGGCCAGGGCAGCATCAGCCTGGGAACAACCCGGGAAATTATCTTCTTCCATCCAGATCGCCCGCAGGGGGTTTTCCCACCTGAACGAACCAGGATGGCTGGCCGCATGTGAATGGCTGCAATCGACTATTCCGCTGGCCCACACCCACTTTTTGAAGGAAGAAGAAGTGTTGAAGCTAGCGCTCATTCGCCTGCACCAGGCCGGCATGGAAGACCAGTATTATTACTGCATGCTCGATCTGGCCTGGGAACAAAACTTACTCGGAAAATACACAGAAGCAGAACATAACTTGAATATATGCGAAGACTTCTTTTCCAGCCGTCAGGACGAACTGGCTCTGGCCAGATGTTGGCGGGTGCGTGCCCGTATTTTCACAAAGAGCGGCAGGTTTGAAGAAGCAGCACAACTGATCCAGAACAGCCGCGCTATTTATACAAAATTTGATGCGCGGCTCGACCTGGCCCATCTTGCCCGTGATGAAGGTATGCTCCTGCTCTTCAGCACCACCGATTATGAAAGGACTGCCGCAGCTTTTCACCAGGCAATTTCTCTTTTCGGTGAATGTGAAGTAGCCCTGTCTCTGGGAGATGCGTTCACCTCCCTGGCAACGCTTGACCTGCAAGTAGGCAATTTGCGCCAGGCAGGTGAGAATTCAGATAAAGCAAAAAAGATCTTTAGCAGATATGCTGCATATCAACCCTATGCAGATTGTCTAACGGTACAGGGGTTGGTCTACCTTGAAGAAGGTGAGATTGACCAGGCGATTAACAACTTTCAACAGGTTTATAAACTGCACGAAGGGAACCGCCGCGAGCTGATCTTGAGCAACGACCTTTTCAATTTGGGCAATGCTTACGTCAAAGCCGGCCGCTATCAACTGGCCCTGCAAGCGTTGGAATCCGCTTCAGAAGTGAGCCAGAAGATCGATCATCCCAGCCGCACCGGCCTTACTGAACTGTATCTGGCCCGCGTCTGGCTGCAATTAAAGAATTATGCCAATGCCATTGAGCACATCACCCAGGCAGAAGGCTTTCTCAATTTGACGAACCAGGCAGATTCTCAGGTCGCGATTGCACGGCTGCGTGCAAAAATATTTTTTGATCTGGGTGATCATGAAAAAACCCTGATGTATTTGACTCAAGCCTTGCAAATTGCGAGCAAGAACAACGTTCCTGCCCAGACAGCCCTCACCCACCGTTTACTAGGCGAGGTATTTCTCAGCAAGCTAGATCTTGCCGAAGCGAACAAGAATTTTCAGCAAGCTTACGAAACCTTTAAACAATTGAACATGCAAGTAGAACAGGCGAATTGTTTGCTTTCTCTCAGCAGAGCCGCCATGACCGCACGTGATCTGCCTCTTGCCAGGGATTATTGTCGGCAAGCCCTGGACCTGAGCCATGGAGATTACACAGAAATCGAATGGCGTACCCGCACGCAATTGGCTGAAATAGAATTATTAGAGAGTCAACCTCAGAAGGCCTTACAGCTCTTTATAAATGCCGCCGATATGTTCGCGGAGATTCAGGGACAATTTTGGCAGCCTACAGTTTCCGCAACCTACGCCTACGAATCTGATCAGTTATTTGAAAATGCGCTCGTGCTGGCCGCCAGCCTGGACCGGCCTGAGGAAGCTTTGAAATTCATCGAATTCAATAAAGCCAATACCCTGGTCAATCAGTTACGACTTACCCATAAAAAGATAGCCAACAAGTCTGAACAAGCGATCATACAACTCAGAAAAGAGATCAACTGGATCCAAAAGCAGATGCAGGTTAACCTTTCCGGAAACAACATCCAAACTCTTCTGCAGATGCGATCCTTACGAAAAGACCTACAAAACAAAAGTCACAGATATGAGACCCTGGTCACCCGGCTGGAACGTAAAGAGTCTGACCGGGACCCGATAGGCCATCCGCAGAGTTTTTCACTGGGAGAATTTCGTCACAATGCAAATCTTCACCTTGGCAAGAAGTGGCTTGCCCTGGATTATCACCAGGTAGACGATGCGATCATAATTGCAGCCATCAGCGCGGATTCGCTCACTCTGCACAAGACCGTCGTGAACCCACGCTTCTTGCAAGCCCTCAACGTCTGCAGCCAGGGTGCTGGGGAGGTTGCTCCGTCTGATCTTGAAGCTCTTGGCGAGGTCCTCTTGCCTGCCTCGATCGCAGAAGCGCTCACGCCAGAGACCTTGTTGCTCATTTCTCCCCACAAGATCTTGCACAGGTTACCCTGGGCTGCCATCGGCAAAGAACCGTTAGTGAATCGCTGTATCCCCTGCCTGGTTCCCTCTTTGCATGTCTTTCACTTGCTTTGTGAGCGTATTGGCAGCCGCCAAAATACCTTTGCCCACCAAACCGCGAACGGGTTATTACTTGGAATCTCCCAATTTAACGGCCACCACCCAGACCTGCCCTTTGTGAAACAGGAACTGGCAGCCCTCCAACCCCTGATTGGTCCAGCGGGTAAATGCTACCAGGATGAAGACGCCAGTCAACAGATACTTAACCGTATTGACTCAACTTCTCCTCAAAGCGTTCCTGAATCAGACAGGTTTGCCTGGCTGCACGTGGCCAGCCACTTCTTCAGCGATCCGGCCAGCGGTTACCTCAGCGGCCTGGCCCTCACAGATCAACCGCTGTGGCTGGACCAGATCCGCAACCTGGCTCCCCTGCCCGCCCTTGTCAGTTTCTCCGGCTGCAGCAGCATCTACACCCGCCTTTTTGAGGGCGATGAGGCTATTGGTCTGCCCAGCACCTGTTTGCTCAGCGGAGCGCAAACCGTCATTGGCAGCATTTGGCCAGTATTGGATGAATCTTCCGCCCGCCTGATGGTCCGCTTCTACCAGCACTTCCTGTCTGGCAAAACCCCCGCAGAGTCACTTGCCTATGCGCAACGAGAACTTCGCCAGTTAGGAGATGAACCCTCCGCCTGGGCAGGCTACATCTGTCTGGGACTTCCATAAAGGTTCAGGCCCACAGAGTCAGCCTGCGAACCTGAACCAATAAACACTATTGTGCTTCTTTTCTGCCGGCTGAAACCCCCAACCGGCAGAGTTTATTCAATTTTAGGGTGGGCAACCCGGGCAATCCCAGGCCAACTGACCCTTGATCACGATCGCTTGTGCCGCCTCAACGGTGGGTTGAAGAGAGCCGATCCCATTACGAGACCCGGCTGCCCAGGCAGCTCCGACAGCAAGCACCACCAGCATCAGCGCCAGTGTGAAACGGAAGATCTTTGTGCGGTTCATTTGAAATCTCCTTTTGAATAAGAAGAGGTCTCATATGAGGGGCGCCCGGTCAGTTGCCTGACCTCCTTGGACACATTGAAATCTCGTTTCAACAACTGTTTCTTTGTCAAAGAACTCTGTTGTGTTTCTGCTTACTATTCTATGGTTTCATGTTACGATTAATTTCGTAAGAATCTACGTAATAAAACGTAATTAAAAAGGGCGGTAAACAATGATAGCCAAAGTTCAAGCACAAATATTTGGAAGACAGCTACAGAAATTCCGTGAGGCAAGCCATGATAATGAACGGCCCGATAAATTATCACGCCGCCGTTTTGGTATTGAGTTGGCAAAGGTGATGGGGCTCAAATACGGCATCACTGATGATGTGATCTACAATCTGGAAGCCGGTCGTACTAAGAACATGTATCAGGACCGCGAATTAATAAAAGGCATCCTCAAAGTGTTGTTGAAATTTGGCGCGATCAGTAAGCTGGAAGAAGCCAATTTGCTACTGGAACTTGGCTCAAACTCACCGCTCACCGCCAATGAAATGGTGGAAATTAATAATAACTGGATCACCATCCAGACAACACCACTTTATCCAACAGCCCAACAACACCCAAGCAGCCTGTACGATTCATCCGGTTATGTAAACCGCTATTTTGAAGAAAACCGCTCAGATTACAATACCCAAAGCCCCAAAAAGGATTCCTCCAAGAATTAACAAAAAACTGCCGGTGGGGAACCGGCAGTCACTCCCAAAATAAATTGGGAAGCTCAATTGGCTTGAACAGTCACATCTGGCAAGGTTTCCAGATCGTTGCTGAATGGTTCAATGTAATATCCTTTTACCCATAACTGATAAACACTGTCATCCACCCCAATGCTGATGCCATTGCTGCCGTTTTGACCGGCGGCCAGTTTATACCAGCCCGGGTATTCAGATGATCTGCCATCCACCACAAAACAAGCCGCCATCGGGATGGTGCCGCCAAAGGCAGCGTCATCTTTGGGCGCGACGCGGATGTTGTATCCCACGTTTGTGTTCTCGTTCAGACAAACGGTGAAACTGCTCACCACAACGGCAGTTGCCGTTGCCGTGGGAACCAACTCGGTTGCTGTGGCCGTGGCAGATTCTGTAGCAGTTGCAGCTTCTGTTGCGGTTGCAGCCACAGTGGCACTTATTTCAGGCGGGGTCCCGCCCTGCATTTGCGGTGGTGTACCGCCCGGCATATTGCCACCAGTTCCACCCGCCGATGGTGAAGTACTACCAGTGAGCATCATCACCAGGCTGAGTACGATCAGCAGCGCAGAAATGACCAACAGTACAACGGATTGCCATTTGTAGCCCACATGGAAAAATTGTTTCTTCATAAAACCAACGGTCAGGAATGCCATGGCGATGAGTACACCAATGCCCAACAGCACCCATCCCAGAATTGATTTACCGGCCAGGGCGCCGATCAGCGCTAATGCCGCTCCAAATACGATAACAACAAAATACCCCCAGAAACCTCTCAGTAATTCTCTCATCTTTCCTCCACATTACCAGACCAGGGATAGATCCTCAGCCCATTCATATTGCTTTACTATAATGCAAAATTATGCAGAAATTGTTGACCTTTCGTCGAAGATCATCATTCATTCCCTCTTTAACAATTCCCTTTTAAAGTGCAAAGCCATTGGATGAGGGGGGCATCCAATAGCTCTGCGTCTATAAATTTACCATTCAATTACATTTTTTACAATACTTAAAACCAGGAATTCACAATTTCTCCACAACTTTACTTACGCAGATCAAATATGATGTAACCTTCGCCCTGATCCAGTACAGGGAAGGTAGCATAGAGATACTGCTTTAATTCGGTCAACTGATCGAAGTCGTCCAACATGGTCACCAAAAAGTATTCCTTGCCCTGGGCCGCTCCCTGGAAGGTTTGGATGGCATCCGCGCCGTGACCGGTGAGCTCGCGATGGCGCAGCTCATCCACATCCGGCATGTAACTGGAGGCGTACCAACCCCAATAAGCCAGCCGACCATTGTAATCTTCGGTCATGGCCAGTGAACTGGTATTGTAAAGTTTCGTACCCAGTTTTTGCCAGAACTCAGCCTGCGGTCGGTAGTCGACCCGTTTGAACTCAGTGCGCATTTGCCAGCAAATTTCACTCACGCCAACTACCAGCACAAAGACGATCAACACCCTGGCCAACCAGGCGGGGCTGAGGAGCTCCTGTATTTTCGTCAGTACACCCTCGCCAAGCGCTGCCAGACCAATTGAAACCATAATAAAAAGGGGCATGTGATAGTAGTCGTGCGTGGTGTAGTAATAAATGAAGACAACTCCAAAGAGCAAATAGCCCGCCCATAACCCGATGAGGAGCGAGCGACCGCCGCGATTTTTGACCAGGAAGAGCCCCAGTATACTGAGCAGAAAAGCAGCAAAGCCGACCACCACGCCGATCAAATTGTTCCAACTCAGGTAGGATACAGGTCTCAACAGCATGGCAGGCACCAGGCGGTTCTCCACCGCATCCTGACCGATAAACTTGAACACAAAAATTCCCAACAGGTTATACAACACCGCCGGCAGCAAGGCCAGCAGACCTATGGCCCAAAGTTGCAGGTTTTGGAAGGCTTTCTTGAAGCCAAATTGACCCAAAGCCAACCCAAAGATAGCCCCTGCCACGAAGAAAACTGTGGTCAATTTGATGTAGATGGTCAGACCAAAGAGCAAACCGGCCAATACCGCCCTGCCCCAGCCTGGTTTCTCGCTCCAGCGCACATACGCCCAGCACCCCCAGATGAGCACCATGAGCATCAGCGGATCTGGCATAAAGGCCCGGCTGGCTTCTATGCCGTAAGGTGCAAATAAATAGAAGAGCAGCCCTAATATAGAGGCGCCTTTGCTGAACCACCTGCCCAGAAGCAGGTAAAGCCCCAACCCGCCCATCAACCAGAAGATCACCGAATAAAAACGAGGGAACCACAGGTTCTCTTTACCCAGCACTTGATAAGTGGAGGCCGCCAGGTGCTCAACAATTTCGGGTTCCTCGGTGGGCATGATCTTCCATTGTTCAATGGCAAATGCCTTTTTCCAGCCCTCGATATTGGTTACCGTCTCTGTGAACATACCCCTGGCTTTGATCATCGACTGTAGTTGCCGGGCAGCATGAAAATCGAGCGGCAGATCATCCAGATCATAGAGGCGGATGGCCAAAGCGCTTGCAAAAATGCCCACCAGTAAAATGACCAGCAGCCATTTGTGTTTGTTCAAAATACCTTCTGAGTGTATGGAGTCCAAGTTGATTCCTTTCATGCGGTGATCGTACCCATTATACTAGTTGTCTCCCCTGCAATCAAAATAATAAGGTTCTCACATTTCATGGAAACAGGAACTTTTTGTGTTTTAGTACCATCTTATCAAAATAGTCAGAGTATAATTGCACATTGTTTTTCCAAAATTGGCCGAGCATTAACAAAATAACGAGCATTACCCAGACTGGATTTCAACTTTTGGAGTGTGAGCATGGAAAAATTCGTCCCGGTATTTGAACCCGCTCTGCATGGCAATGAAGCAAAATACTTAATGGAATGCGTTCAATCCGGCTGGATCTCTTCTCTGGGGAAATTCATTACTGAATTCGAAGGCAGTTTTTCCAAATTTTGCGGCAGTAAACACGGAGTAGCTGTCTCAAATGGGACCACTGCCCTGCATCTGGCACTGGTCGCCCTGGGTATCGGCCCAGGCGATGAGGTCATCGTGCCCACGCTTTCGTTCATCGCTACCGCGAACGCCGCCCAGTATACCGGCGCCAAAGTGGTCTTTGTTGATAGCGAAGCCGAAACCTGGAATATCGACCCGGAGAAAATGCGCGCAAAGATCACGCCGCGTACCAAAGCCATCTTACCGGTGCATCTCTACGGTCACCCTGCCAACATGCAGCCCATTCTGGAATTGGGCAAAGAATACGGCATCCCCGTCATCGAAGATGCCGCTGAGGCACACGGGGCGCTTTACCAGAACAAACGGGTGGGTAGCCTGGGCAAAATGGGCGTCTTCAGTTTTTACGGCAACAAGATCATCACCACAGGCGAAGGCGGCATGATCCTGACGGATGACGATGATCTCGCTGAACGTCTGCGTTTCTTGCGCGACCACGCCATGGCGCCGCAAAAACGCTACTGGCACACCGAGGTGGGATTCAACTACCGCATGACCAATTTGCAGGCAGCGGTTGGCCTGGCGCAGATGGAACAGATCGAGACCTTCATTTCCCGCAAGCGCCACATCGCCCAGAAATATATGCAAGGTCTGGCCGGCCTGGATGCTGTGCAAATGCCCCCCAGCGCTGCCTGGGCCACTAGCGTGTACTGGATGTTCACCATTCTGCTGACTGATCACGCCCGCATCTCTCGCGATGAGCTGATGGCCGCCCTCAAGGCACGCAACATTGATAGCCGTCCCCTCTTCTTCCCCATTCATGAGATGCCCCCCTACTACACCGAAGGCGAGCACTACCCGGTTGCAGAAGACCTCTCCCGCCGCGGCATCAATCTGCCTTCCGGCACCCTGCTGACCGATGAAGATATCCTGCGGGTCTGTACAGCCCTGCGAGAACTCTTATAATTAGTCCACTATGTTTGCATCCATCATCCTGCCCACCTACTGTGAGTGCGGCAATATCGCCCACCTCATCAGCGCCATAGAAGCCAACCTGGCTCCACTGGGGCAGGAAATTGAAATTATGGTGGTCGATGATGCCAGCCCTGACGGCACCGCGGCCGCAGTTCAGGCCCTCACCCCCCTACCCGGCTTCACCATCCGCTGCCTGGTGCGCCAAAACGAGCGCGGACTTGCCAGCGCCATCCGCCACGGCATCCTCAACGCCAGCGGCGACCAGATCATCGTAATGGATACCGATTTCAACCACAGCCCCGATAACCTGGCAGAGATGCTGCATACCCTGCAAAGCTGCGACCTGGTCATTGGCTCTCGCTTTGTCAAAGGTGGCGGCATGGAAGACCGCAAACGCTACCTGGGCAGCCTGGCCTTCAACCTCTTTATCCGCCTGGTGCTGTGGAACCCGGTACATGACAACCTGTGCGGATTCTTTGCCATGCGCCGCGCTGATCTGCTAGCCTTTGACCTTGAGAGCATTTTTACCGGTTATGGCGAATACTTCATCCGCCTCATTTTTGCCGTCAACCAGAAAAAGAGCTGCATCCGCGAGATCCCAGTGTTCTATACCCTGCGTACCTCCGGCGAAAGCAAGTCTCACTTCTCTTCCATGATCTTCGATTACTCTCGCACCACCTTTCAACTCTTGCGCCAAAAGTTCACAAAATAACAGCCTTTCCCACCATCCATTCCCCAACCTATTAAATAAAAAGACAGCCGTCTGGCTGTCTTTAGTTTGACTAGATCTGTTCTACCAGATAATTCTTAATGCCCATCTGCCGGATCTGGTCCAATTGCGCCTCGATCCAATCAATGTGGGCTTCCTCATCGCGCAGAATGTCTTCCAACATCTCGCGGGTGCCGTTGTCGCCCGTCTCCGCGGCCTGCTTGATGGCATCGTTGTACGCCTTGATGGCGCCGGCTTCCGCCTGCTCATCGTTCTTGAGCATGGCCTCCACGTCTGCCCCGATGGACATCTTGTTCAGGTTGGAGACGATGGGCACACCCTCCAAAAAGAGGATGCGGCCGATGTGCTTTTCTGCGTGCTTCATCTCCTCGATGGCGCGCTTCTCGATCTTCCCGGCCAGCTCAGCGTACATCCAGTTGGCACACATCTCAGAATGGACCATATACTGCGAGACCGCCGTCAGTTCATCGGCCAACAAGAAATTCAAAGTGGCAATTACTTTTTCATTTCCCTTCATGGCTTACCTCCTGTCTTACAATCAGTATACACATGAAATTGATGATTGGATGCACCTTCCTGCTTATGCGTGGTACTCCCCTGACGCCCCGCCGCTGATTTCACCCTGCCCTACCAGAATGGACACCAATTCCAAACCAGCAAAAAGTTCCAATTTTTGATCCCCCATCTCTTTCGTTTTTTTATTCCAGGGACAAACCCTATCTCAGCTTCGTTACCTGGGACAATTTTTGAAACTGATATCCTGAATCTTTCCTTCATCTGTAAATCGTATTTCATCGCCATTCAACTCCAGAATTATTGCTCCGGGATAGGAAGATACATTGTTAATTAAAGTTGTGCCAGCAAATTGTTTTATACATTTTTCAGGAAAAATCTTATCGAAGTTTTTTAAAAAATCATTCGAATTTTCTAAATGAACAATTTCCAGATGATTATAGATCAGCCTGATCTCAAAAGGATAATCTATCATATCTGATAAGGCTAATTTATCGGTAGAGGACATCGCATCAATGAATTTTTGGATAGATTCATCCAGATATTTGGCCTGGTCATTACCAATACCACGGTTGGAATACCGGGTAGTTGGAGTAGGAGATGGACCTGGTGTTGGTGATGGAGCTGGAATAAATAGTTCATCCTCAGTTTTACTGTAAACTGTTATTTTCAGCACGATGGTAACATTGCCCTGGCTATCTGGATATTGAGTATCATCCGTCATGCTTACCGTAGCCATATGCCCCTTATTGGTCAATATACAATAAACTTTTCCTGTAATTAGAAAACCCTCCATCCTGGGATTCAAAGAGTATTGTTCAAATTCCTCTTTTAGGGTTTTGGGAAATATTTCCGCACAGGACACATCGTCCATCACTTTTTTCCCAGAATAATGATATCTTGCAAAATTAGTTGGATACAATTCAAAAGTTGTACCTATAGATCCAGAATCAATATAAATTACAAAATCACCGTTTTTTGGGTCACTGTCTGTTAATTCGTCGAGGTTTACAAATACAGCTGAATTCCAATCAATATTCGGAAATTTGACAATCGTATCTTTGTATATATATTTCGGGTCATCTGGGCTTACGGTAGAAATTGAAATTGGCCCCTGGGTTACCAATATCGGTATAGTGTCAAAGACCAGTGGGGTTGGAGTTGGTGTAGAAGTGATCTCAGCCAAAATTGTCGGTGTATCTGTACGGGTGGGTTCGGGGTTCAGGGTAGCCGTGGACAGACTATATTTTGTTCCGCCATGACAACCCGATAATAATAAAAGAAAGATGCCTGCAAAGAACAGGTTGCTTATAACTGGTTGTATGATTTTCCGCCCTTCCCTATTCATGTTCTCCTCCTTGGTTAACGGGTGCTTTCCTGACGCCCCATCACTCTCATTCCACCCATCTTCCCTTTATTATAATTTCCTCCCTCAAATCCACAAAACAAAAAGCCATCCCAATATTGGGATGGCTCTCGTGTCTTCAACGCTCTACAAAAACTTTTCTGCGTAGTGGCAGGCCACGGTGTGACCCGGACGCAGTTCGCGCATTTCTGGCACTTCTTTGGAGCAGATCTCCTGGGCCAGTGGGCAGCGCGGATGGAAGCGGCAGCCGCTCGGCGGATGGATGGGGTTGGGGATCTCGCCCTCTGGCATGCGCTCTTTGCGGCGTTTGCGCGGGTCTGGCACAGGTACGGCAGCCAGCAGCGCCTGGGTATACGGGTGCAGCGGATGCGTGTACACCTCGGCCAGGTCGCCCATCTCGCACATTTTACCCAGATACAAGATGCCAATGCGGTCGCAGATGTACTTGGCGGTGGCCAGATCATGGGTGATGAAGAGGTAGGTCAGGTTGAACTCCTTCTTCATCTTCATCATCAGGTCCAGCAAAATAGAGCGCACCGAAACATCGGCCATTGCGATGGGTTCATCGGCCACCACCAGCTCAGGGTGCGTGACCAGAGCGCGGGCCAGCACCACACGTTGACGTTGTCCGCCCGAGATCTGGTGCGGGTAAAGGTCATAAAAAGCTTCAGGGGGGTTCATGCCCACAGCGCGGAACATGGCCAGCACGTGCTCGCGGCGTTCTTCTGCGCTCAGCTCCGGCATGTGGATCTGCGCCGGATGATCGATGGCCTGCCCCAGCGTCATGCGCGGGTTCAAAGAAGCCAGCGGATCCTGGAAGACAAGCTGCATTCGGGAACGCAGTTTGCGCATATCTTCCTCTTTAAGACTGTGCAGATCTACATCATCAAAGAGTACCTTGCCGGAGGTCAGCTCGTACAGGCGCAGCACCAATCGGCCGATGGTCGATTTGCCGGAGCCGCTTTCGCCCGCCAGGCCAAAGACCTCGCCGCGGCGAATGGTGAAACTCACATCATCCACGGCCTTGACCGATGGGATCTGCCCCTTGTTCAAGATGGAAGCGATGAGGCCGGTCTGCACCGGGAAGTACTTGGTGAGGTGTTCAACACGCACCAGGTCTTGCTCTGCGGCGTGGGATTCGATCTTGTTTTCGGTCATGCCTGACCTCCCTTTTTGGCGGCGCCTTCCGGCTCATACAACCAGCAGGAGGCCATCTGCCCTCCCTGAACGGCTTTGAAGACCGGCTCCTGGCTGGCGCAGATATCCATAGCGCGCGGGCAGCGCGGATGGAATCGGCAGCCCTTGGGAGGATGCAGCAAACTGGGGGGCTCGCCGCCCATCTTGTAAAGTTCCGATCCATCGATATCGATGTTGGGAACGGAATCGAGCAAACCTTTGGTGTAGGGGTGCTTGGGGGTGAGGAAGACCTCGTCCACGCTGCCCACTTCGGCCATCTTGGCCGCGTACATCACGGCCACACGGTCGCAGGCTTCAGCCACCACGCCGATGTTGTGGGTGATCAGCAAAATGGTCAGGCCAAATTCTTTTTGCAGCTCTTTGAGCAGGTCCAGGAACTTGGCTTCCACGATCACATCCAGCGAGGTGGTCGGCTCATCTGCGATCACCAGCTTGGCGCGCAGGGCAAGGGCCAGAGAGATCATCACACGCTGGCGCATACCGCCAGACATCTGGTGCGGGTACTCTTTAAGGCGGGAACGTTGAATGCCCAAACGTTCGGCCAATTCTTCGGCACGTTTCTGGGCTGCTTCTTTGCTCACCCCCGGCTCATGCGTCTGGATGGTTTCTACCAGGTGCTCCATAATGCTCTGCACCGGGTTGAGCGAGGTCATGGGGTCCTGGAAGACCATGCCGATCTCGGCACCGCGGATGGCGGGCATTTCTTTGAGGGGTATCTTCATCAGGTCGCGGCCGTCAAAGTTCAGCTCCCCCTGGCTGATGCTCGCCGGGCCGTCGTGCAGGCGCAGCAAGGCTTTGCCAAGGGTCGATTTACCACAGCCCGATTCCCCCACCAGACCCAGGATTTCGCCACGGCGGATATCGAGCGAGACATTATCCACAGCATGGACGATACCGGCGCGGGTCTTGTAATCGACCGTCAAGTTACGAACGGAATAAAGGATATCGTCAGCCATTAGCGGTCCCTCAGTTTCGGGTTGAAGATCTCAGTGAGGCCTTCACCCATCAGTGTGAACGAAAGTACGACCAGCAAGATGGCCAGACCCGGGAAGGTGATCATCCACGGGGCGGTCTGGATAAAGCGCTGGCCGCGGGCCAGATCGATGCCCCAGTCTGCGATGGTGGGCGGCAGCCCCAGTCCGAGGAAGGAGAGCCCTGCCCCGGTGAGGATGGCATCCGCCACGTTTACCGAGAAGATGATGGCCACAGAGGGAATGACGTTGGGGAAGACGTACCGCCACAAGATCTCCCATCGGCGCGCGCCGATGCTGCGGGCCGCTTCTACGTACACTTCTTCTTTCACGGTTAGCGTCTGGCCACGCACAATACGGTAGTAGGTGGGGATGTACAGCACCGCAATGGCGATGATGATGTTCAAGATGCTCGGTCCCAGCACAGCCGCGATGGCGATGGCCAGGATCAGGCCAGGGAACGAGTACAGGCTGTCCATGACCAGGCTCAAGAGGCGGTCAAAACCACCACCCACGAACCCGGCCAGCAAGCCCAGCGGCACGCCCAACAGCAGGGAGAGCAGCGAGGAACTGAAGCCGATGATGAGGGCAATACGGGTTCCCCACAACAAGCGGCTGAACACGTCTTGACCAATGTCGTTGGTACCCATGGTAAAGCTGCCGGCAGATTCACCGGTGAGGGAATTGCCCTCACGCAGGGTGCTGAATTTATCGGCCACTCCGGCGAACTCGGTGGATTCCACCACGGCAGCCACGGCTTTGCCGTCGGCCACTGCCTGCAGCGCTTCTTCTAATGTATCAAAGCGGCTGATGCGCGGGCGAAATCGCAGCCCTGAGTTGTTGGCGCTCACATCACCATCTACAACCTGGGCCTGAGTGTTCAGGTCACCGGCGGTAGAAGAACCAGTCACCACAGCAATGACGGGGCGTGAACCATCTGCCACTGCCAGGTCTTTGAGATCATTGGCGGTAGAGCTGGTCGGCACCACCAGCACGGAGAGTGCTGCCTGCTGGTTGGGGGCCAAAAAGCGCGGACCCACCAGTTCATCTGGCGAGTAGGGCGCAAAAAGACCGGGGAAAATTGCAACAATAATGAAGGCCAGCACCATTACGCCGGAGATGGCCACAAACCACCAATCAGCTCCGTACCATTTGCGTCCCATCAAGAGGCGCCGTGCAAAGCCAACTTTTTTAAGCTCAACCTCCCAGGTAGTTCCTTCGGGAGCGGTATCTTGCGGAATGTTATTCATCTCATCCATATCAATACCTCACGCGCGGATCCACCATAGAGTAGATCACATCTACAGCCAGACTGATGACGGCCACCAGCATGGCAAACACGGTGATGACGCTCTGCACCGCGGTGTAATCGCGGGCGGAGATGCGTTCCACCAGGTAACTGCCCATGCCAGGCCAGGAGAAGACAGATTCCGTCAGCACGGCGCCGGCCAGCAAAATGGCCACCTGCAAACCGAACAGCGTGATCACCGGGATGAGCGCGTTGTTCAGCGAGTGTCCGTAGGTGAGCACCCGTTCGCCAATGCCACGCGCGCGGGCCGCCGATATATAATCTGCCTGCATGGTCTCGATCACATTGGCGCGGGTGATACGCACAAACAGACCCGATTGCACCAGCCCCAACGTGATGGTGGGCAAGACCAGGTGCTGCAATACCGAAAGGAAGGCCGGCCAGTTTGCGCTGATCAGCGAATCAATAAAGTAAATGTTGGTATGGGTAGTTAAAGAAGTCTGAATCACCGGATCGATACGCCCGGAAATGGGCAACCAGCCAAGCTTGACCCCAAACAGAAGTTGTAAGAGCAAGCCCAGCCAGAAAATAGGCAACGAATAAATGATTACAGCATAAATACGAAACGCATAATCGGTCACCTTCTTGCGCTTTGATGCCGCCAGAGTGCCGCCATAAATACCAATAAGCAATGCCAGAATGGACGCAGGGAGTACCAATTCCAACGTCGCAGGGAACCTTTCGCTCATCTCATCGATGATCGGACGGTGAGCACCAACCAGGGAGTTACCAAAATTGAATGTGACCATTTGCCACAGGTAACGCCCGTATTGAATAAACAAAGGATCATTGAGACCCAGCTGTTTTCGGATGCTGGCAATCATTTCAGGTGTACCTTTTGGCCCCATTGCCGATGAAACCGGGTCGCCGGGTAGCACACGCAGGATAAAGAAAACCAGTGTCCCCAAAATAAAGACCATTGGTATGGTCAGGACAATGCGGGTAAGGATGTACTTTCGCAAGCCCATTGAACCACGGATGAACACAATGGCCAGCAGCACAACAGCCGGAATGCCAATGATCAAAGCAATTAAAGCGATAGGAGACATGTCATATCCCAATAGATAGGCTAAATGGGGCGGGAGTGATCCCGCCCCATTTTCATTGGTTTGGTACTAAAAAGCTATTGACCTTTGGTCAGTAAAGCATAGGTGAAGAACACGTTCGGGCCAATGTTCAAAGTATCTGGGGTGGCCAAAGAAGCGTCACCGGAGATGTTGTTTCTGTACACAACGTGCTCGGCCTGGAAGAACAAGGGGATGTTGGGTACGAGGTCAGCATACAGATCCTGAGCCTGTTTGTACTCATCAGCACGTTTGGTCTCGTCGAGCTCAACGTCAGCCTGCTGCAAGAGAGCGATCAACTGGCTGGCTTCGTCGTTGATACCCACACCAACGGGGTTGCCTTCGGTGGTAGTGGCCAGGTTGTTACCCATACCACTGTTGTACACGAAGGGATCCAGGTAGTTGGAGGTATCGGGGTAGTCAAAGAACCAACCCATAACGCCCACGTTGTAAGATTCGCCGCCGGTCAGAGCAGGAATATAGGTGGACCATTCCTGAGCCTGCAGGGTCACCTTGATGGCGCCGGTTGCTTCGAGCTGTTTCTGAATGACCTGCATCCAGGCAGCGGTGGAAGCACCATAGTGCTCGGGCGGGTACCACAGGGTCAACTCAAGCGGGGCAGCTTCGGTGTAACCAGAGGCAGCCAGGAAAGCCTTGGCAGCTTCGAGATCGGGGGAAGCATACTTGGTGTCGAAAGCTTCAGTGGCGCCGAAGAATCCGGGGGGAACCATTGAATACAGGGGTTCGACTTTACCACCATAAACGGTGTCGGCGATCTCATCGCGGTCGATTGAAGAAGCGATGGCTTTGACAACGTTCGGATCATCGGTGGGGGCTTTGGTGAGGTTAAGGGTCAGGAAGCGGATGGAACCGCCGGGAACAGTACCAATCGTCAGGCCGTCAACTTTTTCAAGCTCGGTGATCTGATCAGTGCTGAGCATACGCCAGGCGATATCCACTTCACCACTCTGAACTGCAAGGGCCAGGGTGTTGGCGTCAGAGTAGAAGCGGGTGATAACCTGTTTCACTTTGGCGGGATACGGGCCGGTGTAGTAGGGGTTCGGTTCCAGAACAAGCTGTTCATCAGCATTGAACTGAGAGATGTACCAGGCGCCGGTGCCATAGACAGGGGCGGTCGGGAACAGATTGCAGGCGTCTGCGGCAAAGGTCTTGGGGTCTGCATAAACGAACGGTGCAGTGGCAAGAATGCTGCGGAAGTAAGCGATCTTGGTGGTCAATACGAAGACGATGGTCTTGTCATCAGGAGCGGTAATGCTCTTGATGTAAGGCACAGCCAGGGTATCGGCAACATCGTTCGGGCAGCTGGGGCCGATGGTGAGCAAGCGGTTCAACTGGGCGGCGTAAGTGGTGGCGGTAACATCGGTGCCATCACCGTTCTTGATGCCGTCTTTGAGGGTGAAGGTGTAGGTCAAACCATCTTCAGAGACGGTACCCAGGTCAGTGGCCAGATCTGCGACCAGCTCGGTGGTACCGGGGGTCCAGGTCACCAGACCATCGCTGATGTTCTTGATGACTTCCCAGTCATGGGTAGCATAAGCATCAGCAGGGTCCAGGCTTGCGATCTTATCGGTGGTACCGATGATGATCACATCCGGGTTGGAAGCGGTTGTGGCTGCTTCGGTGGGCGCTTCAGTGGCGGCGGCTTCGGTCGGTGCCTCGGTCGCTGCTTCGGTAGCGGTGGGTGTCGCAGATGCGCAGGCAGCGAGGAGCATGCTGGCAAGCACAAGAATTGACACAATTACAAGAATCGGTTTTGCTTTCATTTTCTTCTCCTTATTAGGTTTTGGGTCTCACGTCGGTGCGTAGCCCATTAATATGATGATTGCTTAAAAAAGTGATTATAAAAAAGAAATACAGAAAGGTGGTGCCCTTCCCGTTTTTTTGACATCCTATGAACTTAGCAAGGTGATACGCAATGGATTGGTTCAGTGATAGATCAAAATGCCTAAAATGAACCTGAGATATTAAAAAGTAATTTTAACAACGTTCTTAATATAATACAACAATTTTAAGGTTTTTTAAGTATTCTTTTTTTGTTTTAATGCCTTTTTGGGACAACTCGCCCAATTCTTAAGGTGTTTTTCTCAAAATTGCTCAATTGGGCTGGTTTTTCCCCTTGACATAACTATATCATCTTGATATAACTATCGCAAGTTGATATACACATAAAGGTGACCCATGAGCAAAGAAAACACCACCGAGTTCATAATCCTCGGATTATTGACCCACGAAGACGCCAGCGGCTACGATCTGAAGCAAAAGATCGACCGCATGATCTCGCAGTTTTGGGAGGTCGGCTACGGCCAACTCTACCCCACCCTGCATGCCCTTGAAGGCACCGGCTATATCAGCGTGCGCGGCGAGGCCTCCGCCAAGGGTCCTGACCGCAAGGTCTACAGCATCACCCCCGCTGGCCAGCAAAAGCTGATGGAGTGGCTGCGCCAGCCGGTGCAAAAGGAATACGTAAAATACGAGATCCTGCTCAAGGTCTTCTTTGGCGGCCAGTTGCCCCCCGCTGATACGCTGCAGCGCATCGCCGAATTCAACGCCCGCAGCCAGGAGACCCTGGCCCTGCTGGAGCTGTATGACCAGAATTTACAGCAAGTGATCAATGAAGACGATGATCACCTCTACTTTTCGCTCACTGTCCTGTTTGGCAAATACATCTACCAGGCCTACACTGCCTGGGCGCAAGAAGCCCAAAGACGCATTCAGGAATATTTTATAAACAAGAAAGAGAACCAATGATAAAGTCACGTCAAAAGATCCGCCGCATCCTTTTACTGGTGTCCATGCTGGCCTTCCCGGTCACGCTCTACTACTTCTCGCCTTACCTCATTATTAACGGCGCCTTCAGCGGCATTCTGGCCGGCAGCGCCATCACCTTTGCGGCACAGTTCCTCTTCTCGCTCGTGCTGGGGCGCGCCTTCTGCGGATGGCTTTGCCCGGCCGGCGCCATCCAGGAATTTGCCAGCGTCAATCCGCGCAGCGTGGACAAGAAATGGGTCAATGCCATCAAGTACATCATTTGGCTGCCCTGGCTGGCCACCATCGTGCTGGCCTTCATCAAAGCAGGCGGCATCCATGCCCTGGATGTGACCTACATGACCCGGCACGGCTTTTCGGTGGCAGATGCGCCCGGCTACATCATGTACGCCTTCATCACCAGCCTCTTCCTGCTGGGAGCGGTTTTCTTTGGCCGGCGCGCCACCTGTCACAGCCTGTGCTGGATGGCCCCCTTCATGGTCATTGGCACACGCCTCAGCAATTGGCTGCACCTGCCCGCCCTGCGCCTGCAAGCTCAACCCGCTGCCTGCGTGAGCTGTCAGCTTTGCAACCGCAAATGCAGCATGGGACTTGACGTGCAACAGATGGTGCTGCACAACCGCATGCAAAACGACGAGTGCATCCTCTGCGGTGAGTGCGTGGACGCCTGCAACAAGGACGCGATACGATTCAAATTTGGGAATTAGTTGGTTTCTGTACAACAACCTGAGCGTGCTCAGGTTGTTTTATCTTCATTATCCGGTAAACCCGCAATCTTCTTTAGTAAGGTATCCAGATTATTTTGCACAATCTTTGTGTTCGGATGATCTACACCCAGTGTTTTTTGAAATATCGCCAGCGCCTGTTCGTAATACGGCCGGGCGGCCTCATACTGCTCCATGTCCAGAAGGAGAGAACCCAGGTTGTTCAAACTGGTCGCCGTAATCGGGTGTTCCTCCCCCAGCACTTTGCGGTTGATCGCCAGCGCCTGTTCGTAATACGGCCGGGCGGCCTCATACTGACCCATGGAATCAAGCAATCCACCCAGGTTGTTCAGGCTGCTCGCCGTGTCCGGGTGCTCCTCCCCCAGCACTTTCCGTCGGATCGCCAGCGCCTGTTCGTAATACAGCCGGGATCCCTCATACTGTCCCAAGTCTTGAAAAAGAGAACCCAGGTTGTTCAGGCTGCTCGCCTTATCCGGGTGCGCCTCCCCCAACACCTTCCGTCGAATTGCCAGCGCCTGTTCGAAATACGGCCGGGCTGCCTCATACTGCCCCATGGATTTAAGTAATACACCCAGGTTGTTCAGGCTACTTGCCGTGTCCGGGTGCTCCTCCCCAAGCACTTTCCGGTTGATCGCCAGCGCCTGTTCGTAATACGGCCGGGCTGCCTCATACTGTCCCATGGCCAGAAGGAGAGCCCCCAGGTTGTTCAGGCTGTTCGCTGTGTCCGGGTGCTCCTCCCCCAGCACTTTACGTCGGATCGCCAGCGCCTGTTCATAATACGGCCGGGCGGCCTCATACTGTCCCATGGACAGAAGGAGAGCCCCCAGGTAGTTCAGGCTGCGCGCAGGGTC
>JAYFNV010000103.1:0-27124 GCA_034933225.1 Anaerolineaceae bacterium | reverse complement strand
TATCAAACGATCAATATTTGCCTGGGTGATATTTTGCTTTTGGTCGGTTTTCGCCGCCTATGTTGGGGTGATCCTGGCAATCACTACGATCAAAATTGATGACGAAATCCTGGAGATGTTGGCGGTTGGTGGCATTGTTTTGGGTATGATCGCTCTGATCTTGCCTGTACTGTACAGGGTCTACCCCAGAGAAATTTCAAAGCTCAAACAAACCCGGGAACAATATCTTTTACAAGCAGAGATTAATAGCGCAAAATTATGGCAGGGGATAAGAGAAGTGTATCCTGTACTTCCCAGTGTTGAGCAACTCCGTCAGGAATATGAACAACTCCGTCAAACCGTTGATCTAACTTTAAGGAAATACTCGCCACCGGGTGAAGAACATGCAGAAGCTTGACGACGGGACTTTCTTGCAGATAGTTTCTGGTAATATTGCTTAATTGACGCATGCACCGCTTATAAGTATAATTTCTAAGCCTCACTGTATTAAGACAAGGGAATCATGGCCTTAAAAGGGAATCTCCGCGACTTTTCGATCACACAACTATTAAACCTCATCAGCCTGGCCAAAAAATCGGGCGGGCTGCATATTGAGGGCGTTGGCGATGTCGCAGCCATCACCTTTAAAGAAGGCCGCCTGTCTTTTGCCCAGATCGGCAGCGCAGATAGATCGCTGCTGCAACTGGCAGTGGACAACAAATTGATCTCAGCGGCTCAGTTCACCTTGCTTTCGCCGCGTTTACAGGGTATGAGCGATAAAGAGACCGGGCTTTACCTGATGAATAGCAATTATTTGAGCCAGGGTGAGGTATTCCACCTGCTGGAAGGATATTATTCCTCGCTGATGCGCCGTCTGTTCACCTGGGTGGAGGGGTATTTCCATTTTGAGGCCGGCGAGATGGCCCCTGAAGAGAAAATTCCCACCCGTCTGGCTCTGGAAAGTCTCATCGTAGAAGGTGCTCGTGAAGTGGAAGAGCTGGAAGACCTCAAGGCGGAAATTCCCAGCCTGGATATGGCGCTCAAGTTTACCGACCGGCCGGATACCAACATCAAGAACGTGGACCTCAGTTCGGATGAATGGAAGGTGGTGGGTTACGTGAACCCCAAGAACACCATTCAGCAGATCGCCCGCACGGTAAACATGGATGATCTGCAGGTGCGCCGGGTAGTCTTTGCCTTATTGCAGGCAGGGCTGGTAGAATTGATCCGTCCCAATGGGATGCCGGTCCAGATGGTACAGAAGACCATTGAACCAATGGATAAAAACAAACAAAAATCTCTGGTCAATCGCTTGATCGATCGAATTCGTTCCATTTGACCTGGCTAAAGGAAGATAGATGCAAACTCAAACCGTAAAGATCGTGGTGACAGGCCCCTTTAACTCTGGCAAGACTGAGTTTATCCGCTCGGTCAGCGAAATTGACGTGGTATCCACCGAAAAAAAGATCACCAACGAAGCGGAAAAGATCAAAGAGAATACCACCGTGGCCATGGATTTTGGCCGTATCACCGTGGATGACGACCTGGTGCTCTTTTTGTTTGGCACCCCTGGCCAGAAACGCTTTGACTTCATGTGGGAGATCCTCTCTGAGGGCATGCTGGGATTTATCGTGATGGTAGATAGCACCCGTCCAGAGACCTTTAAGGAAGCCCGCAGCATTTTGGAAACCTTCCATGCCTATGCTCCCACCCCCTACGTGGTGGCAGCCAACAAGCAAGACCAGCCAGACGCCTGGGATGTAGAAGATATCCGTCTGGCGCTGCGCCTGGACCCGAACGTGAAGTTGCTACCCTGCATCGCCAAAAAGAAGAGCGCGGTCAAGACAGTTCTGTTAGAATTGTTGTATGAGATCCTGAACGAAGTAGAAAACTAACCTAAAAGAGGACCCAATGGTTGCGAAAGCAAACGAAAGATCGTCTTGGGGAGAAGACATTTTCAGCTTAGGCTTGCAGGAGATTTTGGGGGCGGAAGCCTATAAAAAATTGATGATTCTGTGCGGAAGCGAACGGCCAGCGGAGGCCCCCGTCAGCCGCAGTATGAGCGAGCTCTACGGCCCAAGCGGCGCCCGCGGCCTGCTGATCTGTTCCGGGCGGGCAGCATTCAAATATCTGCTCAAACAGCAGGGCAAAGCACTTGGGTTTGATACCCCGCAATTCCGCTTGCTGCCCACACGCAGCAAACTCAAGCGTGGACTGCATCAGATCGCGGCCTGGATGCAGCAATCCACTGGCGACACCGTTACGATTAAGAGCGAAGAGAAGCACTGGCTGTACGAGGTTACTGATGGCCCCGCCAAGAACCCCGAGAGCAAAGAAAGCAATTGTGATTTCACCGTGGGGTTGATCCAGGAGTTTCTGGCCTGGGCGGGCAGCGGCAAGTTCTACCGCGTCAAAGAATCCGTCTGCCGGCATAGCGGAGCCGCCTGCTGTACTTTTATCATCGATAAATTCCCGCTGGAGTAAGGGAAGTCCGGTCCGGGAATTGCCGATAAATGTCACATACAGAAAACGGCAAATTTCTTGACACATCCCCCTTTGGCAGGTAAAATACAAACCTATTGCCGAGATAGCTCAGTTGGTAGAGCACACGACTGAAAATTGTGGTGTCCTGGGTCCGATTCCCAGTCTCGGCACACAACACTCCCTGAAAACGGGAGTGTTTTTATTTTCGAGATTTGATGGAGAAGTTGCCGCTGAGTGCAGGTTTCGGGTATGATTGGCGTTATTGGATGGAGCAATGACACAGAAACAGCTTAAATCGGCTCTGGTGGTGATATTGATTACGGTGTTCGTTCTGGTGGTGCTGGCTTTTGTGCTGCTCCTGCAGATGCGTGCCGCCTCGCAATCTGCCAGTGCGCCCCAACCAACGGCACTGGCGAGCCAGACTTCAGTTCCAATAATGCAGGAACCCACATCATCACCTACTTCTGCACAAACCGCCACAGAGGCCGTAACGGCCACGGCCACATCAGCCCCGCAGGCGCTGACCGAAACGCCGACGGCGCTGGCTACCCTTGCCAAAAGTTACCCCGAATCCTTTTACATCACCGATATTACCGGCCACAGGCAGGTTTATTCGCTTGGCTGCGAAGCCAGCGCCTCTGTGGATTGGGCGGGCTATTTTGATGTGCCCATCATCGAGTATACCTTCCAGGTTAGCCTACCGCTCTCAGATAACCCCGATTACGGCTTTGTGGGCGATGTCAACAGTCCCTGGGGGCAGATCCCGCCCTACGGGTACGGCGTCCATGCAGGGCCAGTGGCTGACCTGCTTGTTTCTTACGGCTTGCCGGCCAAAAGTGTGATCAATTACAGTCTGGATGCCCTCAAACAAAAGCTCTCTGAATCCAAGCCGGCCATCGTCTGGGTCATTGGCAATATGGAATGGAGCGAGCCGGTCAACTACACTGATCCGGAAGGCCGGGTAAGTGTGGTGGCGCCTTATGAGCATGTGGTCATCGTCACCGGTTATGACGCTGATTCCATCCGTTACATGTCTAATGGTAAGTTTTACGACACCCCCACCGAGGTTTTTGAGCGTTCTTGGAGCGTGTTGGGCAATATGGCCGTCATCTACGATCAATAGGGCAGGGTAATGAAACAATTATTACGAGCGATTCGCATTGGTTCTTATGCAAAACAAAGCCTTGAGGAGGAACATACCGGCAAGGTGATGGGGGCTACATCAAAGGGAGTCTTTCTTTTATTTGGTCAAAAAAGTCTCTTCCTTACTGAAGCGCAGGGCTTGAGCCCCTTCAACCTTGTTGTACCTGTCGGCAGCGCGCTTCAAGAAGGATTTAGAATACGCAGTGAAGCTTATTACTCAGCCGGCGATCTGCTGATTCCTTCACGTCAGATCACGGTCTCACTGGGTGGGGCCGAAGTTTGGGAGCCGCCACAACCGCAGTCGCTTGAATACCCGGCAAGTCGACATACGGAATATTTGACACAGCTTATCGCTGAATTAACGAAATTATCCAAAGACAAGGGCTTCCTCTTTTTAGCGGCAGACGAATCTAGCTTAACCAACGATCAAAAGGAGATTCAATCTCTGACCAGGTCTTTTACCTCCGCTTTCAAGGCTCAGAAGAATGAAGCATGTCTGGCTGCCGCAGGCTCACTGTTTGGCCTGGGTGGTGGGCTCACCCCCTCTGGCGATGATTGGCTGGCCGGGTTCATCCTTTGCCGCGCCCGCACCCCGCAAACGGAAGCGGAACGAGCCTTCCTTCAACAACTCGGCGCCGAATTGACGCGAATAGCGTATGAGAAGACCACGTTTGTCTCCGCCAACCGACTGGAAGCAGCCTGTAAAGGTTGGTCGGAGGAGTTGTTCTTGCGCGTAGTCGATTTTACAAGTGAATCAAATATTGAGTCAATGGTTGAGTTGGCACAGGCCCTCTATGGTTTTGGTCATTCCTCAGGCGTAGATACGCTGATGGGCATCTGGGCTGCCAGCCGATAATTTTCGTCAAAATTTCTCTGGAGTTTCATTTTTAAATAATTGATCATTGGGTAGGGGCACGATATATCGTGCCTCTACCGACGCCTACTTTGATTGCGAAAGCCAAAGGAAAATATGGCACGAGAAAACGAATTCGCAGATGAAATATCAATCTCGCCGTGTAGGGGCACGGCGCGCTGTGCCCCAACCGATGCCAACATAGATTGCGAAGACCACAGGCAAATTAATATGGGGTAGGGGCGAATAGCTATTCGCCCCTACCAACGCCTACTTTGATTGTGGTGACCATAGGCGATTATTACACGACAAAATGCCATGATGTAGAAGAAATATTAATGTGCCACGAAGGGGCTCGATACATCGTGTCCCTACCGAAAACATAATACAAAAAACAGGTGCACCAATCGGTGCACCTGTTCGCTTTTGGACATTACGCCAGATCAGACGAGGACCTCTTCGGGGACGATCATCTTTTCATTGGCTTTGCGGACGGCATCGGAAACGTCGAAGTTCAGGTCGGCGCCAACCATCTGGCGGACGTAATCTTTGACGGTCTGATCCCAGTACTTCTTGGTGACGTAATAGATCTTGGCGCCACCGAGTTCATGTTGCATATCGGGCCAGGGGTAAGAGGGTTGAGCCATACCGAGTCCCCAGCGCATCCAGCCGTTGTAAGATTCGTAGGTGGCCCACCATTCTTTGTTGCCGAGCATCTCAAAACCGTAGTAGGCTTTGGCGTAGTACATGGCTGCACCGATGCGTCCACCGCGGGAGATGGCCATGGTGTGCAAAGAGATGTTGATGTCTTCGCTCATCAAGCGGCCGTTTGCGAAACCAGCCCACACACCGTCGATGAGGCCGACGAGGGTATAGGGGTCTTTGAGGCGTTTGCGAGCCCAACCGAGGATCTCAGAATAGACACGGGCACCAACGATATCATAGAAGTCATGATCCACGTGCATCAATTTTTCCATGTAGCCGAGCATCTGGGGAACTTCTTCCAGGCGAGCTTCGCGGATAAAGAGGGTGCGGCCGTCTTTCAACTGAACCGTGGCACCGGGCCAGGGTTTCAATTTCAGGGCAGGGCCTTGAAGCATGGCTTCAACTTCACGTACATCGATCTGCAGGGTCTCAACAGATGCTTTTTCAGGAAGATCTACTTTCACAGTTAACTCCTTGTCTAGATTTATATTGGTTACTAAGCCAGATTGGCTTTTGTAAGTTTCTCAAGTGATTCAACGTGTTTCACTTCGTAGCAATCGCCGAATTTCGATTTGGGCATGGTGGCTTTTTTGGCCATCAGTTTTTCGTATTCGTCGTCTTCAACGAAGGCAACACAGCGGCCGATGGAGGATTCGCCATCTACAAAGCGCCAGGGGAAGAAGCCCACCTGAACGCGGCGATTGAGCAGCAGGTCAATATCGCCGCCCAGGCATTCTGCATGCAAAATGTGGTTAGGGAACATTTCAAGGTGCATGAGCTGATATTTGTCATCGGTGAAGAATTCTTCGAGGGATTTGTGGAATTTCTTCTGGAAGACTTTTTCAGCCATCTTGGCCTGGCGGGGCATCCAGTTGCGGATGATGGTGTTCATGGGGTGGTCAGCGGAACCGCAGTCAACACCGATCCAGCGCAGTTTCATCTTCTTGGCCCAATCGGCAAATTCGCGGTCTGGACCCGGGTGCTGCACCATGTAGCGCACTTCGTCACCATGGGGCATATCCCAGCCAAAGTGATGGTAACCAGTGTGGATAATGAGGATGTCGCCTTCTTTAACTTCCACGCGGTCGGTGACCATCTTGCTGGTGTACACATCATAATCGCCGGCAGCGTCACTCAGGTCAACGATGGCGGCATCGTGTACCAAATAATCGAGTTCGAGGGAGGCGATGTCTTTACCAGCGGTCCAGAAGTGGCATTCGCCATCCAGGTGGGTACCAAGGTGGTTGGAATGAGTTACGATCTGGCCATTGGCACCATTGGGAGCCAAACGTTTGAAGTACTTGATCTGCAGCGGTTCGTACGTTGGCCATGCAGGGGTAGCGATACCTAAAGGCAAAGTCAAATCGATCAGTTTCATAAGTCATTCTCCTTTTCTGAAATTATTTACAAAGTTCACTGAATGCGTTGAACGCATCCTGGAAAGCTTTTTCTGGGGCGCGCAAGATGCCTGCGCCGATGCCACCGACGCCCGGGTTCTTGTGGGCGATGCCGGTGTTGATCTTGGGCAGGATGCCCGTTTCCATTACCTTGCGAATGTCCATGCCCAATGGCGCGCCGCGGAAGTTGAGCGCGGGGATGGTGAAGCCTTCATGTTCGCCAAATGTGATCTCGTACATTTCCATGGTGGTGGCAATGGCGTCGGCCGGGGTGCCGCCCACGAACTGCACAATGGCAGGGGCAGCCGCCATGGCAAACCCGCCAAAACCGGCTGTTTCTGTGATGGTGCTGTCGCCGATATCGGGGTTGGCGTCCTTTTCGCTGAAGCCGGGGAAGTACAGGCCCTGCACAATGCCAGCGGGGGCGGTGAACCAGCGTTCTGGCATGGCAGAAATGCGGATGCCGAAATCGGTGCCGTTGCGGGCCATGACGGTGACGATAGAGCAGCCTTCAATGCCTTCAGCGGGTTCCACAGTGGATTTACCGGCAGGCATGGAGAGGTTCAGGAAGAAATGGTCGTTCTTGTCGATGAATTCAATAACTTTGGCCAGTTTCTCGTTGTCCTTGCTGGTGCGGGCCAGGGCGGGGGCGATGGCACGTAAGAACAAAGAGGTGGCCGCACGGTTGCGGTTGTGGCATTCATCGCCCATGTGCATGGCCTGGGCAATGAGGGCTTTGATATCAATGCCGTTGGGCAGGGTTTTGAGGGCTTCGTTGAGGATGGGGTAGAGATCCGTCTCCATCCACTTCAGCTTGGCATATACTTCCGGTCCCATGCCGCCGAAGCGCAGTACCTTGCCAAGGCCTTCGTTCATGGTGCAGTAGGCTTTGTTGCCAAAGGCTTTGTTCTCGATGATGAACACGGGCATGTGCGGAGAAACCACACCAGCCATGGGGCCAACGGTGTGATAGTGGTGGCAGGGGGCAAATTCGATCTTGCCAGAAGCGGCTAATTTTTCTGCTTCCTGTTCATCTTTGGCCATGCCTTCGTAGATGAGCGCACCCATCACGGCACCCTTGGTGGGGCCGCACATGCGATCCCAGGTGATGGGAGGACCGGCATGCAGGATCAGGTGATCGTGGTATCCGGGGATGACGTCTTTGGCCAGACCCATGCCTACCAGTACAGGGCGGCCTTTTTTGATGATATCCACCGCTTTGGCGTTGGCATCGTCAATAGATACGCCCGTTTTGGTGAAGCGCAGGTGTTTGACGCCGTCTTTGGGTGGGCGCCAGTCTACATCCACCACGGGGACTTCTTGAGCCTTCATGGGTTCTACCATGGTGGCAAGGCCAACGTTGACGACCTGGATGGGTTTTCCGAAAAGATCTTGGATTTTTCTATCAGCCATAATATGCTCCGTTTCTCAGCCGCTACGAAATGATGTAGCCTGCCAGGCGTGAAGCCATGGCGTTACTCTTCATCACATGCACGCCGGCGGCTTGGAGGGTCTCAGTGGTGCGGGTAAGACCCTGAGGATCCTGTTCAGTACCGGTCACAGAGGCCACAAAGACGATCTCACGGCCTTCTGCTTTGGCAGCGGCAGCCGCTTTGCGGATGGCCTCGGTGAGTTCAGCGGCGGGGTCTGGATGCGCGCCGTAGCCAATGACCACGTCCAGCATGATGACGGCCACGGAGGGATCAGCGGCTTCTTGCAGGATGCGGCGCATGCGCAGGTCGTTATCGATCATGGGGTGAGGGCGGCCAACGGTGAATTCTTCTTCACCCAGGTCGACGGCCACATTGCCTTCGCTGCGGGTGGAATCTTTCATCTTGAAGTGCTTGTCCAACGGGGCGTTGGAGTACATGTCAAAGTGGAAGGAGTCGCGCCAGATGACCTGAGATTCGTAGCACAGGGTGCCGCCAGAGAAGAGGCAGCGCAGATGTTTTTGACCCGGCTTGAGGTGGGTCTTGAGCTCTTTGGCAAGCTTTTCAGCTTCCCGGGTCTCTAATGCAATCTTTTGCTGGATGTCACCGATCTTGGCGCCGGCCAGTTTGGCGGCGGTGAGAGCGGCTTCTTCCAGGGTGCTGCAAACGGTGGCATTGGCGGGTAAATTGGCATCGCGGGTCTTGCCGCCGATGAGGCAGATGACGGTGGGTTTCTTGCTGGCAGCAACCTGTTCCAGCAGCACCTTCTCCACTTCTACATCGGGGAGTTTGCTGACCATGAGGATCACTTGGGTGGCGGGGTCGGCTTGCAAGGCTTTGAGGCCTTCAATATACATAATGCCGCCAATTTCTTTCTTGACATCACCACCACCGGTACCAATGCCCTGGGTGATGCCTATGCCGTTCTTGGCCAGCAGGGTGCTGGTCTCTTGCAGACCGGTACCGGCTGCGGAGACGATGCCTACAGGGCCAGCGGGAATGACGTTGGCGAAGGCCAAAGCCACACCGTTGAGGATGGCAGTACCGGCGCCAGGACCCATCACCAGCAGACCGTGATCACGGCCGTACTGTTTGAGGGCCAGTTCATCTTCTTTGCTCACGTTGTCACTGAAGAGCAGCACGTGCATGCCTGCAAAGAGGGCTTCCCAGGCTTCTTCAGCGGCGTAACGGCCTGCAATGGAGATGATGGCGACGTTGGAATCGGGTTGAGCTTTCATGGCGCTGCGGATGGTCTTGGGTTTGAATTCCACCGAATCACCGGCAGCAGCCTTCTTGTTGAGGAGTTTTTCGGCTTCGGCCAGGGCTTCATCAGCATTGCCCTCAGTTTTGACCGCTATGACAAGATCATTGGGAGTGGCAGCTTTGATATCTGCGGTCAGGAGCCCCGATTGTTCCAGCAGAGCTTTATTGGAATCGGTGCCCATGACGACTGACGCATCTTGAACGCCGGGGAATTTGACCAACTCTTTGGCAACCAGCATAAGGCTGACAGAGTCATGGTATTCGCTGGTCTTGATGATAGATTTGACAGTCAATTTGATCTCTCCTTTCATTCAAAATGACCCTGGGGTTGTGACACCCCAGGGAGAAAATCAAGGACCGTTTTACATCACACCGGCCATGATGGCCAGTACCACACCACCTGCGATCACGCTGCCCAACTGACCGGCTGCGTTGGAGCCCATGGCGTGCATCAAAAGGAAGTTGCTGTAATCATATTCCTGACCGAAGCGCTGCACGATGCGGGCAGACATGGGGAATGCGCTGATGCCTGCGGCACCGATCAGGGGGTTAAATTTCTTGCCGGAGACCCAGTACATGATCTTGCCCAGGAAAACACCGCCAACCGTATCCAATCCAAAGGCCAGCAGGCCGAGGACGAGGATGAGCAGGGTCTTGGGCAGCAAGAAGGCGACGCCTTCCATGGTGCTGCCAATGACCAGCCCCAGGAACAGGGTGGTGAGGTTGGCCAGTTCGTTCTGAGCGGCATCATTGAGACGGTCCACCACACCGCATTCGCGGATGAGGTTACCGAACATCAAGGAAGCGATGAGCGGAGAAGCTTTGGGGGCGATGAGCGAGACCACCACGGTCACACAGATGGGGAAGAGCACGCGAACGATCTGCGAGACGGGTTTGATGGAATAGGGCATGTGCACGGTCTTTTCAGCATGGCTGGTCATGATGCGCATGATGGGCGGCTGAATGATTGGCACGAGCGACATGTAGCTGTACGCACATACCGTAATGGGACCGAGCAGGTTGGGGGCCAACTTGGAAGAAACGTAGATGGCGGTGGGGCCGTCAATGGCGCCGATGATGCCGATGGAGGCAGCTTCATTGAGCGGGAATTTGAGCAGCAAAGCCAGCAGCAAGGTACCAAAGATACCAAACTGACCGGCTGCACCCAGCAGGGCCCTCTTGGGATTCTCCAATAGGGGGCCGAAGTCCGTCCTGGCGCCGAGGGCAATGCAGATAAAGAGCGGGACGAGCTCTGTGGCGATGCCGGCATCATAGAGGTTCTTCAACCAGCCTCCGGCCTCTGTGGCGCCGGTGAGGGGAAGATTGGCTAAAATGGCGCCAAACCCGATGGGCAGCAGCAGGGAAGGTTCATAATCTTTGGCGATGGCCAGATAGATAAGCAATCCACCTACGGCGATCATGACCAGGTTTTGCCACTGCAGGGCTTTGAATGCGTCTAAGAGAACGAGTAATTTTGAGAAATCCATATCATCCTCACGCGTAGCGGATGATCACAGCACCAAAGCCAACTTTTTGACCCGCCGTGACCTCAACGCTGGCCACTGTACCGGTCCGCGGTGATTTGATCATGTTTTTCATTTTCATGGCTTCAAGGGCACAAATGGTCTGGCCGACAGCAACTGAATCACCAGGTTTGACGGTGATATCCAAAATGGTGCCTGGCATGGGAGCGGTGAGGGTATCGGCGCTGGCTGCGGCCACTGGGGCGGCGGCAGGGAGCGGAGCGGATTTTTTGGCAACGGGAGCCACAGGTTCGGAGCGCACCGCAGCGACACTGGGAGTGGAATCTTCAAATTCAACAGAATAGGATTTTCCGTTCACCGAAACAGAAACCGGGCTTACGTTCACGTCGCCCACTTCCACTTCGTAGGAATTTCCATTCACTTTTACGGTTAGTTTCTTGCTCATAGTTGATTTTGCTCCTAGAAGGGGATCGTTTAATCAGCGGTCCAGAATGGACTGTGACCTTCGGTGAGGGAAGCACCCAGTTGGTTGGAGCGGCGACCGCGTACGAACAGCACAGCGGCAACTGCTGCAGCAACTTCTTCATCTTCAATGCAGGAGGTTTCAGCGACAACGCTTTCGCCATCGCTTTCGTCATTAGCCTGCTGCTGCGCATCCGCTTTGTACGGGAAGATCGCTTTGAGCAGCATGATGACGCCGATGAAGATGAACAGGGCTAAAAAGGTGATCGACAAGCCAACTACGCTGACCATCAATCCAGTTTGAAAATCGGGACTCAAGAGAACACCTCCTCTTATCAGATCTGCGTGGGCTTAGAGCGGCATGCAGCCGTGTTTTTTGGCAGGGATGTGAGATTTCTTGTCGCGCAACAGCTCCAGGGCAGCGATCAGGCGCGGGCGGGTCTCATGCGGCAGAATGACATCGTCCACAAAACCGGCAGCGGCAGCGTTATAGGGGTTGGAGAATTTGTCTTTGAACTCATTGACGAGTTTGGCGCGTTCTTCTCCGGCATCTCCCATAGCCTGAAGTTCTTTGCGGTAAAGAATGCTCACGGCACCTTCAGCGCCCATAACGGCGATCTCAGCACCTGGCCAGGCAAAGACCATATCAGAATGGATGTGTTTGCTGCTCATCACAATATAGGCACCGCCGTAACCCTTGCGGGTGATGACGGTGAGCTTGGGTACGGAGGCTTCAGAATAAGCGTAGACGATCTTGGCGCCGTGGCGGATAATGCCGCCGTGTTCCTGGGCCACACCGGGCAGGAAACCGGGCGAATCGCTGAAGGTCACCATGGGGATGTTGAAGGCATCACAGAAGCGGATGAAGCGGGCCATCTTGTCGGCGGCATCAATATCAATGGAACCGGCCATGAAGGCGGGCTGTTGGGCGATGACGCCCACAGATTGTCCGTGCAGGCGGCCAAAGCCAATGATGGCGTTGCGGGCGAACCCGGCCATCACTTCCAGGAAGCTGCCCTGGTCAAAAACGCGGGCGATCACTTCTTGCATGTCGTAACTGGCGCTGGGGTCGCTGGGGACGATGCTGTCCAGTTCTTTGTCCTGGCGCCAGGGGTCATCGCTGATGGCGGCGGCAGGAGCAGATTCTTTGTTGTTGCCGGGTAGATAATCGAGCAGGGCGCGAACCATCTCGAAGGCCTGTTTCTCATCCTCAGCAGCAAAATGGGCCACACCACTGGTGGTGGAATGGGCCATGGCGCCGCCCAAAGTTTCGGCGTCTACTTCTTCACCGGTGACGGTCTTGATGACCTCAGGGCCGGTGATGAACATATTGCCAATGCCTTTGGCCATGACGATGAAATCGGTCAGGGCAGGCGAATAAACGGCACCACCGGCGCAGGGGCCGAGGATGACGCTGATCTGCGGAATGACACCGGAAGCCTGGGTATTGCGGTAGAAGAGTTCACCAAATGCAGAAAGGCTGAAGACGCCTTCCTGAATTCGGGCGCCGCCGCCATCGTTGACGCCGATGACAGGAACGCCAGCTTCCATGGCCAGGTCCATTACATGGGCCACTTTATGACCGGCCACTTCACCAAAAGAGCCGCCCATCACGGTGAAATCCTGAGCATAGACACAAACACGACGGCCATTGATCTTACCGAAGCCAGCCACCATGCCGTCGCCCAGAACCTTCTCTTTGTCCATACCGAAATCCGAGTGGCGATTGGTCATAAAGCCATCAATTTCCTGGAAGGTACCTGTATCCAGTAAATCATCTACACGTTCGCGGGCGGTCTTCTTGCCCTTTGCGTGCTGGGCTTCAATCCGTTTCTCGCCGCCGCCCTGTTTCATTTGGTCGCGAAGTTTCACCACTTTCTGGTTGAAAACTTCAGGACCTGTTTCCGATTTTTCCATTGAAACCTCCAATAATGATTATTGTTGGGGACTATTGCTTTTACGTTCAAGTTTAGGATTTGTTGTCTGACATATCAAGTGATACATATAGCATCATCTATGGTTGATTGTCATATTAAAAATCCCTCTCAATCTTATGCCGAAATGGCGATTAAATAAAGCGCGAGTGCAGGCTGGTTTCTGCACTCGCGGCTTATGTTGCGTTATTCGCGCCGGTAAGACTTGAGAATGGCGCTCGGAGCGGTGACACTGCGCCCGGCCAGGGTCAGCGCCAGGATGGTCACCAGGTAGGGCAGGGCCAGGAAGAACTCGTAGGGCAGTTTGTACCCCTGTGATTGCAAGCGGAGCTGCAAAGCAGACACGCCGCCAAAGAGGAAGGAGCCCCACAAGATCTTGATGGGTTCCCAGGTGGCAAAGATGATGAGGGCAATACACACCCAACCACGGCCGTTGATCATACCGTAGGTGAAGGCGCCCAATTGGCCCAGAGATAAGAACGCACCAGCCAGGCCCATGAAGCCGCCGCCGATCATGAGGGCGATGGTGCGGGTGGTGTAAACGTTGATGCCCGCGGCATCTACTGCTTCCGGGTTCTCGCCGACTGCTTTGACCCACAAGCCCAGACGGGTCTTGTTCATTACCAGCCAGATCACCGGGATGAGGATCAGGGCGATATAGGTGAGCGCTTGTTGGTTGAAAATGCTGGAGATCTGCCATGTTTCAGGGAGGAGGATGATCTTGGGGAAGGCGTTGATGGTGGGTGGGGTGGTGGGCTCACCGTAGACCAGACGGAAACCGTAAGATGCGATTGCCGTCATCAGCAGAGTGATACCCAGGCCAGACACATGCTGATTCACACCAATTCGCACCGTCATGAGCGACATCAGCCAACCAGAAATGGCACCGATGAGGATGGCTGCTACAACGCCCAGCCACAACGAACCGGTAAGATCGCCAACCAGAAAGCCGATAAATGCACCAATGACCATGGTGCCTTCAATGCCCAGGTTCAAGATGCCGGCACGTTCACAGAACAATTCGCCGATGGTACCGAAGATCAGAGGGGTGGACACGCGCAACGTGGCGCTGAGAAGTCCAATAATAAAGATCAACCAGGTATTGTCGGTCATTTGACCCTCCGGATCCGATAATTTTGAAACAGGAATGTGCCAAGGATTACAAGTAAGAGCAACGCCTGAACGATATCTCCCAGGTGCACGGGCACGCCCATGGCCCGGCTGAGGGTCTGGGAACCGGTATCGATAAGACCGATAAACAGGGCAGAGGGCAGCACACCCAGCGGGTTCAACGAAGACAGGGTGGCCACGATGATGCCAGAATAGCCCAGCCCACCGGAGAGTGCCTCGATGAGGTGGTAATGAATACCGCCCACTTCTACCGCACCGGCAACCCCTGCAATTCCACCGCTGAGGAGCGCTGAGATGAGCATGGTCTTGTTCACATCAATGCCGGTAAAATAGGCGGCGTCTTTGGCCATGCCGGAAGCGCGCATGTTGAAGCCAAGGCGGGTCTTTTTAAGCAGCAGCCAGACCAGGAAGATCACCACAAGGGCGATGATGAAACCGAAATGCAGACGGGTCTTGGGGATGAGCTTGAAGAAGACGGTGGATTTATCAATTTCTGGCGATTGCGGCCAGCCAGAGAGCGGGCTCTTCCAGGGGCCATTGAGCAGGTAGCTGATGACGTAGCCCACCACAGAGTTCATCAGCAGGGTGGTCACCACTTCATCCACAGAAAGCTTTACCTTGAGCAGGGCCGGGATAAGTACCCAGGCTGCCCCGGCAATGAATCCGCCTAAGATCATTGCCGGGATTCCCAGCGCGGGTGATACGTTATGGATGATCATGCCCAGACCTGCACCGGCGGCAGCGCCTGCCATCATCTGCCCTTCGGCGCCGATATTAAAGAAACCAGAGGCAAAGGCCACGGTCACGGCAATACCGGTCAGGAAGAGTGGAGTGGTTTTCACCAGGATCTCGATAAGGCTGGAACGGCTTGAGAGGGGATCGACCAGAATGTAATAGAATGCCTGCAGCGGGTTGACCTTGGAGATCAACAGGATGATCGAGGTCAAAATAAAGGTCGCCACAATGGCAATAAACGGCAGCAAGATACGCAGCCAGTATGGAGCAGAATGTTTTTCGAGTTTGAATTTGAACATTTATGTCACTCCATCTCAATGGGCTAGGCTGGTTTGGAACCCGCCATCAGCAGGCCAATATGTTCGATCTTGGCATCTTTACAGGGCAAAATATCCATAATGCGGCCTTCGTAAATGATGGCGATCTGATCTGAAAGAGCCAGAATTTCATCCAGGTCTTCCGAGATCAGCAAGATGGCAGCGCCTTTCCTGGCCTGTTCGATCAATTTCTGGCGAATGTATTCGGTGGCGCCCACATCCAACCCGCGAGTGGGCTGAGAGACGATGATGGCGTGTGGATCGCGGGAGAGCACGCGTGCCAGCAGCGCCTTCTGCATATTACCGCCAGAGAGAGTGCGGATCTTGTCGCCGGGTTTGGCCTTGATGTTGAAATCGGCGATCATCTTTTTGGCATAGTCCTGGATGGCTTCCTGGTTTAGCATTCCCTTGCGGGTGAACTCAGACATGTGCTCCATGACCAAATTCTCTGCTACGGTCATTTCACCCACCACGGAGGTGTTGCGTTCTTCCGGGATGCGCCCCACACCGGCGGCCACCACTTCAGCGGGGGAGGCGTGGGTGATGTCCTTGCCCTCAAAGGTGATACTGCCTGATTTGGCTTTGAGAATGCCGCACAGCACCTGGGAGAGCTCAGATTGGCCATTGCCAGACACGCCCGCCAACCCCAGGATCTGACCCTTGTGGATCTCAAAAGAAACATCTTTGAGCGCCGGCAGACCTTTTTTATCGTTCGCGCACAGGTTCTCTACCTTTAATACAGCAGACGCAGATTTGATCTCTTCAGAATCTTTCTTCACGCCAAAGGTTTCGCGGCCTACCATCATGCAGGCCAGGTCTTTTTGGGTGATGTCGCTTTTGTTCACAGTACCGATCATATTGCCGTCGCGCAGCACTGAGATGCGATCGCAGATGGCCATGACCTCATTTAATTTGTGGCTAATGAAAATAACGGAAAAATCTTGCTGTTTGAGCTTCTGCAAGGTTTCCATCAACTGGTCGATCTCTTGCGGGATCAGAACAGCCGTTGGCTCATCCAGGATGAGGACGTTGGCATTGCGGAAGAGGGCTTTGAAAATTTCGACGCGCTGTTTTTCGCCTACTGAGAGGTGTTTGACCAGCATTTGCGGACGAATGGGCAGACCGAATTTTTCGGAAGTCTCGATAATAAGTTTCTGGTTCTTTTCTACATTCAGAAATATCCCCTTCTTTTCAGAAAGGAGAATATTTTCTGTAACTGTCAAAGTGGGGACAAGCGTGAAGTGCTGGGTAACCATCCCAATTCCATTGAGGATGGCGTCGCTGGGGGAAGCAATTCGAACTTTATTTTCGTTGACGAGAATATCGCCGCTATCAGCCTGGTAAAGGCCGTAGAGGATGCGCATGAGGGTGGTCTTTCCTGCGCCATTTTCGCCCAAGAGAGCGTGGATCTCTCCCTTTTTCAGGGTGAAATTCACATCGTTGTTCGCAACCAGTTGCCCAAACCGCTTGGTGATACTGATCATTTGAACTGCATTCATGTTTACCTCAAAAAGGGTAGAAATGGTCTTCCTTGCAGAAACGCAGCAGAGTTGCCCCTGCTGCGTTTCCAATAATATCTGAACAGTTTACTGAGGAATGGCTTCGTTGATATCAACGCGGAAGGCACCGGTGCGGATAGCTTCTTCTTTTTCGGTGACTTTGGTGACCAATTCAGCCGGGATCTTGGATTCAAGTCCGTGCAGAGGGGCCAAAATGGCGCCACCCTTGGCGAACATGCTGAAGTCTTTCAGATCCATGGCGGTGTAGCTCTCGGCCTTGATCTGTTTGATCAAATATTCAACGGTCGGGGTCATGTTCCAGACAGCGCTGGTGACCACATAATCGGGGGCAAGGGAGTTCTGGTCTTCCATCATGCCGAAGGTGTACAGGCCAGCGGCAGCAGCGGGTTCGATGGCGCCATACGGATAACCGTAGATGACATCAGCGCCGTTGTCGATATGAGCCTGAGCAGCCTCTTTAGCGGCAGCGGGATCATACCAACTGTTGATCCAGGAGATCAAGAAGGTGGCGTCGGGGTTGACTTCTTTGGCACCGGCGATGAAGGCATTGATCACACGATTGGCTTCAGCCACGGGATAAGGGCCAACAATACCGATCTTGTTGGAAGTGGTCAAACCGCCAGCGTACATACCCATCAGATAACCCGGTTCGTGGATCCAGTTATCGAAGACGGAGAAGTTGGGTTCAACGGGGCCGTAGCCGGAACCGAAAGCGAACGCGATTTCGGGGTAGTCGGCTGCAACACGGCGGATGGCTTCTTCGTTACCGAAACCGTCGCCCATGATCAGGTCAGGTTTGTCTTTTTCGCAGATTTCGCGCAAGACACGTTCCATATCGCCAGAATAGCCAATATTATCGGTGTAGGTGTAATCGATCTCACCGGCATCGGCCGCCTTTTGCAGAGCCTGATGGATCACGCCGTCCCAGGGCTCTTCGATCGGTGTAGCGAAAGCAGCAAAGACTTTTACTTTGCCATCGGAAGCGGCCGCAGGTGCAGCAGTGGGCTCAGCGGCTTTTTGGCAGCTTGCCAACAACAAGGCGGCTACCATCAAAATAGTGACAACTACGAACAGTTTTTTACTCATATTCTCCTCTTTTATTTTCTAAAAGTTGACAACGACAATAGAACCAACAAAACGGTGATTCACCTCCTTTAGTCACCTATCTCAGACTGGATACTTGAGATCGCATTTTCCAAATTACCCAACTCCGGGATCTCTGGAATGCCGATGATGTTGACGTCCACCTGCTGGGCTTTCATTTCTTGCACCAGGTGCTCCATGAAAATACCCATGCGTTCCACATAACGTACCTTCTGCCAATCTTTGCCTGCCACCAATCCGCGCCATTCTGGAGCAGATTGAGCCAGGTGATAACCACAAGAGGGGCTGCCGTCAATGGCCAGGAGGGCCGGAATCTGGTAACCCCAACTGAGATAGCTTTTCATTTGTGCAACCACTTCTTTGGCAAGCCGTTCGCACAGCTCATGAAAAGCTGCGCAATCGTATTGCTCCACGCTTTTATCAAAGCGGCCGATGCCTTCGTAGATCATCTCCGGGCAGGGCATCTGTAAGACGCCCACACCAGAATCCAGCAGGAGTTTCCCCACTTGCTGGATGACTCCCGGCCAACCGGCGATACCTTCTAATTTGGCGTTCTGATTAAAGACACAGTGGCAACACACCACTACTTTTTTGCTTCTTTCATCACCGGTATCGAGGGTCATAAACTTTCCTTTCCAATAAGAACAACATTAATACTGTCTGGTACAAGGTACTGGCCAGAGTTACTTGTTTTACTGGTTGGCAATCACAGAATATTTCACATTAAGCGTCTTTGATGCAAGTCTGTGTAAATTGCTAAAGCAAGAACCAATAAACACCTACGATATACAGCTTTTATTAATCATGGAAAAGTGAGAATTATTCTCCACGGTATAGATATATCAAAGAGCTACTTGCATAGAGAACTTTTATGCAATTAATCAGTTAATACTCAGTTATCTGTTTTTGACTCTATACCTAGTATAACTATAGCCAAATAAAAATAACTCTGTCAACTGGTAACTGTCATATTATTTTGTCATATTAATAAGAAAATGCCGTCGTTGTAAACGGCATTTTCATTATACATTAGCTATTTTCTTTTATCAAACGGTCCATGGCAACCTGGTCAATGACCTTGCCCTGGCTGACGACACATAGAGGCTTTTCATGGAAGCGCAGCGCCTCCAGCACATTGGGCTGGTCCAGAACCACCAGGTTGGCAACAGCGCCTTCCTTGAGCCCAAAGTCTTTCAGGCCAATACAGCGGGCTGCATTCTTGGTCACCATATCATACAGGGTTTCCATATCTTCGCGGGTGGTGTACCAGAGCAGATGGGAGTTCAAGAAGGCGACCTCGAGCATGTTGTTGCGGCCATAAGGATAGTAGGCATCAGAAATGTCATCCTGACCCAGGCAGACCAACACGTTCTCTTCTTGCAACTCACGCACACGCGCATGCAGCGGGCCGGTGTGCGGATCGCTGACAACGCCCATGTCGGCTTTTTTGAGCAGAGCAGCCAACTTCTGCAGATACGGTTTGGGGTACATAGACATGGCTCTGGCATGGTGGGCCAGAGAGCGGCCTTGCCAGCCGGTCTTGATGGTTTCAAGCGCCATCAGTTCTAGAGAGCGCAAACCAGGATCGCCGGCATCATCTACCAGCATGGAGACGGGTTTATTGAATTCTTTGGCAATTTTGAAGCAGATCTCAACGTGTTTGGCAATATCAGCGTCTGTATATTCAATCCAGGGGATGCCGCCTACTACATCAGCACCTAATTTCATAGCTTGCCGCATCAGGTCTTCAGCGCCAGATTCGCGTACAAGGCCATCCTGTGCAAATGCAACCACCTGAATATCTACGATGCCTTTGAACTCTTCGCGGGCTTTGATGAGGGCTTTGACGCCTTCAAGTTTGGCCTTGGAGTCAACATCGGCAAAGGCGCGGATGTGGGTACAACCGTACCGGCCAGCCAGAGCGGCGGCTTTACGAACGTTCTTGATGATCCATTTTTCGTCGTACTGATCTTTGATCTTGGCGGCCAGTTCAATGGCGGTCATGGCTTTGCCCATGTCAGCGCCGTGGTAATCTTTCAACGCTGCCTCATCCATCATCATCAACGTATACACTTTGCAAAGATGGAGGTGGGTATTGACAAAGCTCTCGGTGACCAGGTTTCCGCCTGCATCGATCACTTTTTCGGCTGTGCCATCGATCTTGGTGGCAATCTTGAAGATCTTGCCGCCTTTGATGGCGATATCGACGCTCTCCTTCACGTTACTGCGAAGGACCCCATTGTGGATGAGAATATCAAATGTGTCGGCCATATTACTCCTCTTGATGTGTGGGTAATCTAAAGCCTGCCACAGGCTGCCCCACGGCAGGCTTTAAGAGCATTATTTTACCTGGCCATCATCTACCAGAGACAGGAAGATCTTCTCAGCAGAGAACGGTGGGCCGGGCAGGCGGATCTTGGTGGCATCGTAAATGGCATTGCCCAGAGCTGCGATTGTGGGAACCATGGGATGTTCACCCACACCACGGGCGCCCCACGGGCCGTCGTCTTGCGGAACTTCAACATAAGGGGTCTCCAGCGGGAATTCGGTATCGGCGGTGGTGGCGATACGATAATCCACGAAGCTGGGGTTGGTCATGACACCCTTCTTCAGTTTGATCTCTTCGAACATGGCGGAGCTGAGACCCTGAATAAAGCCCCCTTCGATCTGGGCTTTGACCAGGGTCGGGTTGATGGCGTGACCCACATCGAAAGCGGCAGCAGCTTTGAGCACGCTGATCTGGCCGGTCTCTTTATCGATCTCAATATCCAGGCCTTCGCAGCCCACGGTGTAGTGCACAACAGAGCGGGGGCCTTGGCCGGTTTCAGGATCCAGGTTGGTCACATAGGTGGGCATAAAGCTGCCGCGTCCGATGATGGGACCACCGATCCAGCCTTCGTTGTTCTCTTTGGCAATACCGTAAATGGCAATATTCTTGAGTGAGGTCTCATTCTCAGATTTGTAAGAGACCACTATACCGTTGACGATATCCAGATCCTCGGGTTTTTCATGCCAGGCTTCGGCCACCACTTCCAGGATCTGCTTGCGGGCATCCGCAGCAGCGTTGCGAACGGCGTTACCCATACTCCAGGTCAAGCGGCTGGCCACGGTCTGCCATTCGTACGGACTGTACTGGGTATCCACGGGGCCTGCAATGCGCACATCTTCGTAGGGCACGCCTAAAGCAGCGGCTGCGATCTGGGCCATGGCGGTAAAGGTACCCTGGCCGATCTCCTGACCACCCACACCAACGGTTACTTTGCCGTCTTCGGCCAATTCTGCCCAGGCGCTTGAGCCAGCATTGGGGGGCATGGCGGGAGCTTTCCAGGCAATGGCAATACCTTTGCCGCGCAGTTTGTTGGGAGAGGTCGGTTTCTTGGCGTCTTTCCAATTGATGGATTTGGCCACATTATCAATGCATTCCAACAGACCGTTGGGGTGCATGGTCATACCGGTATCCAGGGTATCGCCACCTTTGACACCGTTGAGTTTGAGGAAATCTACTTTATCAATGCCGGCTTTTTCGGCCAGTTCGTCCATAGCCTGGTCAATGCCGGTATGAAGTTCAGACATGCCAAAACCGCGGTAAGCGCCGCCGATGGGGTGGTTGGTGTACACGCAGATGGAATCGGTCTGGACATTGGGAATGTCATAAGGGCCCGAGCTGGAATAACCAGCCGCACGGGTGACGTTCACGCCGTATTCAGTAGAGCCGCCGCCATCAAAGTACATGGTGTTCTTGAGGGCCATCAAGCGGCCGTTCTTATCGCAGCCTACTTTGACGGTAATGACGAGTCCCTGGCGTACGAAGTTGGTGAAGAATTCTTCTTCGCGGGTGAGCAGCAGCTTTACCGGCCAGCCCTTGCATTTGGTGGCCAGGGCTACAGGGATGGCTTCCATTGTCACGCCAGCTTTGCAGCCGAAACCGCCGCCTACGTACGGAGCGATGACGCGCAGATCGGTGGGAGAGATGTCCAGCGTCTCAGCGATGAGATTACGCTGCGCAAAAGGAGACTGGGAGGACGCCCACAGCGTGATCTTGCCCTTCTCGTCTTGCATGGCAATGGCGATGTGCGGTTCAATGGGCACATGCTGAATGTGAGGTACTTTGAACTTGTGCTCAACCACGTGCGCGCATTTTTCCCAGGTAGCTTCTACATCGCCTTTTTTGATCTTGAAGTGGTTGGCAATGTTGGTGCCGGGTTCCGGGAAGATGAAGTTCGGCCAGGAATATTCGCCCAGTTTTGGGTGAATGAGCGGAGCTTCTTTGGTGGCGCCATATTCAGGATCGAAGACGGGTTCCAATTCTTCGTATTCCACATCGATCAGCTCAAGTGCCTTCATGGCAATCTCGTTGCTGATGGCGGCCACAGCGGCCACACCCTCGCCAATGAAGCGAACGCGGTCAATGGCCAGGATGTTCTTGTCTTTCAAATATAAGCCGATCTTTTTGGGGAAATCGGCACCCACGATGACGGCTTTTACACCCGGCAAAGCTTTGGCTTTGCTGATATCGATCTTTTTGATCAACGCATGCGGATACGGGCTGCGTTTGACACGGGCATACAATAATTTGCCGCCGAATTGAATATCATCTGTATAGACAGCAGTTCCGGTAACCTTCTCGTAAACATCATTACGGGGCAGGCTACTGCCAACCGGGCTGGAAGTTTTTTCTTTGGTTTTCACGTTTGCCATTGTTTGGCTCCTTGGAGGATAGTAGTATCCCTGTGAGTTACATTTTCGCCGCTTCTTTGACGGCTTCGACAATACGCATATAGCCAGTGCAGCGGCAAAGGTTGCCTACCAGAGCCTGGCGGATCTCGTGTTCGGTGGGGTTCGGGTTGCGCTCAAGCAAAGCTGTGGCAGAGATCAACATACCGGGGGTGCAGAAACCGCACTGAACGCCGCCGGTCTTGATGATAGCTTCCTGTACTTTGCTGAGTTTGCCTTCCTTGGCCAACCCTTCTACGGTCACGATGCTTGCGCCATCGCATTCAGCGGCCAGAACCATGCAGCTATTGACGGGTTCGCCATTCATTAATACTGTGCAAGCCCCACATTCACCCGCAGTACAACCATTTTTTGTGCCTGTCAGCGAAAGTTTCTCGCGCAGCATTGTCAAAAGGGTCATATTCGAGGGCACGTCCACTACTTCGACCAGGTCATTTACAGTGATGGTAAGGTGTTGTAAAGTCATGGCTGCCTCCTATTTGCTGATCTTTGCGAAAACTTCAGAGATGGCTTCTCGGGTCAGATTTCTGACCATAAACTTGCGATAGCGAGCGGAGCCACGAACATCATCGATCGGGGTGACAGAATCCATGGCCACCTGGGCGGCCTCTGCGATCACATCGGCGGTGATCTTCTTTTCAGAGAGCACAGCTTCTGCTTTGTGGGCTTCAAAGGGAACCGGGGCAACTGAAGCCAATGTGATGCGGAAGCGATAACCGGAGGGGCTTTCTTTACATGGATAACCAGAAACTGCTACACCTACAATGGAGAGATCACCAATACTATTACGGCCGAGCTTTTTATAAACTCCGAACATTCCAGCCGGAGGGAGAGGCAAAGTGATAGAGACGACAACATCGCCTGTTTTTAGTACAGTCTTACCGGGGCCAAGGAAGAAATTACTCAATGGAATTTCGCGCATTCCATTTACACCATGAACGTTCAGGACACCGTCCAATGCCATGCAGGTACCAATGGTATCGCCTGCGGGGGAGGCATTGCAGATATTGCCAATAACCGTTGCACGATTGCGTAATTGATAGCTGGCCACAGAACGAGCTGCTTCAGCTAAGTTTCCATAATATTTCAAAACATCTGGGTGGCTGGCTATTCGGTTCATTGTCACTGCTGCACCGATGGTCAGCCCTTTCTTTGGATCAAAGGAAATTTCCTTTGTCCCGTCCAAACCTTTAATGTCGACCAGGTAGTTGAGTTTCAACACACCGTCGCGTAAGCGGACGAGACAATCCGTGCCACCTGAGAACGGTCGAGCTACGCCTTCGTGCTCGGCCAAGAACTTGCTTGCTTCAGCCAATGATGCCGGCTTTACATACTCTAATTCTGGGAGTCCTGGATGGGGATTGATCATATTTGTTCCCGTCTATTTTGAGATCAGCGTGTTTTCCAGTAGCTTTCACCGGAAAACACGCTGGAAAGGTTCCCTCCTCCATTGCTGAAGGAGGGATGGAATTCAAATGTGACGATTAGTCGTTGATGTTCTCGCGCTCTTTGATGCCAAACCATTCGGTTTTGACGATCAGGAAGAGGGCATTGAGAAGGATGCCGAAGAAGGCGGCGAAGACGATGGCAGGAATGCCACTGGGGAAGATCACGGGGATGGGGAAGGGATACAGGCCATTGGGGAGACCCATGGCGCCGCCGATACCCAACACGAGGATGGTTGCACCCACAGCCAACTGTTTCGGATCGAAGAGGTTGACTTTTTCGCTCTGAATGAGGGCAACACCTTGCATACCAATGACACCGAACAGGTAGATGGACAGGCCACCCACAACAGCGGTGGGGATTGTATTGACAACACCAGCCAATTTACCCACAAAGCCCAAGAGGATGGCGATAACGCCAGCGGTCATGAGGACTGCGGTGGAGTAGTTACGGGTGATTGCCATCAGGGAGTTGTTTTCGCCGTAGTTGGTACCAGCGCAGCCACCGAGGAAGCCGACGACCAGGTCATCGGTACCATCAGCGATCAGGTTCAAGCCGATGAGTTTCTTGATCTCGACGGGTTTCTTGCCAACTTCTTTGGCCAGAGCGTCGATGTACAGGCTCATCTGATACAGGTGGGCAGTGGATTCAGGAACGGTCGCGATAGCAATGAGGGCGATGGAAAGGATTGCACTCCAGGCGCGCGGGTCAGCGAAGGCAGGAAGGGTGATGTGCGGCATGCGGAACCAGGCTTCGGCACCGATGGTGGCAGCGATCTTATCTGGGGTCAACACGCCGAAGGCCAGAGAGACCAACCAACCCACGATAGCGCCAAAGAGGATGGGAAGCATACCAATGAGGCCTTTGCCCTGCAGGTAGACCGAGAAGGCAATGGTCACAACCAGGGTGATGAAAGCGACTGCCCAGTTGCCAGAGGCTTCGCTCAATGCGGTACCGGCAAGTGCGATACCAATGATGATTGCCACTGAACCGGTGATGGTAGGCGGCAATACTTTATCGATTGCTTCCTTACCAACAGCCATGATCAAGAGGCCGATCAAAATTTCAACTACAGCGGTACCCATAATACCAACCTGCACGATACGTACGCCATCGGGGCAGTAAGTGGTACTGGCACTGGTGAAGCAGTCAGCTGCATACAAGTTCATAACGGTGATGATGACGGAGATGTAGCTGAAGCTGGAACCGTAGTACATTGGGATGCGGCGGCCGGAGACGAGTAAGGCAACAATTGTGCCGATACCGGAGGCCAACAGGGTGACGCTAACGTCGAATTTGGTCAAAATGGCAACGAGGACTGTCGCCGGGAACATGGTCAAGACTTGTTGCAAACCAAGGCTGACCATAGCCCCAAATGGGGGAACATCTTGCGGTAAATAACCAACAAGAGCCTTTGATGCTGTTTCGGCATTTTTCGCCATATTCTCACTCCTTATAACATAATTGAATTGAAGAAAACGACACAGAAGGTTGTTTGATTATGTCTAACTTGATTACGCCACCTCCACATTTGTTTTTAGATTGCAAAGAAACTTCCGTTTCTTGAATCTACTCATCTTTCTTTAACCTTGTAACACCGCCAATAAAAAACGGTTTCATACGGGCAGAAGCCTTATGAAACCGTTTTGGGGTCATTTCCACAGAGAATGATATTTCCCTCAGAAAGCAATATGCATTTCTGAAGTTGATTTGGTCCGATATTGGTAAACACACAAGATAAATAGATCAAATCACTCCTTGGAAATGAACCAAAAAGTACTGATAAAACCGGAACAATAAATATGCTTCACTGGCTTTACAAAGCCGAATGATCAAAACAAGTGGGAATTCTTAGATGCGTGGGGTGCGACGTTAAACGATAATAGCATGAAAAAATTCCAATTTCAAGTTTATGGTCTCAGCAGGCAAAATAAAAGTGATTAATGTAATGGTCTGACAATTAAAATGTCTATTTTGTTTTCGTGTCTGAGGTCATAAAATGAATGCACACATTAAGGTAGCGATTATATCAAAAATCTCAGTATTGACAACTGTTTTAATTTACCAGATAATGCAGGTTGTTTGATTTTGTAAAACCATTCCGTAGTCAGGATAAAAGCATGAAATATGATCTCGGAACGATCATCACCGTTGTGGCAGTTCTTCTGTTTTACATACGTCTGATCATCATTCAGCGTCAGCGCGTTAAAAGAGCCCAGTATCAGTATGCGGTTGTACGAGCCAAGAATAAAAAGAGCAAGAAGACGCGCGATAAAGAACCTGAAGTTCAATATGCCCGTCTTGGCGTTCAGATCAAGAATTGGTGGTTGGTGGGCGTAGCCATTGTGCTCATCACTTTTGGCGCAGTGATAGCGGCTACCCATTTCTTGGGGACTTCCCTTTCTGCTTATTGGTGGGTTCCAGTATTGCTGGGTATTGGTTTGTTCACATACGAGCTTAAGTAGGAGAAGGAATGGCAGAGAAAAAGAGCGTTTGCCCCACTTGCGGCGAAGAGACCCACGTGTATAAAGTGAGCCAGATCTATCTTGAGGCGCTCATGCGCGTCAAGAACAAAGAGAACGCTGAAACGCCCTTAATGGATGCACTCAAAAGCGAATTGCCCCCAGAGCGGGCTGCTAAGTTTAAGGATGCAGATTACTACCATTATGTAGTGGAATCTTTCGCTCCTCCTCAGGGTGGCGCTCAGGTGATCCGCTCCATTGACCCCGATTGGGTGGCAGTGGCATTGGGGTTGCTCAGTGTTTACATTCTCTACCAGATTTACTTTGCTCAGCACGAACTGTTTTGGGGCATGCTTGTCTTTGCAGGGGTCGTTCTGGCCGCTTATGTGTTTTTCAGGAAACAGATCAAACTCAAGTTTGAGACCGAGAAGCGCAAAGAATCGGGCGATAAAGATCTGATCGAGCGCGCCGTGGGCAACTGGATGAAGTTATATTATTGCTCCACAGACAATGTCGTGTTTGGTTGGAAAAAAGGCGAGCA
>JAYFNV010000102.1:0-10269 GCA_034933225.1 Anaerolineaceae bacterium | reverse complement strand
ATCCCAACAAGCCCTGATAGAGCAGTTTGTAAACATCTTGCCCTTGCATCATCGGGAATTGCTTCTGCTTCATCTGGACAAAGTCAAACCATTTATTCAGATCCATATTTCTAGTATATACCAACCTCATCTTCAGAGGCCATGCTGGTGCGGTCTTTGAATGGAAATCTATTCGGACTATTTTCTCCAAATCCCTTCTCGTTTTGAGATGTTAGGGATATACTATATATACGCTTTACCGCATATATACATATTCGTTTATTGCGAGATTCAATAGTCCTGTATTTCAGGAGTGTAACTTGGTCAACACACAACACAGTCAACACACCCATGCGGATCGTCACGCTGCCTCCCCCATTGCATTCCTAAGCGAACGGATCCTGACCACCTATTTGCGTTATGAGACCCGGCAGTATTTAACCCTTTCCCCCAGCAACCAAAAACATTTACCGGCACCAAAACCTGGCCATGCTTACACGCTGTATATTCATGTACCGTTTTGCGAGAGCCTGTGCCCGTACTGTTCGTTTAACAGGTTTGTATCCACTGGTACCAAGATCGAGCAGTATTTTGCCAACCTGCGGGAAGAGATGCGCCAGGTGGCGAAGCTGGGATACACCTTCACCTCGTTGTATATCGGCGGCGGCACCCCCACTATCAACGTGGAGGAGCTGGTGAAGACCATTGATCTAGCCCGTGCACTCTTCCCCATCAACGAAGTCTCCTGTGAGACCAACCCCAATCACCTGATCCCGGAAGTAGTGGAGAAGATCCAGAATAAAATACAGCGCCTCTCTGTAGGCGTGCAAAGCTTTGATGATGAACTACTCAAGGAAATGAACCGCTTTGAAAAATTCGGCTCTGGCGAGCAGATTCTGGAAAAGATCCGTTATGCAGCGCCGCATTTCCTTTCATTAAATGTGGATATGATCTTCAACCTGCCCAACCAGACCGAAGAGATCCTGCGCGCCGATATTGACAAGATCAAAGCATCCGGCGCCCAGCAGACCACCTTCTACCCGTTGATGAGCTCCCCCTCTGTGGAAAAAGCCCTCAAGAAGACCATGGGCAAGGTAAAGACCGATCGCGAGTGGCATTATTACAACATCATCAACGACGAGCTTTCTGGCCATTTTCAACCCCTCTCCTCCTGGACCTTTGTACGAGGCGCCACGGAGATCATTGATGAGTACATCGCCAGCGGAGATGAGTACGTAGGCATTGGCTCAGGCGCCTTCAGCTATCTGGATGGCACCCTGTACGTAAACACCTTCTCCTTACGAGATTATCAGACGGCCATTCAAAGCAACGGCAGCGGCGTCACCGCTGAACAGAGCTATGACCGTCTTCCACAATTACGCTACACCCTGATGATGGCGCTTTTTGGGCGCAATGTGGACCTGCCCTTCGTGCGAAATGCGACCCACTCTGAGCTATTCATTGAACTGCTTTTCCTCAAGCTGGTGGGCGCTTTCCGCAAGAATAAGCTCACCCGTTTGGGCCGATATCTATCGGTGGTCATGATGCGCGAGTTCTTTTCGGGCGTCAATAATGTGCGTGATATTGCCAAAAAATCCTTGCACCCTGATGAACGCCGCTGTGCGGTGGTGAATCATTACAAGGGATTGAACGATTACTGTTCTGTTCCAATTCTCAGGTCTTCACTTTAATGTGAAATATTTATCAGATTATCGGATTTTGTAATATAATATATATATTCACATTAGCATATATGTATATATATTAGATAGATGGAGCAACAGGGATGGCTGACACATTACGAGAAGAAGTAATCAGATTACACGCCAATATTTGCAGCGGACTGGCGGATTCAAACCGTATCATGATCATTTACAGTCTGGCTGAAGGACCCCACAACGTAAGCGACATCGCCTCGATTGTGGAGCTTCCCCAACCCACCGTCTCCCGGCACCTCAAGATCTTACGGGATCGCGGTATTGTACGATCAGAACGCGACGGCCAGACCATCATTTATTCGTTGAGCGACAAACGTATTGTTCAAGCGCTTGATTTGCTGCGTGCCACTTTGGGTGATCTTTTGACCGACCAGGTGGAGCTGGCTAAAAAAGCGAACAGTGATTTCACATTTTAAAAATTAGGAGCATGACATGGTGAAAACTTTTTTGATCCTGGGCGCAGGCACAGGTGGCACAATGATGGCCAACCACCTGGTCAAACGGCTCAACGCCGATGAATGGAAGGTCGTGCTGGTGGACCGTGATGAGGCCCATTATTACCAACCGGGTTTTCTGTTCGTTCCCTTCGGATACTTAAAACCCGAAGCGGTTGTTAAACCCAAGAAAAATTTTGTTCCCGCCAATGTTGAATTCATTCTCTCTGATATTGAGCTGATCGAACCGGACCAGAACAAGGTCACCCTCACTGCCGGCAATCGCGTCATCAACTATGACCAATTGCTCATCGCCACCGGCACCGATATCCACCCGGAAGAGATCGAAGGTATGTTGGATGGCGGCGGCTGGCAACAGAACGTCTTTGATTTCTACACCTACAAAGGCGCCGTTGCCCTGCACGATTTCCTGACCAAATTTGAAGGCGGACGCGTGGTCATCAACATCGCCGAGATGCCAATCAAATGCCCGGTTGCTCCGCTTGAATTCGCCTTCCTGGCCGATTATTACTTCCAGCAGCGCGGCATTCGCAACAAAGTAGATCTCATCTACACCACCCCGCTGGCTGGCGCTTTTACCAAACCGCGTGCCGCCGCCGTATTGGGTGATTTTCTGGGCCGCAAAGGCATCAGCGTTGAACCCGATTTCGCCATCAGTGGTGTAGACGCAGGCAAGAACACCGTCAGTTCCTATGACGGCCGTGAGATCGCCTACGATCTGCTGGTGACCGTGCCTACCAACATGGGCGATCCGGTGATCGAACGCTCCGGCATGGGCGATGACCTCAATTTCGTCCCCACCAACAAACACACCCTGCAATCACAGAAATGGCAGAACGTCTGGGTGATCGGTGATGCCACCAATGTTCCCGCCTCCAAGGCTGGCGCCACCATTCACTTTGAATCTGAAACCCTGCTCAACAATATTCTGCGCTCCATCCGCGGCGAGAGCCTGGAAGAAACCTACGACGGCCATGTTTCTTGCTTCATTGAATCTGGCTTCAACAAGGGTATGCTGATCGATTTCAGCTATGATGTAGAACCCCTGCCCGGCATGTACCCCATCCCCGGCGTTGGCCCCCTGCCTTTGCTCAAAGAAAGCTGGTTCAACCACCTGGGCAAACTCAGCTTCAAGTGGATGTATTGGAACCTGATGCTACACGGTCTTTCTGTGCCTCTGCCTTCGAAATTCTCGATGGCTGGCAAACGACCTTAATTCTTATCTGTTCGAAAATTGAAATTCTAAAGGAGATAAAAATGTCTGGATTGCTTGATTCTGCAAAATTCAACGCTGATGGTTATTTGGAAGACCCCAATGCCTGGACCCCTGAACTGGGGACCGAGATCGCCAAACGTGAGGGCATCACCCTCACCGAGCGCCACTGGGTGGTCATTAATTACGCCCGTAACGAATGGAAGACCAAGGGCGAAGCCCCCACATTGCGCAACATCACCAAGAACACTGATGTGGATACCAAAGAACTGTACGGCCTTTTCCCGGGTGGTCCCGGCAAATTAGCCGCCAAAGTTGCCGGTCTGCATAAACCCACCGGCTGCATCTAACCCAATCAAACGATCAGGAGATAATAATGGCAGATAAACCACGTAAGTTATCGATCATCGCCTCAAAAGGCTCTTTGGATATGGCCTATCCTCCTTTAATCCTGGCCAACGCAGCCCGCATGTCTGGTGTGGAAGTAGATATCTTCTTCACCTTCTGGGGTCTGGATATCATTACCAAGAAAAAGATGGATCATCTGAACGTGGCTGTGGTCGGTAACCCCAGCATGCATCCTTCCTTCCACATCCCCACCCTGGTGGGAGTCATCCCCGGTATGTCTGCTATGGCTTCCTGGATGATGCGCAAAGAGATCGCCAAGCTGGATTTCCCCCCGGTAGGTGAATTTGTACAGTTGGTCATGGATGCCGGCTGCAACCTTTACGGCTGCAAGATGTCTATGGACATGATGAAGCTGACCGAAAAAGACCTGGTTGACGGCGCAAAAGTACTGGGTGCCATGGAATTCATCGAAATGTCCGAAGGCGCACAGCTTCTGTTCGTCTAGTTTCACCCTTTTTTTGCTCTCTACCGGGCCATAAGGCCCGGTTTTTTCTTAAAAGGTATTAACCCAGGCAATGACAAAGCCTATCACTTGAAGTAGAATTAGCCCTTCGTAGAGAAGGAATAAACAGGAATGAATGTAGTAAATTTTTCAGTGTATTCAGCAGAAGATAACCCGCATCTTCTCCAGGCAGATCCCAAAGCGGTAAAATCACAGCCTCATAAATCTCACAGAAAACGGAATTGGCTGATCGCGCTCTTCGCCATCCTCCTCATCTTCTTCACCCCCTGGCGCATCAACATATTATTACTTGGCATTGACCCCACTCACAACGAAACCTTTCAGGGTCGCAGCGACACCATGATCCTGGCCAGCATTCCGCCTGTGCTGCCTTATGCCCACATGCTTTCTATCCCACGCGACCTGTGGGTAGAGATCCCGGGGCACTGGCAAAACCGCATTAACACAGCCCACTTTTTTGCTGAAATTGAAAAGGAAGGCTCCGGCCCTGATGCTGCAGCCACTGTGGTTGCCCAATCTTTTGGCGTGGCCAAACCTTATGTGGTTCGCATCAAAACCGACGGCTTCAAATCGGTTGTCGATGCAATGGGCGGTGTGACAGTTTATCTGCCCACCGATATGTCTGGTATGACAGCAGGCGAACATGAGTTGGATGCCACCCAGGCACTACGTTTTGTGCGTGACCGCACCGGTAGTGATGATTTCTTCCGTCAGGGCCGTGCCCAGATCTTCTTGAAGGGCGCCATGAAGAAAATGCTCAACCCAATCAACTGGTGGCGCATTCCTGGTATGATGAAAGCCATCAGCAGCTCCATCACTTCCAATGTGCCGCTCATCTACTATCCGCGTGTCGCTTATACCATGCTGTTCTCGTATGTCAAAGGTTTTGATATGCAAACCCTGGACCGCAACACCATGGTTACCCCCTGGGTCACCAACGAAGGTGCACAAGTACTTGTGCCCGTTTGGGAAAACATCGCTCCACTGATCCAGAAGTACTTCAAATAATTCAGAAATCTTTCAATTACGAGCCAGTCCGTTTAATTGGGCTGGCTTTTTTGTAACAATTGTTACTTGTAATATGCAATTTGGCACAACAAATTTATCTTTCCGGTGCTATAAATTAAGTACATTCCAAAAATGGAGAGGATCATGAGTGAGAGTAGTAATACCGCTGGTTCGCAATCCGGCAGTCAACTCGTTCCCAGAAGAAGCGTCTTCAAAACCATTATCGTTAAGATCGTGTTGTTCGTTTTAGGCAGGAGCCTGCAATCTGCCACCCGGCACGATAAAACCCTTCAAGCTGAGGTGGAAAGCTGGCCACAAGACATGGTGGTGGTATTTAAGGTAGCTCCACACACGCCCAGAATGGCGTTCGCTAAAACCGGGCTGAACCGCCTGCAATACAAAGGGACAAATGTATCAGATGAAGAGGCAGATCTGCTGATCGCCTTCAAGAATCTGGATTCCGCATTCATGATGTTAACTGCGCAGATCGGTACCCCGCGGGCTTACGTTGAACACCGCATTGCTGTACGCGGTGACCTGGTGTATGGTCTTTCGGTCATCCGCTGCCTGAACATTGTGGAGCGCTATCTTTTCCCCACCTTCATTGCCCAAAGAATTTTACGCCGTCTGCCTGATATTCCGTTTCTTAAGCGCAACGGACTGCGTTTGTGGATCTTTCTGTTCGGCATTGCATTTGGAATCTAGACACGAGGAGAAAACACAATGTTCCCAGCGTATTACGAATTTTTCAGCCCGGTCAAGATCTGCTCCGGACATAAGGCTTTAAACAACCTACCCTATGAGTTGGACCAATTAGGCGCCACTCGCCCCCTCATCATTACTGATGCAGGCGTCAGCAAAGCTGGACTGGTGCAACAGGTGATCGATACCTTTGCAGACAGTGATATCAAAGTGGCTGCCCTCTATGACCAGGTTCCGCCTGATTCTTCCAGCAAGGTGGTCAATGAGATCGTCAAGCTGTACAAGGCCAATGGGTGCGACTCATTGGTGGCTGTGGGGGGCGGCTCTGTCATTGATACCAGCAAGGGCGTCAACATTGTCATCACCGAAGGCTCAGATGATCTGATGAAGTTTGCCGGCGCCGAAATGCTGAAAAAGCCAACCCGTCCCTTCATTGTCATCCCCACCACCTCCGGTACCGGCTCTGAGGTCACCTGCGTGGCGGTCATTTCTGACCCCGACCGCGGAATCAAGATGTCTTTCACCTCCAATACCCTGTATCCGCGCGTCGCCATTTTGGACCCGCGCATGACGCTGACCCTGCCGCCGCACATCACCGCAGCCACCGGTATGGACGCCCTCACCCACGCAGTGGAGGCATTCATCAGCCTGCAAAAGAACCCCATGAGCGATTCCTACGCCTGGAAGGCCATCCAGATCATCCGCGCCAACCTGGCGAACGTGGTCAAGAACGGCAGCGATAAAGAAGGCCGTCTGGCCCTGGCCAACGCCTCCACCATGGCCGGCATTGCCTTCTCGAATGCCATGGTTGGCGTGGTGCATAACCTGGGGCACGCCACTGGCGGCGTATGCCACGTTCCGCATGGTGTGGCCATGAACATATATCTACCGGTGGGGCTGGAATACAATCTGCCCAAAGCCGCTGCTGGGATCGGCGAATTGCTGCTGCCCCTGGGCGGCCCAGACGAATACGCGCAGACCCCCGTTGACAAACGCGCCGAACGGGTGATCGCTCTCATCCGCGCCATGAAAGATGAGTTGTATGAGTTGTGCAAGCTGCCGCGCACTCTCAAAGAGGCTGGTGTTACCCACGAGAAGCTGCCAGAAATTGCAGCAGCAGCCCTCAAAGACGGCGCCTCCATGTACAACGTAGAAGACATTGAGTACAAAGACGCCCTCATGTTGGCCGAAAAAGCATTTGAATAATTAGGGATTTGTTTTTTGGTTGGGGCGATTCATGAATCTCCCCATAATGTTTTAATAAGGCGCGGATATGCCTCGTCACCCACCAGGCCACCAGCAAGAAACCCAGGCCGCTGCCATCAAACACAATGAAGCGCAGCACGGAGGCATGGATGAGCGGATGCGCGCCCGGCAGAGCCCACAAAAGCGCCGTCTCGCCCACCACACCGATGGCCTGCATGATCACAGCCTCTAATAACGAGTGCCGGTTGCGGATGGGGTCAAGCAGGGCAAACACATAAGGTACGTTCCACATCACAAACAGCAGCCCCATGCCCTGCACCATGGCCTCCCCGGCAGCGCCGCTTAGCTCAAAACCGGGAGCGTAGACCTGCGGGCTGAACAGGAACAAGAATGCCGCCTGTAGGTTAAAGAAGGTCACCAACCCGATCAACCCGCGGGCGACCCAGAGTGTAGCAGTATGTGTTCGTGAAGGAATGGTCTTCATCAACAGATCCTCAAACCAAAAAGGAGTATCACTTATGATGATACTCCTTTTCATTTATGTCAAACGCATTTACCAGATCAGCCCTGCAAAGGGAGCGAAACCATAAGCCCACAACACGCTGATGGAGATGACCCCTGAGAGGGTGGCCCCCACCACGGTCTGCCAGAAGTTATGCCCCTTGGCGGCAAGCCTGGACCAGGTGACCAGTGGTAGCAGTACTAGCAGCGGGGTGGCGATGATTCCGTAAATGTAGATCATGGTGGCAACCGGGCCGGAAACACCCGCGGCATGCCCGCTGGCCTTGTAGCGCAGCAAGAGGTTAAAGATCACCAGGCCTAATGTAACGAAGGTGTAAGTAGCGGCCACAGCGGTGAAAATGCGCGGCGCCTGGATCTGTGCCAGTACCAGCCAGCCAATGGGGTAACTGATGAGCATGAAGGCAAAGCTGGCTACCCGTTGGCGGTGGACGGTCTTCTGGGTCTCTTCGTTGTGAACCGGAATGTAAAAGAACAAACTGCACAGCGGAATGAGGCTGATGAACAGTAACGCCCACAGAAAACCACTCAGCGCGTTTGGTTCACCCTGGGGCAGGCGCAAGTACAAATAAGTGACCAATAAACCCGAAAGCACCGGGACGTTCAACAGTTGGGAGAACACTTCTCCAACAATTTGTTTGACAGTTACCTTTTTCTCTTCCATTTTATGCTCCCATGTAAAAATCTAAAGCAAGTCTACTTTCATTGCTTGCATCCCGCATGTGCTGAAAGGTACACCTCTGGAACGATCTGAGGGGAGGAAGGTATGCCCTGTAACTTGTGTCAAAAGTCATGATTGAAAATTAAATTCGTTTTTGCTACAATCTAATTGTTCAACTGGTCAGACCTCTTACCAATTTCGCATCAAATCAGGAGCAGTACCATGACCCAATGGGAAGCACCCCTCAAACCCGCTGAACTTGCTGAGAACCGCCTGGTGGAAGCCATTCTGGATGGCACCTTTCCGATCAATTCTTCTCTGCCGCCAGAACGGGAATTGGCCGAACAATTGGGTGTGACCCGCCCCACCCTGCGCGAAGTGCTGCAGCGGCTCAACCGCGACGGTTGGCTGGAGATCCATCACGGCAAGTCCACCCGCGTGCGCGATTATTGGTTGGAAGGCAACCTGATGATCCTGGGCACAATCGCCCGCCATCAAAGCCACACCCCGGCCACCTTTGTGCTCAATTTGCTCGAGATCCGCCTGCTGCTGGCGCCCACCTACGCGCGCCTGGCCGTGGAAAACGAGAACGCGCGCGTCATCGAATTCCTGGAATACCTGCTTACTCTGCCGGATGAAGCGGAAGTCTATGCAGAAAACGATCTTAAGCTTCACCTTTTACTCACACAACTCTCTGGGAACCCCATCTTCACCCTCATCTTCAATGGATTCAACGAACTGTACCGTGCCACCGGGCAGGTCTATTTTGCGTCCCCTGCCGGCCGGGCCAGTTCCCGCAAGTTTTACACTGATTTACTGGTAGCCGCCCAAGACAAAGACCATGCAAAAGCTGAATCGATCGTCCGCCAGGTAATGCAAGAAAGCATTTACCTGTGGAATCAAGCTACATCTGAAAAATAATCTTTTCTTTCATCTCTCGGTCCGTGGAGGCAGTACTATGTGGGAAAAAGGTTGGCGTGATACGATCTGGAGCAACATTGGCCAGGAATGGGATATTCTGGTGGTGGGCGGCGGCATTACCGGCGCGGGGGTGTTCAGGCGCGCTGTGGCTGCCGGGCTGAAAGTTCTGCTGGTGGACGCGGGCGACTTTGCCAACGGCACCTCCAGCCGCTCTTCCAAGCTGGTACACGGCGGGTTCCGTTACCTCAAAAACAAACAGTGGGACGTGACCCACGAATCGGTGCAGGAACGCGAATGGATGTTACGCGAGGCCAAAAACCTGGTGACCCCGCTTGGCTTTTTTATGCCCGTCTTTGCAGACGCACACACCGCCACCCAATTTGCCATCGGCGTGGTCATTTACGACCTGATGGCCCCCAAATGGAAACACTCCAAATACAGCCGCGAGGACCTGCTAAAGAAGTGCCCGCAGCTCCGGCCGGACAAGCTGGAAAGCGGCTTTTTATACTACGACGCTGAGATGGATGACGCCCACCTGGTGCACCACATATTACGCGAGGGTGTCAACGCCGGCGGTACTGCCATCAATTACGTAAAAGCTGAGAAGCTGCTGCGTACCGCTGATGGCCGCGTCTGCGGTGCCGTGTTGTGCGATGCCAGCGGTGAGAGCAGCCGCAGCGCAGAGGTAAAAGCCAAAGTGGTCATTAACGCTGCCGGCCCGTGGAGCGATGACCTGCGCAAGCAGGTGGGCGCAACCCCGCGCATCCGTCCGCTGCGCGGATCTCACATCATCTTCAACCGCGAGCGCCTGCCCATTCCGCATGCGGTCACCCTGCTGCACCCGCGTGATCACCGCGCCATGTTTGCCATCCCCTGGGAAGGCACTACCATGATCGGCACCACTGATCTGGACCATAAGGCCACCCCCGGCGCCAACGAGCCCTACGCTCTGGCCGATGAGATCGACTACATTCTCGAGGCGGGCAACGCCACCTTCGCTGACCCCAAACTGAGCC
>JAYFNV010000101.1:0-42198 GCA_034933225.1 Anaerolineaceae bacterium | reverse complement strand
GCAACCGCCGCAGGCACAACAATAAGATTCAATAGGCCTCCCAATTGGGAGGCCTTCGCTTTTGTTATTCTTCGTCTGTTTTGCGCAAGTGCGGGAAGAGGATCACTTCGCGGATGGTGCGCTGGTTGGTCAGCAGCATGGTGAGGCGATCAATGCCCATGCCGAAGCCGCCCTGAGGTGGCATACCGTAAGACATGGCCTTCAAGTAGTCGTCATCCATGGGGTGGCGTTCTTCATCTTCAGCGTTGTACTCACGGCCCATTTCCAAGAAGCGGGTCTCCTGCTCAATGGGGTCATTGAGTTCAGAAAAGGCGTTGCATAACTCCATGCCGCCCACAAAACCTTCAAAGCGTTCTACGGTGGTGGGGTCGCCGGGTTTGTTCTTGGCCAGCGGGGAGATATCGCGCGGGTAATCGTACAGGAAGGTCGGCTGGATGAAAGTCGGCTCCAAATATTCGCCCAGCAGATGATCGATGAGCTTGCCACGGGCCACCTTGGGGTTGAACTTCATGCCTTTTTCAAGCATCACCCTGGCCAGGCTTTCGGCATCGGGGTAGGCGTTGATATCAATACCTGTGGCTTTGATGAGCCCTTCGCGCAGATCGACACGCTGCCAGGGGGGATTAAAGTCGATCTCGTTGCCATTAAAGCTGACCTTGCGGGTGCCGAGCGCCTGGTCGCAAACATAGGCGATCATGTTCTCGGTCAATTCCATGACCTTCAGGTAATCTGCATAGGCCCAGTAAAACTCAAGCTGGGTGAACTCAGGGTTATGTTTGTAAGAAACACCTTCGTTGCGGAAATCGCGGCCGATCTCGTAGACGCGGTCAAAGCCACCCACTACCAGGCGTTTAAGGTACAGCTCAAAGGAGATGCGCAGGTAGAGGTCTTGCTTCAACTGGTTGTGATGGGTCACGAACGGCTTGGCAGCGGCGCCTCCGTAGATGGGCTGTAAAATGGGGGTTTCTACTTCCAGGAAGCCACGCTCGTTGAGGTAGTTTCGCAGAGAATTGGTGATGGCTGCCCGGGTGCGGAAGATCTTGCGCACTTCCTCGTTGACGGCCAGATCAGCGTAGCGCTGACGGTAGCGGGTCTCAGGGTCGGCCAGGCTGGCATGGCGCACCACCTGCCCATCCACCACTTCATCTTTGGCAGCCGGCAGCGGGGTAATGGACTTGGCCAACATCTTAAAGTTGACCACCAGCAGGCTTACTTCACCAGAGCGGGAGCGGGTGACTTCACCACTGGCCTGGATAAAATCGCCCAGGTCAAATTGAGTCTTGAAAAGATCCATGTTTTCTTCGCCCAGCTCGTTGACGCGCAAAAAGAGCTGGATCTTGCCGGTACCATCTTCAATATGCGCAAAAGCCAGTTTGCCCATCAGGCGGATGGAGCGCAAACGGCCCGCCAGGGTAGCCCGGGTCACTTTGACGTTTGGCGCATTTTCGGCGTCTTCAAATTCCTGGGTGGCCTCGGCGATGGTGGCTGTGACCTCAGAACGGGTAGGATATGGCTCCATCCCGGCGGCACGCATGGCTTGAATTTTGTCGTAACGAATCTTTTCAAGATCAGAGAGTTCCATTTTTTACTTTCCTTTTTCAAAAATAAAAGCCTGCCCCGATAAGTTTTGGGGGCAGGCCTCATGTTTCAGAGTTTGGATCACCCGGGCAACTTCAAAGGTGTGACCCCCGATAAGCAAATTAGCTTACCTTGACCACCTTCACCTTAAAGGAGCCGGCAGGGGCATCCACCTGGACCAGATCACCTTCTTTGTGGTTCAAAAGGGCGCGTCCAAGGGGTGATTCGTTGGAGATCTTGCCATCCGCGGGGTCGGCTTCGGCCGCACCCACAATAATATACTCTTCTTTGTCTTTGCTGCCTTCTTCAAGTAAGGTGACACAGGATCCTACCTGAATTCCGCTGGAAACAGGGGCTTCATCGATCACTCTGGATGTGGCCAGTAATATTTCCAATTCTTTAATACGGCCTTCAACGAAGGCCTGTTCATTTTTGGCAGCTTCATATTCAGCATTTTCGATCAGTTCACCCCCCTCCATAGCTTCATGGAGGCGGTTGGCAATCTCTTCACGTTTTGTGGAACGCAAAAAATCAAGCTCTTCTTGCAGCTTCTCAAATCCTTCGCGAGTCAGGAATGATGTAGGCATTGAATTTCCTTCCGGTACGATTATGGCGGTCAGAGAACTCCCCGACCTGATTCCGCAAATCTACCTAATAAGAAACGAAAATCCTTCCGAACGGATGGATTTTCTATAAAAATAAGAGAAAACGTATAGTTTTCTCAGGCGATGGAAATATCATATCATAATTCAATTTCGAATGCAAGCGCGGCACTCTCGGACGAAGGTCACCCAAACGGCATGCCATTCAACAAAAAGACCGGGATTGCTCCCGGTCCTCATTCGTCTGATCCAGTTACACGTCAAACCCGGCGCCCTCACGAAGAGCCCGGTAGTTTTGGGCCAGCAGGCGCTGATGCCGCGCCGGCAAGTGTTCTTTGAGCGCCCGTTCAATGGCCTCTACCGGCAGCACCGGTATTTTGGAGAGCATGGCGCCCAGCAAGACCATGTTGGCCATGCGCTGATCGCCCAACTTCTCGGCCTGGGCATTCGCATCCACTTCTACCACCTGGATGTCCGTACGTTCCACTTTGCGGTCCACCATGGAGGTATTGATCACCAATACCCCACCGGGGCGCACCAGAGCTTCGTACTTGTCCAGCGAAGGACGGTTCATGGCGATCACAGCCGCGGGACGATGCACAAATGGGCTGCCAATTTCTTCATCAGAAATGACCACGGTGCAGTTGGCTGTACCGCCGCGCATTTCAGGACCGTAGGAGGGGATCCAGGTCACTTCTTTGCCCTCATCCATGGCAGCGTAAGAAAGAAGCTGGCCGCCAAAAAGGACCCCTTGCCCACCGAAGCCGGCGATAATGATCTCTGTCTGCATAAATGCCTCCTAGATCTTGATCTCGGCGATGGCCGGGTGAACTTTGTAATCTCCAACCGGGTAGTAGGGCACCATCTTATCGTTGAGCCATTGCAGCGCGACAGACGGGGTCATGCCCCAGTTGGTGGGGCAGATGGAGAGGAATTCGATCATAGAGAATCCCAGGCCGTGCTGCTGTACTTCAAAAGCAGTACGGATGGCCTTCTTGGCCATGCGGATGTTCTTGGGGTCGCCCAGAGAGCGGCGCACCACGTAACTGGCGCCATCCAAAGAAGAAAGCATCTCAGACATGCGGATGGGGTACCCCTGGGTTTCTACATCGCGGCCGCGCTGTGATGAGCTGGTCACCTGACCAGGCAAGGTGGTAGGGGCCATCTGGCCGCCGGTCATGCCGTAGTTGGTGTTGTTCACAAAGAACACGGTGATGTTCTCGCCGCGGGCAGCAGCATGGACGATCTCTGCCATGCCGATGGAAGCCAGGTCTCCATCACCCTGATAGGTAAAGATGGTCTTCTCGGGCAACACACGTTTGATGCCGGTGGCCATGGCCGGGGCACGGCCGTGCGGTGCCTGAATGAAATCAAAATCAAAATAGTTGTAGGCGAATACAGAACAACCCACAGAAGCCACCCCAATGGTTTTTTCACGCAGACCCATCTCATCTAAAACTTCAGCGATGAGACGCTGCGCTACGCCATGTGTACAGCCAGGGCAATAATGAGTTGAGACATCCGTTAAAGAATCTGGACGTTCATAAACTAAGACTTCGTTTTCTATATCAAATTCGGTCATGGTCAACTCCTATAAACCTTTCGTGGCCATTCGGGCCAGCCAGCGGTCACGTGGGTGCCCTTCTGTGCTGAGGTTGCCCTGGGCCATGCGGCGGATCTCTTCCAGAACCTCATCGGGGAAAGGCACAACGCCCCCCATGCGGCCGAAGAATTCAACCGGAAGGCTGTTCTTGGTGGCCAACAGCACATCTTCCAGCATCTGACCGGCGCTCATTTCTACTACCAATAAATTCTTCACCTTGCCAGCCAGCTCTTCATATACTTTGCGCGGGAAGGGGCTGACGGTGATGGGGCGAATGAGGCCTACTTTAATGCCTTCAGCACGGGCTGCACGGACGGCAGAGAGGGCTAGACGCCCGGCAGAGCCATAGCCAGTGACGGCAAATTCGGCATCATCCATGAAGTACGACTTTACACGGATCTCATTGGCTTCGATCTCCTGCCAGCGGCGCATCAAACGGAAATCAGTAATTTCCTGCGCAGCCGCGTCCAGGTTGATGGAGGTCAATACACGGCGCTCTCTACCCTCAGAGCCATTGGTGGCCCAATCGGGAGTGGTTGTTTTAATGGGTTGATACGGGGGCAGTTCGCAGGGTTCCATCATTTGACCGATGGAGCCATCCGTGAGTACCACCACGATCGAACGGTACTTTTCGGCAAGGTCAAAGGCCAGCACGGTCAGATCTACCGATTCCTGCACAGTGGCAGGGGCAAGGACGATACAGCGATAATCGCCATGACCGCCGCCGTGGACCATCTGGTTGTAATCACCCTGAGCCGGGGCAATATTGCCCAGGCCGGGGCCGCCGCGCATCACATCTACCAGCACGACCGGTAATTCGGTACCGGCAATGTAGGAGATGCCTTCTGTCATCAGGCTGACACCGGGGCTGGACGAGGAACTCATCACACGCTTGCCGGTACAGGCGGCGCCGTATACCATATTGATGGCGCCCAATTCACTTTCTGCCTGAACGAAAGCACGCCCTAATTCGGGCATGCGTCTGGACATATATTCCAATAATTCTGTCTGTGGGGTAATGGGGTAACCAAAGTAGGCTGTTACACCCGCACGAATGGCGGCTTCGGCTACGGCTTCGTTGCCTTTCATTAATTCTCTCGCCATGCGTAGCCTCCTAAGCAGGGATCCGGTTGGTTCCGGTTTTTTCACGATAAACGGTAATGGCAGCTTCGGGACAAACGACCGAGCAGACCGCACAACCGGTGCAGCCTTCTGCGATCAACGCGGCGGGGTGGTACCCTTTGGCAGTGATGTGATCAGTAGCGAGGCCTAATACTTGCTGCGGGCAGGCAGTTATGCACAGCTCACAACCCTTGCAATAGATTTCATTGACTTTGATTCTACCCTTTGGGGGCATTCGTACCTCCTGTAAACGGTCAAGTTGAGATCAATTGCCTGAAACCTGTATCTTCAGCCTACATCATGATTCTTACAAACAAATTAAAATGCAGCAAATACCTTTTTGAGATTTTTTGAATTTATCCAGACCACACAGGCATGTAGACAGTTTCAACACCAAAATTCAATCCATTCTGCTTAAGCACCCAACCACTCTACAACAGTGGCTTCGCCCTGACCCACCCCCACGCACAGGGTGGCCAGACCGTAGAAGGGACGTGCAGCAGAGGCGGCACGTCTGCCCATTTCATGCACCAGGGTGGTCAAAATTCGTGCACCGGAACAACCCAGCGGGTGCCCCAGGGCAATTGCGCCACCGTTGACGTTGGTGATTTCGGGGTTCAAGCCCAGCTCGTTCATCACCGCCAGAGCCTGCACAGCAAAAGCCTCATTGAGTTCCACCAGTTGCAGGTCTTCCACTTTCAACCCGGCACGCAGCAGCGCCTTACGGGTCGCCGGGATGGGACCCAGGCCCATCACACGCGGTTCTACACCAGCAGCGGCGCAGGAAACCACCCGTGCCAGGGCTTTGAGCCCAAGGGCTTTGGCCTTTTCTGCACTCATCAGGAGCAAAGCAGCGGCGCCATCGTTCATGCCAGAGGAATTGCCGGCAGTCACACTGCCATCCTCGCGGAAGGCCGGCTTGAGCCTGGCCAAAGTTTCCAGGGTAGTATCACGGCGCGGACGCTCATCCTGAGAGACCACAATAGGTTCACCCTTTTTCTGTGGGATGCTCACTGCCAGGATCTCTTGTGTAAATTTACCACTATCAATGGCGGCAACAGCGCGGCGGTGACTTTCTACTGCAAAGGCGTCCTGTGCCTCACGGGAGATGCCGGTCTGAGCGGCAATATTTTCGGCGGTCACGCCCATGGGGTCGGTGCCGTAAAGTTTTTCCATGCGCGGGTTGGGGTAACGCCAACCCAGAGCGGTATCATAGGCGGTGAGGTTGCCAAAAGCGAAACCCTGTTCGGCTTTGGGGAAGGAATACGGAGCCCGCGACATGCTTTCCATGCCGCCAGCCAGGTAGACATCACCATTGCCACTTCGGATGGCCTGGAATGCCATATTGACTGCCGTCAGCCCAGAAGCACAAAGGCGGTTCACAGTAGCAGCAGGCACGCTGGCAGGCAGCCCGGCCAACAAGGCAGACATGCGCGCCACGTTGCGGTTATCTTCGCCGGCCTGGTTGGCGCAGCCCATATAAACTTCTTCAATTTCGTTGGGGTCAAGGTGATTTCGTTCGACCAGTGCTTTGAGGACCATTGCGCCCATATCGTCTGGCCGTACTTTAGACAAACATCCCCCCAATGCTCCGATCGGGGTCCTAATCGCATCTACAATGACAACTTCCGTCATTCCATCCTCCGCAGAAAGGGGTAGTCCCCTCATTCTACCACCGAAGCAAGGCGCCCGGCCTCGCCCGCCACCTGTCAGATTTGTGAACCTGCACAATTTTGTCGTATTTATCTGCGATTCTCGTATAATTATTCTAGGTGCATTCTAAGACCTTTTAATTGGTATTCACGGAGTTTTGTCCCTGTCGATGCGCATTCGTAGAAATACACTCCTTCCTATATTACTGGCAGCCACGCTGATCTTATCGGCCTGTGGCACTGCCGGTAATCAGGCACAGGCCAACAAAACCTATACTGTGGCGCCGCGCTTCAGGGAGTTCTATTCCACCCTGGGTGGAGAAGAAGTACTGGGGCCAGCCATCTCAGATACGGTCTCGGTGCAGTCTTACGATTGCCAGTTCACCGTCAGTGCGCTGATGTGCCTGAACCCCATGGTCTCAGATGCCAGCCGCTTTTTGCTCTACCCGTTGGGAAATTCCATGAACGTCAAAGAGGACCCCGCCCAGGCCGCTGCCCAGAGCGGCAGCCAGGTGATCGATGGCTATACCATTGATGATGGCTTTCTGGCCCTTTACAACAAACTTTCCGGCGCCCGCTTTACCGGCAGCCCACTCACCCAGGTACATATTAATTACCAGCAAAAACGCTACGAACAATTCTTTGAGAACGTGGGCTTTTACCGCAAATTTGGCGAAGCCGATAGTGCTGCCCATTTGCTGGCCTATGGCGCCTTTGGCTGCACGGATGTCTGCTCGTACACCCCCTCAGTGGATGCCATCATCCTCAACGCCAACAAAGCCCAATCTGACCAACCCATGCTGAACGGGCTTTCCAAGATGGGCGACACCTCCGTTTTAGGTGCCCCCGTCACCGAGCCGTATATTGCCAGTGACGGCAACGAAGAACAGGTGTATGCCAATGCCGTGGTTTACGCCCCGGTCAATGACCTCAGCAACGTGCGTCTGCGCGCCCTCTCCAAAGTACTCAACATCCCGCAGGCCGACCTGGTCAAACAAAAATACGGCACCGCTGAAAACATGGTCTTTTACCGCATCAAAGGGTCGTTGGGGCTGCACGTGCCCATCCCCTTTGATAAATTCATCGCCGCCCACGGTGGCCTGGATTTCTCCGGCAACCCCATTGATGAGGTCTTTCAGTATGACGGCAACATCTACCGCCAGTGCTTTGAAAATTACTGCCTCGATTATGATTCGGCTTCCGGCCAGGTGAGCATGTCTGCGCTGGGTCAGTTGTATGCCCAACAACTGGGCGGCGAGAATGCCCCCGTGCCGCAAAAGGGACCCATCACCCCGGATACGGTGACCTTACAGGTAGCCGAGCAATACAAAGAACTCAGCCAGCAGGAACAACAGAAGATCGATATTCTGGTGACTCAAAAAGACAACCAGCAGCCAATCGGCAACCTGGATGCGGTCATAACCGTCAACCTGCCAGATGGCAGCACCTACTCCGCCGACCTGCCCAAGACCGGCATGGATGGCCGCGCTTCTGTGATCTTGCCTGCAATGAAAGAAGTCGCCAATGGCACCATCCTGGTCTACCAGGTATGCCTCAAAGGCGACTCCGATCAATCAATTTGCGTATCAGACAGTTTTCTTGTCTGGGGCGGATCCTAAAATCTATTGCGCTTGTTGTTTCGCTTCCCCAAACAGATCCACGTGATCAATTTTATTTGAGATGCTGTAGACATACAGTGTGAAATCCGTGCTTTGACCTTTGCTCAGGTCGGCGTTCTTTTCGTATTGGCGCACGCCCACCACATTGCCCTGGGCATCATAGGCCACAGCCGCCACCCAGAGGTGATTGGCAGTGGAGGCAGCATCTTTAAGCGCCAGACTAGCGCTCACCGTGGCCGAATTACCATCGCTGGCGATCTCTATTTTGGAGTTTTGGATGGACACCTCCAGAACGGAGGTGCTGGTGCTGCTCACCGGCAAAGCGGTCAGCAGGGTGAGCGTCACCCTGGGTATGGCGAAGACCGGCGGCGCAAAGTAGGCAAACAAGGGCAGACTGTCTTTGCTTTTTAACTGGTTCAATGGCAGGGAGCCTACCGCCTCTACCTGTTCACCGGTTTCCGGGTTGGTGAGGGTAAATTGAGCGGTCAGGTTTTGCACCGAATACTCCTGATTGTTTTCCACTAATGCGAAGCAGTACAACCCACCCGTCAAAGAGGGGGCACATACCGGCTCTTTGAGCACTAAAGGCACCGCCGTCGCGCTGATGGGTGTAGGCGTGCCGCTCGTGCTGCCTGAAGAAGGCGGTACCACCACCTGCGTCCCCGCGGAAAGCGTGTACGGGTTCACATCCGGGTTGGCTTTCAAGATGGCATCCAGAGAAACGCCATTCTTGGCGGCGATGGTCCACATGGTATCGTTGGTCTTGGCTGTATAAATGAAGGTGGTCGGGGTGATGGTCGGTTTGGGCGTCTGGGTAGGCGCATTCACCGGGGTGATCGTGAGTGTGGCCGTGGAGGTGGCCGTATTGTAGGGGGTCAGGGCATCCACACCGGCAAACCCGCCCGGCTGGGTAGGCGCCCCAGAAGCACAGGCGGTTAACCCCAACATGCCGCCCAGCAAAAGGATCGCAAGAAATGTATTTCGTGGTTTCATATTTTGCATTATAACCCGATTCTCTTGCCCAGGTTTTTAGCCTATGCTACACTTTAGGTATGACCCCTGAGCAGGAACTTTATCAGCAAGCACTGGTTGCCATCCACAATGGCGACTTTGTCAAAGCCCGTGAGCTGCTTTCACGTCTGCTCAAGACCGACCGCAAGAATGTAGATTACTGGCTGTGGATGAGCACAGTGGTGGATACGCAAAAAGAACGCGTTTACTGCTTGCGTGAAGCGCTTGCCATTGACCCTGAGAATCAGGATGCCGCACTGGGTCTGCGTGTGATGGGTGAAAAAGCCCCGCAGCTTACCCACCCCATTCCGTTTGAACAAATGCGCACCCCCTGGAAAACCCCCATGGAACTGGCGGATGAACTGCCCCATGTTTCTAAGGGAATGCGTTCACGCGTCGTCTTCTATTCCATACTGGGAATCGCCATCATCGGGTTGTTTGGGGTTGGTGTGATCCTGGCCATGAATTCCAGAAACCAGGCGCAACAGGGTGAGATCTTACGCTTCACCATCACCCCCCTGCCCACTGGCACCGCCACCCTCACCCCCACCGTCACCGCCACGGGGTTGGCGCCGTTCTCCATTGAACTGGATGTCACCTTTACCCCCACCCCCATGTATGTGGCAACGCCGCACAATCGCCTTGAAGCCTACAACACCGCCCTGCGCGCCTATGATAAAGGCGACTGGGCCAAAGCAGAAGAGTACTTCAAACAGGTGTTGGTAGATGAGCCCAACTCTGCGGATGTTTACTATCACCTGGGCGATGTCTACCGCTTTGAAGGAAAATATACAGACGCCATGTCTGCCTATAACCAGGGCATCAAACTGGATGCCAACTTTGCACCGTCCTACCTGGGCAAAGGCCTGGTCTACCTGGCCCAATCGCCCGTCAAGCTGGAAGAAGCCCTGAAAAACTTTAGCAAGGCGGTTGAGCTGGACCCCGCCTATGATGAAGCGTTCATGCAGTTGGCAGAAACCAGCCTCAAGCTGAACGACCCCGCCAGCGCCCTTACCTGGCTGCAAAAGGTAGGCCCTGATACCGCCAACACTGCCCGCGCTGAATTGGTGCGTGCCCAGGCGTATCTGCTCACCGGTGAGAACCAGAAGGCACTCGATTCCATCCAGAAAGCCCGCCAACTGGACCGCTCCCTGCTGCCCATCTACAAAGTATGGGCCAAAGCCCTGCAACTCACCGGCAAGTACCAGGAATCCATCCAACCGCTGTTGACCGTCATCGATAAGACCCCCGCCGACTTTGAGGCGCAGGCCTTGCTGGCAGAGGCTTATTATGAGACCGGTGATTCCAACCAGGCGTATTCCTTATTAAGCTCTGTCATCACACAGAATAGCAAATCGGTAGAAGCCTACTTGCTGCGCGCTGAGATCTACCTTAAGCAGGGCAAGATCGATGAAGCGTCCGATGATTACAATTCGGTGCTGCGCATTGACTACAACAATTTTGATGCCAATTTAGGCAAAGGCCGCGTCTTGCTCTCCCAAACGCTGGCCGGTGCCGCCTATAACGCTTTTGATTACACAGAAAAATTCGCCAAAACGGATGCCCAGAAAGCCGAACTGCTCTACTGGCGTGCCAAAGCCCTGATCGTGCTCGATCAGCCCGGTGCGGCCGTCAGCAAATTTAAGGAGGCCCTGGCCTACCCCGGTGTGGTGCTGCCGCCCGATCTGCGCGCGGATGCAGAAAGCCAAATGGAGCTGCTCTACACTCCCACACCCACCGAGCGCCCCACCCTCACCCCTACCCCTGGCAAAACACCCACACCGGGAAAAACCCCCACGCCTTAGAACGGGAAATGTGCAACGTCTAAAGGTCTACCTCCTCATCAAACAAAGACAGGCCAAACGTGGACTTTCACGCCAGACTGGCGCGATGGCTCTCAACGCAAGCGCCCGCCTGGCGCTGGCGATGATCTCAATTTCTATTTGCGTGCTCTTTTTGGCGGCTGGCTTCCTGTATGCCTGGCTGAGCAACGATCTGCCTGCCATTGAACAGTTGCCCGTATTGCTTAACCGTCAAAATGGGGAGCTGCTGCAGCCCACCCGCCTGCTGGACCGTTCCGGGCAGCAGGTGTTGGCCACCCTGGGCAACAGCGGCGAACGGCGCACCTTTTTGAGCGTCAACCCCGATGAACCCGGCCACTTTAGCCTGCAATTGCTGCGCCTCAATGTGGCCGTGCTTGACCCCGGTTTTTGGGCGGATGACGGCGTGGATGCAACGGATTGGCTGGACCCCCAAGCTCATACCCTTGCAGAAAGGCTGGTAAAGGAACTGCTGCTGGCCGATGAAGCAGACTCTCCACGCACCGCGTTGCGAATGAAGCTGTTGGCCCGCCAGGTGACCCTGCGCTACGGCCGCACCCAGGTGTTGGAATGGTACTTGAACAGCGCCGATTTTGGACACAATACCTTTGGCGCTGAGAGCGCCGCCCAACTCTATCTGGGTAAATCGGCGGCTGACCTGAACATTGCTGAATCCGCGCTGCTGGTCTCGCTTATTGAATCGCCTGCCCTCAACCCCGTAGATGCTCCCGCGGCTGCGCTGGAAAACCAGCAGCAGCTTTTAAAAACCGTGGCTGCGGCGGGTGTGCTGAGTTCAGAAGAATTCAACCAGGCCAGCGCACAACCTTTGACCTTTGCGCCCGTGCCCGCATCAGACGGCCAGGGCAATTCCGGCTTTGTGCAGTACGCCGAGCAGCAACTGGGCGACCTGCTGGGCGCCAACCGGGTGGCTCGCGGCGGCCTGGATGTGATCACCACGCTGGATGCCACTTTGCAAGCCCAACTGGATTGCACCACCCAACGTGCGCTGCTGCAGATCGTCGTTGGCGATCAGGCCGGCGCCAATGACGCACAGGCTTGCCCGGCAGCCGCCTATTTGCCTACCCAGCAATTTGATTGGCAAGGCAGCGCCGACCTGCTGAGCGCCAGCCTCATTCTGGACCCGCAGAATGGCCAGATCCTGGCTTACAAAGCGCCCACCTCCCTTACCAACACCCCCTCGATTCCTAATTTCCAGGCCGGCAGTCTGCTCTCGCCGTTCGTCACCCTGGCGGCATTTGCCCGCGGCAGTTCCCCCGCCACCCTGGTATGGGATGCTCCCGCCACCCTGCCCACGGACCTGGATAGCGCCGCCAACCCCGATGGTACCTTCCACGGACCGGTTAATTACCGGCTGGCGCTGGCCAATGATTATGTCGTGCCCATCAGCGGCGTCTTCAACCAGATCGATGCGCAAACCATCTGGACCTTTGCCGCCTCCACCGGTTTGACCGCCCCCAAAGCTCAAAACGCCGGTGCCGAGATCCTCTTTGGCGGAGGTCAAACGGACTTATTCCAGATCGCGCAGGCCTATGCCACCCTGGCAGCCAGCGGCAGCAAATACGGCCTCTATGACCCGCAAAGCGAACAGATCGAACCAGCCGCCATCTTACAGGTGCGCAGCAGCAACGGTCAGGTACTGCTGGATGCTTCCCAACCACAGCAAAGCGCAGTGGTGAGCACTTCCATTGCCTATCTGATCAATCACGTCCTCAGCGACCAAAGCGCGCGCTGGACCAGTCTGGGCCACCCCAACGTTTTGGAAGTGGGCAAGACGGTTGCGGTCAAGCTGGGTCAGGTCCAGGGCAAAGATCAGGTGTGGACGGTGGGCTATACCCCGCAGACCCTGGTGCTCACCTGGTTGGGCATGAGCGCCTCAGAGAATTCAACCTCCAACCTGGATGCGCGCATGGCTGCCGGATTGTGGCGCGCCATGATCCAGTACACCACTGCCGACCAGGCCGATGAAGGTTGGGCCAAACCGCTGGATGTGAACGAAGTGCAGATCTGCTCCCCGTCTGGCATGCTGCCCACGGCCATTTGCCCCAACATCACCTCAGATGTCTTCATCGCCGGCAACGAACCCACCCAGGCTGATACTTTGTATGAAAAGATGGAGGTCAACCGCGAAACCGGTTTGCTGGCCACCGTATTCACACCGGCCGCCCTGGTGGAAGAACGCACTTATCTGAACGTTCCAGATTCCCTGCGTAGCTGGGCTGAATCCGCCGGGTTGGCTGTGCCCCCCCAGGGCTACGATGCCATTTCCACCGCCCAGACCAACCCCAATATTCAGATCAGCAGTCCCAGCCTGTTTGCTCCCATTGCAGGCAAGGTCACCATCAGCGGCACGGCCAACCTTGAAGATCTGGCCTCTTTTGGCGTGCAGTTCGGTCAGGGCATCAACCCGGATACCTGGCAGCAGATCGGTGAAAGCCAGAACGCACCCGTGGTGAACGGCACCCTGGCTGAATGGGATACCACCGGGCTGGAAGGGCTGTACGCGTTGCGTCTGAATGTAGTGCAGCAGAACAACCAGATCCAGACGGCAGTCATCCAGGTGACCGTAGATAACACCCCGCCGCAGATCAGCATCCTCTCCCCGCAGGACGGCGCCGAGGTCACCCCCAATGCAGGCGTAGTGCTGCTCACCGCCAATGCCAGCGATAACGTAGCTCTGGCACGAGTGGAATTCTGGCTGGACGGCAAGAAGGTGGAGGAGCGTTCAGTTGCTCCCTACACCTCAATATGGACGGCCACGCGCGGCAAGCACACCCTGCAGATCAAGGCATTTGATAGCGCCGGCAATGAAAGCGATTCGGCTTCCATTCAATTCACGGTTCTCCCCTAAAACTATTTGTGTTTTTTTGAAACACAACTACAATTCACTTATCTTATTTTGAGGTACTGCAATGTCACAAACCCCCAACCCTGTTCTGAAAAAACTTGGCTTTGCCCCCACTGACCGGGTGGCCATTATTCATACTGATGACATCGGCATGGACCAGTCCAATGTCGATGCTTTTTCCGATCTCTGGGAAGCCGGCATCATTTCTTCTGGCGCCATCATGATGCCCTGCCCCTGGTCCAATTACGCGCTGGAATATGCCCGCAATCACCCGCAGGCCGATCTGGGTGTGCACCTGACCCTGACCAGCGAATGGAAGTTCTACCGCTGGGGGCCCCTCTCCACCCGTGACCCGCGCTCCGGCTTGATGGATGAACAGGGTTATTTCCCGCGTACCTCAGCCGGCGTGCAGAAATCAGCACGCGCAGGGGCAGCCAAACACGAGCTGGAAACGCAGATCAAACGCGCCCTGGATGCCGGTTTGCAGGCGACCCACATTGACACTCACATGGGCTCAGTGGCCGCCGCCAAGTTCATGTCTGGCTACGTCTCGCTGGCCAAACAATTCAAATTGCCGCCCATGATCTTCCGCATGGATGAGACTGAATGGCGCGGCGCCGGCCTGGATGCGCTCACCGCCAAACTGGCCGCCCGCCTGATCTTGAAGCTGGAAGCCCAGGGCATTCCCCTGCTTGACCATTTGGTGCAGTTGCCGCTGATCCCTTCAGAGGAACACCTGGACCGCACCAAGAAGTACCTCTCTGACCTCAAACCGGGGCTGACCCACTTCATTCTGCACCCCAACAAAGACACCCCGGAACTGCGTGCCATTGCCCCCGATTGGCAGGCCCGCGTGGAAAATTACAATGACTTCATGAGCGATGATCTTCGCAAGCACATCAAAGAGATCGGCCTCCAGGTCATCGGTTACCGGGCTCTCGTAGACTTGATGAAATAGCAAAAGAAAAGGCGCCTCACGGCGCCTTTATTATTTAAACAGGTCGAACAATTCCTTCAGGTCTTTGACGACCAGGTCCGCCCCGGCCCTGCGGAGTTCGCCCTCCTCGCCAAAGCCGCATAACACCCCCACTGTTTGGGCTCCGGCTGCCTTGCCAGCCAGGATATCCACGGTGGTGTCACCGATCATCAGGCAGTTCGCGGCTGGAACCTGCATGCGTTCTGCTGCCCATAACACAGGCTGCGGATAGGGTTTGGTATGCTCACAGGTCTGTGAAGTGGCAAACGCCTTAAAAAAAGGCGCCAGCGAGAACTGGTCCACAAAGCGCATGGTGGTGAGCTCGTCCCGCGCGCTGACGATACTGAGCGGGAAGCGCTCTGCAAGCAGGGTCAGCAACTCTCTGGCATGGTTCATCAGCCAGAAGGGGCGCGGGCTCATCCTCCGTTGCAGGATTGCGCGCTCATACAGGCGGGCAATGTTGTCGTCCAGGCTGAGCCGGTCCAACCAGTAGTAGGCAAAGTTGGAGGGGCTTTCACTGAACATCACCATGCGCCGCACGAACCGTTTGGGGTCGCGCTGTCTGAAAAGAAAGTTCATACGCATCAATCTGGCAGAAAAGCGCGCCACCCACTCATCATCGGTGTCGCTGAGCGTGCCGTCCACGTCAAAACAGATCGCTTTTACGCGGGAAAGATCCAAAGGCATATTACTTGGCGCTCTCCAGACTGGTCAAGATCTCTTGCTGCACCTTCATAGAGGGGCTCATCGTCCATAACACGTATTTACCATCACGCTGCATGCGCACGTAGCCATCGTGCTGAGTCTTCCACTGGATAGCATCCTCTGTAGACGAAGTTGACTGGCCCCAGCGGTCGCTGCCATAGGTCTGGCTGGCCGTCCAGAATTGTCCGGCGTCATTATTGGAATCCCACAAAGTGCGCCACACCAGGGCGAATTCGCCGCTGGTTGGGTCAGAATAGTAAGCGTAGGTATCGCCGCCCCAGCCGGCAGAGGCATCTTTGGCATCTGTTTCTGGCAACTGGAAGCTGCTATCACGCCCGTAGGCCAGGATCAGGTAGGTGTACCATTCGCCCATCACATTGCTTTCATCTTGCTGCCAACCATCGCCCAGTACCGGCAGCAGGTCAGGAACATCCACCTTGACGGGCTTATCGGTGGGGTACTTGGCCGGGTGCAGGATCTGCTCGGTGGAAACAGGCGGATTCTTGAAAGCATCATCAATGCTCTGCCATTTGTTGCGGGTGTAAAGATAATTAACAAAGTCATAGCCCTGGCTGTACGGGAAGAGAAAATCTTGCTTCATGTACCCTGGAGCTTTATCATAGACCGGGCTGGTGTAGGTTTGCTGGAAGTTGGTGATGTCTTGCTTGTCCTGGTCGGTGGAGTACTTGGCCAACCAGAAATACTCGCTCAGCGTAGCGTCTCCTTCAATGAGGGCCTGCACTGCGGCGCAATATTCCGTCTCATTCTTGCAGTACTCTTCATTGCTCTTGAGGCCGTTCTCCAGGTCGTAGGTCTGATCTTGCAGCACATGGGTGAACTCATGGGCATAGGTCATGCGCTCAGTACCGGTAAAGCCCTCGCCAGAGATCACATACATGTCTTTGGTCTGATCATCGTAGTAGCCGGCGACCTGCTCGGAATACAGGTCAATGTAAAATTGGCGCAATTTGAAATCTGGCGCCAATAGTCCAAGCGCGCTGAGGATCTCAGTATCTTTTTGGGCATCTTCGTCAGAATAATCTTTAAAGAACTCATTCAAGACCTGATCCTGCAGCTCTTCAGGGGTCATCAATGCCCGTTTGAGCGGTTGGGTCAATTCAAGTCCACGGTAAGACAGGACCTCTTTCTGGATCTGGTCCATCTGGCTGGCAATATCAGCGGGGATGTTGGAATCACCGGCAGAGGTGGGCATGGGAGTGGCGGTAATTCCTTCTGCCCCACTGCCCTCTGAGTTTTGCACAGTGGCAATAACAGCAGTGTCCGCTGAAGTGGTCACCTTTTTTGTGAGCCAAAAAACTCCGGTGATGGCCGCAGCGCTGAGCAACAGACAGGCGACCAGGACCAAAGCCAGAATTGAAAGAAGAATCTTTTTTGTCATTTTTGTTGTCCTTCCATTAATTGCTTTGATTTTACACTTAGTTTGCCCCCAAAGAAATGCCGGGAGGGCATTATTGAAGGCTGTTTAATGCAGATTGCGCCTGCGCATATCCCGGCCGGGCAGAAAGGGCTTCTAAAAAGGACTTACGCGCAAATGCAGGTTGTTTTTGCATCAGATAAAGCTTCCCTTGCCAGAAAAGGGCTTCTTCTGAGTTGGGCGTGGTCTTCATGGCGTAGTTCACCAATTCTTGAAGGTCCTGAGCCCGACCAGTGGCATAGGCGGCCTCAAAGGGGCCAAACTGGTAGCGCAGCATACGCTGCGGCAGACCGATCTTGCGGGCTTCATTGAATGCCAGCCAGGCACTCTCATACTGCCCAAGACCTACATAACTGGACCCCAGGTTGAACCAGGCATACAGGTCAGTACGGTCAGCCTGGGTCTGCTGCAGGGCGGTTGTAACGGCAGTCTGGTAGGCTTTCTCCTCTGACCATTCGTCGCCCAGCAGGGCGGCAACCTTGCCGGCATCTGCACTGGGATACAACACCATATATACGTAATTAAAGGCTTTCCAGCTTCTCACCAGTTGCTCTGCATCCACCTCAACATCAGGGCCGTAATAGGCATCCTGAGTGGTGAGCGTGCCGGCGCTCTGGTCATACCCGGTGAGGAGCACAAAATGCGAAGACCAGCGGTCATCTCCCGGCCAGAAGGATTTTTCCAGGGTGAAATCACGCTCAATGATCACCGGGTAACCGGCGGCGATGAGGCGCTGCAGCACGTCCAGCGTGCCGCCCACGCGCACTGCGGCTGCCAATCCGGCAGCGCTTTGAGCGTAACTGGCCAGCTCTTCCACATTGACGTTCTTATCCAGGTCTTTGGGTTTGATAACGGCTGCCACGGTCTGCTGGTCGCCCTTCCAGCCGTACATGCGTAAAGCCAGCGCCAGGGTGGCTGGGCCGCAATTGTTCCAGCCTTGCAGATCGCGCGGCTCTACAAATTCGGGTGAGGTCAGGCTGGCCTGCACAGGGAGCGGTGCGGCTGATCCTGCGCGGCTCTTCCCCCCGGTGGTTGCGGTGGAGGTAAACGGTGCAAAGACGCCGTTGGAAGTGGGCAGATCCACCCCCTCAGCAGGGGCCAGGGTACCGATGGGGTTGACCACGCCGCGCAGATAGTCCATGGCCAGGCGCGCCCGCATCTGCAGACTGGTGGAAGAAAGGAAAACCAACCCGGCCACAAGCACGATCAGTACCAGGCCAGCCAGAACCAAAAACAAACATTTTTTCTTCCTCAAAGTTGCCATATTGGATAATTCTACTCACTTCCCAGGGGGAACGCTCAAATTGGAGTGTTTTGGAACAATTGAAGCGATGTTTCTTGTTATAATCGGGGCCATGAAATATCATATTTGGACCGAAGGTTGTCAGATGAACGAGGCTGATTCTGACCGGGTTGCATCCGCTCTGGAACACATGGGATACAGCTACAGCCCCGTCATCGAAGAAGCCGATGTCATCGTGCTCAACACCTGCGTGGTGCGCCAGTCGGCCGAAGAAAAGGCCATTGGCCGCCTCACCACCCTCTACCCGGTTAAACGCAGCCGGCCGGACGTGGTGATCAACATGATGGGCTGCCTGGTGGGGATCAAAGAGAACAATCCCCTGCGCAAACGCTATCCATTAGTAGACGTTTTTTCGCCCCCTTCTGATCCATCCCCGCTGATCGAATTTCTGATCCAGCGCGATATTCATAATGAAGAAACTGCCGCCACCGTGCGCCGCTATGCGCTGATGGATGGCGATATCAAACTGCCAGATTTTCAATCTGGCAAACAGGTGAGCGGTTTTATTCCCATTGTCTACGGTTGCTCGCACGCCTGTGCCTACTGCATCATTCCCTACCGCCGCGGCATTGAACGCAGCCGCCCGCCCGAAGAGATCCTTAAAGAGGCGGAAAGCCTGGTTTCGCAGGGCGTCAAAGAGATCACCCTGCTGGGTCAGATCGTGGACCGCTACGGCAAGGACGAACCCAGCTTCCCCACTCTGGATAAACTGCTCCACCAGATGAGCAAAATTGACGGATTGGAACGCATCCGCTTCCTCACCTCGCATCCCAACTGGATGACCGATGCCCTGCTGGATGAAGTGGCCAGCAACCCCAAAGTCATGCCGCATATTGAGATCCCCAACCAGGCCGGCGACGACCAGGTGCTGGAAAACATGCGCCGCGGCTATACGGCCGATCAGTACCGCAAGCTGGTACACAAGATCCGCGAACGCATTCCCGGCGTTTCCATTGCCACCGATATCATTGTGGTCTTCCCCGGCGAGACCGAGGAGCAGTTCCAAAACACCTACGACCTGCTTGCCGAGCTGCGCCTGGATATGGCCCACCTGGCCCGCTACTCTCCGCGCATCGGCACGCTTTCTGAGCGCACCATGCCGGATGATGTTTCTGATCAGGAAAAATGGCGCCGTTTCCGCGCTCTGGAAAAACTGCAAATGGAAGTGCTCACAGAGATCCACGCCCGCTATCAAGACCAGACTGTGCCCATTTTATTTGAGGGCATTGAAAAGAAGCGCTGGATGGGCCGTACGCCCACCAATAAACTGGTCTTCGTCTCCTCAGAAGAAGACCTGCTGGGCAAAGTGCTGCCCGTGCACATCACCTGGACGGGACCGTGGTCCATGCTGGGTGAGCTGGTCTGAGCAAAGCCATGAAGCGCCTGATGCTGATCTTGCTGTCTGTCCTCATTGTGGTAGCGCTGGTTGTCAGTTATTTCGTCTTTCTAGACCCGTCCGCCTCTCGCAACCGCACGGCTTACGTGGTCAAGTTCATCCGCAACCCGGAGGAGCATGCAGACTGGGTGCTCCCGGCCCTTTCGCAGTGCAACAATGCGCCATTTCTCTTCCCGACCACCGGTTTTATTGGCTATCTGTGGGATGATACCTTCAAGCCCGGCCACCGCCATCAGGGCATTGATATCTTTGCCGGCACCGATGTGGGGATCACCCCCGTCTACGCCGCCTACGATGGCTACCTGACCCGCGAAGACGGCTGGGTATCCACGGTCATCGTCCGCATCCCGTCTGATCCGCTCCACCCCTCTCAACAGATCTGGACCTATTACACGCACATGGCCGATGCGGCCGGCAACAGTTTCGTCTCGGCTGAGTTCCCGGCGGGCACCCATGAGGTCTTCGTCAAAGCGGGCACATTGCTGGGCTACCAGGGCAACTACTCCGGTGACCCGGCCAACCCGACGGGTGTGCACCTGCATTTCTCGGTGGTGCGTGATGATGGCAACGGCAAGTACACCAATGAACTGGAAATTGCCAACACCTATGATCCTTCTGCCTATTTAGGCTTACCGCTGAATGCCTCCGATACCCCCCAATTGCCTATTTTGTGTAATTCTGGCCAATAAAAATTAGCCTGCATAGATTTGTCAAGGCAATTTGGGGCAAAAGCGCCTTGTGCTATACTTTATAAAATGAAAACCCGGTTTTCATACATTAATTCTCTTACATGTCCTGAATGTGGTGCCACTTTTGACCCCGCTGCGGTACAAACGTATTGCGCTGCCTGCGTTTCTCCGCTGCTAGCCGGCTATGATCTGGCGGCCTTGAAGCAGGAAGTTAGCAAAGAAACCATTTCACAGCGCTCGCGCGGGTTATGGCGCTGGCATGAATTGTTGCCGGTCACCCAGGAGAAATCTGCCATCACTCTGGGTGAAGGCGATTGTGCGCTGCTGCCAACGGAACGTTTGGGTCAGAAGATCGGTTTGAAGCAACTCTACATCAAAGATGAATCCACCAACGCCACAGGCTCCTTCAAAGCCCGCGGCCTATCTGTGGCAGTCTCCAAAGCGCTTGAACTGGGTCTGCGCGAATTTGTCATCCCCACGGCGGGTAATGCCGGCGGCGCACTTGCCGCCTATGCCGCCCGCGCCGGGGTAAAGGCACACGTCTTTATGCCAGCAGATACCCCCCTTGCCAACAAAGTGGAAGTAGAGAAATCCGGCGCTGACCTGCACCTGGTAGACGGGCTCATCAATGATGCCGCCCGCGCCGCCGCTGCTGAAGCCAGAGCCAACGGTTGGTTCGATGTTTCCACCTTTAAAGAACCTTATCGGGTAGAAGGCAAGAAGACCATGGGGTTGGAACTGGCTGAACAATTTGGCTGGCAACTCCCGGATGTCATCCTCTACCCCACCGGCGGGGGAACCGGCCTGGTGGGCATGTGGAAAGCCTTCGCTGAGTTGGAAGCGCTGGGCTGGATTGGAAGTGAACGCCCCCGTATGGTCAGCGTGCAGGCCAGCGGCTGTGCCCCCATTGTGCGCGCCTTTGAAACGAATGCCCCCAGAGCCGAATTGTGGCAGAATGCCGCCACCCTGGCCTCTGGCTTACGAGTACCGGCCGTCTTTGCCGACCGCCTGATCTTGCGTGCCCTGCGCGAAAGCGGTGGTACAGCCATTGCCATCAGCGACCGCGCCATTTTAGAAGCACAAAAAGAGATCGCTGCCAGTGAAGGCCTCTTTTGTGCACCAGAAGGTGCAGCCACCTTTGAGGCTGCCCGCCTGCTGGCCGAGAACGGTTGGATCCAACCGCATGAAAAGGTGATCCTTTTCAATACGGGTTCAGGATTGAAGTACATTCAATAGGGAGCCATGAGCCTGAATAATCCGAGATCTTCTCTGGAAATTCTCTACAACGTCAGCCGCGAACTTTCGGCGACGCTGGATCTGCATCTGGTACTTGAAAAGGTGTTGGAGCAATCTACCGCCAATATTGGTGCTGAACGTGCCAGCCTGATCACCCTCAATGACAAAGAAGAAGCCCTTGATGCCGCCCTGTTGGTGAACGGTAAATTGGTTCCCAGCACCATTGAACAGATGCGCTCGGTGCTCACCTCCGGTCTGGCCGGTTGGGTCATCCGCAACCGCAAACCGGCAGCCATTGCCGATACCGAAAGTGACGAACGCTGGTTGTCGCAAAAATCCAGCGAATACCCACAGACCCGCAGCAAATCTGCTCTATGCGTGCCAGTGATGGCCCACGAAAAACTGGTGGGCGTGCTCACCATCGTCCATTCGCAGACCAACTTCTTCACCGCTGATGATATTTCTTTGCAGCAGGCCATCGCCGATATTGCCGGCATTGCCATCCAGAACGCCGCTCTCTTCCAGGAAGCCCGTTCTGCCCGCGAGCACTACCATGACCTGTTTGAAGAGAACATAGACCCCATCTTTATCACCGACCGCCAGGGCAAGATCATTGAAGCCAATTTTCAGGCAGTCAAGTCCACCGGCTATGCCATGGAAGAATTGCTGCAAGCCGGTATTGGCAGCATCCATGAGATCTACCAGGCAAAAGTGGGTAGTGACTTTGAAAATATTCCGGCCCAGGGTTCGCTCTCTTATGAATCCAATCTGGTGGGCAAACTGCTCAAACGCACACCGGTGGAGGTGAGCGTTTCTGAGATCTCCCTGACCGGCCAGCCGAATTTGCAGTGGATCTTCCGCGATCTGCAAGAACGCAAGGCCATGGACAAACTGCGTGAGGATCTGACCGCCATGATCTATCACGATCTACGTTCGCCGCTGGCCAACATCATCTCCAGCATGGAGATCATGTCCACGCTGGTTTCGATGGAGGAAGGCACCTCCCTCAAAGCGGTCTATGAGATCGCCACCCGTTCCACGGAACGCATGCAGCGCATGATCAGCGGCTTGCTCGATATCAACCGCCTCGAATCCGGGCAGCCCATCACCAGCAAAGAAGCCGTGCCCGCCAACACCCTCATCAACGAAGCGGCAGATACCATTACCCCCACCGCCCACAGTAAAGAGATCAGCCTGCTGGTAACGGCGCCCGATTATTTGCCCGAAGTGCAGGTGGACAAAGACATGATGCGCCGCGTGCTGACCAATTTGCTAGAAAACGCCATCAAGTTCTCGCCCAACGGCTCCACCGTCAAGATCGGCGCTGCCAAGAAAGGTGCAGATCTGGAAGTCTGGGTAGATGACCAGGGGCCGGGTGTACCGGAAGGCGCCCGCGAAAAGATCTTTGAAAAATTCGTTCAGTTGAATACCGGATTGACCTCAAAGGGGATGGGCCTGGGGCTGACATTTTGCCAGCTTGCAGTCGAGGCTCATGGTGGTAAAATCTGGGTTGAAAATTTGCCGCAAGGCGGATCTCGTTTTATCTTATCAATACCCCAGCATCGCAATTAATCACCCCCTGATCGAGGAGTACAAATGCAAGAAATTGCTCCGCATATTTACATCGAAACAGCTTACCCCGGTGTCACCCTTGGTGCCATCAACTGGCCGCATGGTCTCATCCAGATCGATGCCCCCTTCCGCCCTGAAGACATTCGCTCCTGGCGCATGTCGCTGCTTACCATGAGCGGCGGTGTGGACAGGCTGCTTATCAACCTGGATGCTCACTTTGACCGCACCCTTGGCTCACGCCAGATCGAGTGCATGGTGCTCGGCCACGATAAAATGGCCCAGATCTTCCGCGACCGCCCGGTCACCTTCAAGGCTCAGACCGTGGAAACCGGCGCTGAATGGGAACTCAGCAACGGCCTCGGCTCCATCCGCTGGGCCGCGCCTGAGATCACCTTCAGCAAGAAGTTGGAGATTCACTGGGAAGCCAACCCGATGCTTTTGGAATATCACCCCGGCCCCTCAACAGGCGCCATTTGGGCCAACCTGCCCGAAGAAAAGGTGCTCTTCCTGGGGGATGCCGTGGTACCCTCTGCGCCGCCATTCCTGGCCAGCGCCGATATTCCCACCTGGAAAGAAACCCTGGCCCTGCTCTCCACCCCGGCCATGCGCGAGTACACTCTCATCTCCGGCCGCGGCGGTGTGGTGACCCACGAACAGGTCAAAGAACAGGTGCGCTTCCTGGAAAAGGTGGAACACCAATTGGAGCGGATCGGTAGTAACGCACCGATCAATGAGATCGATAAATCAGTCTCTCAATTGCTCAAGTCTTTTGAAGCGCCTGCTGACCGCATGGCCCATTATGCCCTGCGTCTGCGCTGGGGCTTGCAACACTACATTAACAACCACTTACACGCCTCACAGGAATTGAGTGAAGAGTAAAGTAGCCCTTACGCCCGTACTGGATCCAACTACAGGCGAGACCAAGACCCGGCAGGTCGTGGCTCGCCTGCTCGCATTTTACGGGGAACCCACCTGGCGCACCCCGTTGCCTGCACTGGACGAGCTGGTCTCCACCATCCTTTCACAGAACACCAACGACCGCAACCGCGATCTGGCCTTTGATAAATTGAAAGCAACCTTCCCCACCTGGGAAGCCGTGCGGGACGCCCCCCTTGAGGCAGTCATTGATGCCATCCGCATTGCAGGGTTGGGTAACCAGAAAGGCGCACGCATTCAAGAAGTGCTGCGTCAGATCAGCGCCGAACGCGGGCAACTGGACCTGAGCTTCCTGGCGGGTTTGCCCCTTGAAGAAGCGCGCCAGTGGCTGTTAAAGTTCAAAGGCGTCGGCCGCAAGACCACTGCCATTGTGCTGCAATTCTCACTGGGCATCCCTGCCTTCCCGGTGGATACCCACATTTACCGCATCAGCGGCAGGCTGGGCTTACGTCCCGCTGGCATCAGCCTGGAAGAGACCCACGATCTGATGGAAGCCTCCATGCCGCCTGAGCTTTACTACGCCGCTCATCTGAACATCATCCGTCTTGGCAGAGAGATCTGCCACGCGCGAACTCCCGCCTGTGAGCAGTGCCCGCTCAGCGACCTGTGTGACGATTATCAAAGCCGGCATTTGGGCCAAAAATAACCTATGCGCAAACTCGCCCTGTACTGTGACCAGGTCATCCCTGAAAACTACAAGCTCAATCAGCGCTTGTTGACCCTTTTTACTACGCCGCGACCCAACATCGGCTATATCCCCTCGGCCTCCGACCCCAACGGGCAGTATTGCCAGGATCGCAAAACGTATTATGCTGCCCTGGGTATAGACGTGGTGATCTCCTGCGAATTGGACAACCATTATCAGCCAGAGAACTTTGCCCGCATGCTGCAATGCGACGGCATTCATCTTTCTGGCGGCAATACTTTTCATTTTCTCTACTGGCTCAAACAAAGAGGGCTGTTGGAGGACCTGCGCCGATTTGTGGCGCGCGGCGGAGTGCTCATCGGCGCCAGTGCCGGCGCCATATTGATGACCCCTGAGATCAGCAGCACCGCCTTCTGCGAAGATGCTCCCTTGCCGGGTGAAGAGTTGGCTGATCTGGCCGCTTTAAACCTGCTGGATTTTGCCTTCTTCCCCCACATCAACGTTTTTCCTGAACACGAGCGCCAATTGTTGGAGTATTCCCGCCAGCACCCCTTCCCTATTTACGGCTGCGCTGATGGCGACGGCATCATCGTCGAAGATGAGCGCATCGAATTTTTCGGCAGGGTCAAGAAAGCCGAAAATGGAACGCTCACGATCCTGAATGATTAAGGGCTGCCTTTCGGCAGCCCTTAATTTTTAGTCTTTTTTCTTGACCACAAGCTTCAACCCGCGCACTTCGGTGACCACCACCCTGTCCCCTTTGCCGACGGACGCTGAACCTTCTGCCAGCAGGGTGCTCCACTGCTCGCCGGCGATCTGGGCGATGCCGCCTGGATGGTTGGCGATCACGGCAAAGCCTTCCTTGCCAATGAGCGATTCTTTTCCGGTGATGATGGGGGCGCGCATGGCCCGCACCGCAATCATGACAATGGCGAAGAACGAAAGCCCCATCAGCACGCCCACGGTAATCACCAATGGCACGGATACGTTGGAAAACTTCGGCACCTGCGCTGAGTTAAACAACACCAGCGCGCCTGCAATGAAGGTCGCCGTCCCCACAACCGTCAGCGCGCCGTGGGTGGGCGCTTTGATATCCAAAATAAAGAGCACAAAGGCCACGCCCATCAAAATGAGCCCTACATAGTTGACGGACAGGAGGTTCATACCGTAGATCGAAACCGCCAGCAGTACGGCGCCGATGAAACCAGCTACCCAGCCGCCCGGATGCGAGATCTCAATCAGGATAGCCTGCACGGCAACGGCCAGCAGCAAAAAGACAATGTTTGGATTGGTGAGCAAAGCCAGTACATTTTCTACCGGCGTAATGGGCGTTTCATTAATTATGGCAATGCGGGTCTGTAAAGTGACTGCTGTGCCGTTCACTTCCACCACCTGACCGTCCAACTGGTTGAGCAGGTCGTTCATGTCGGTGGCAATAAAATCGACCAGTCCTGCATCCAGCGCTTCCTGTGCAGAAGCGGCTTTGGCAGATTCGATGGCTTCTTCGGCCAGAGCGATGGCCTTTTCGCCGCGTTGAGCGGCCAGCGTGCGCACCGTGGCTTTGAGCGCCTCTTTTACCTTGGTAGCTTCAGTCGATTCTATGTCTTCGCCCTGCGCTCCCACCGGGCTGGCCGCGCCAATGATGGTGTTAGGCGCCATAGCCGCGAATTTGCCAGACAGGGTGAGCAGTGTCCCCGCTGAGGCCGCCATGCCCCCTTGCGGAGAGACGTAGACCACTACAGGCACCGGGCTCTGCAAAATTAGCGTCACCAGCTCGTTCATCAGGTCAATACTGCCGCCGGTGGTGTTCAGTTCCACCACGATCACCTGGCTGCGCTGATAGGTTGCCAGCTCTATGGAACGCTGCAAGATCTCACGCCAGACCGGGGTCAGCGGGCCATCCAGTTTTACCGTCACCACATTAGTGGAATTGGTCTGGGTTTGGGCCAAAGCAGGCGTTTGCGCCAGCCCCAGCAGCAGGGTTGCCAGCAAGATCATCAGAAAAGTAAGTGAGAGCCAGGAACGATTCTTCATAATTATCCTCAGATAAATTCATTATAGCATGTGGACCAGGCTGGCTTTTTGGGTCAAAACCGGCCGAATCAGGATATGTATGAAATTCAAACGTCTTGTTAACATTCTTCTTGTAAAAGGGTCTTATATTTAGAGTTGCTATCAAGATATATTCGATTCAAGGAGCTACAAAATGTCAAAAATTATAGGTATCGACCTCGGTACTACAAACTCAGTTGTTTCCGTCATGCAGGGCGGCGACCCAGTGGTCATCACCACTGCTGAAGGTTCACGCCTTTGCCCTTCTGTAGTTGCATTTACCAAGAACGGAGAACGCCTGGTGGGGCAGACTGCCAAACGGCAGGCTGTCATCAACCCTGAAAACACCGTGTTCTCCATCAAACGCTTCATGGGACGTCACGTCAATGAGGTGGAGAGTGAACGCAAGATGGTGCCATATCAGGTGGTAGCGGGTCCTTCACAGGATGCCCGTGTGCACATTCCGGCCACCAACAAAGATTACTCACCCCAGGAGATCTCTGCCATGATCCTGGCCAAGCTGAAAGCCGATGCTGAATCTTTCCTGGGCGAACCCGTTACCCAGGCAGTCATCACCGTGCCGGCTTACTTTAATGATAGTCAGCGCCAGGCCACCAAAGATGCCGGCCGCATTGCCGGGTTGGAAGTACTGCGTATCATCAATGAACCGACCGCCTCGGCTTTGGCCTACGGTCTGGATAAAAAGAAAAATGAAAAGATCCTCGTCTTTGACCTCGGTGGCGGTACCTTTGATGTTTCCGTCCTCGAAGTGGGCGACGGCGTTTTTGAAGTGAAATCCACCAGCGGCGACACCCACCTGGGTGGCGATGACTGGGACGAAGTGGTCGTCAACTGGGCAGCAGATGCCTTCAAAGCCGATCAGGGCATTGACCTGCGCGGCGACCGCCAGGCGTTACAACGTCTGCGTGAGGCTGCCGAAAAGGCCAAGATCGAGCTTTCTACCGTTATGGAAACCGAGCTCAACCTGCCTTACATCACTGCAGATGCCAGCGGCCCGAAACACTTGCAGATGAAATTGAGCCGCGCCAAATTTGAGCAGATGACCGCTCCCCTTTTGGATCGCTGCAAGAAACCGTTTGAATCTGCCCTTAAAGATGCCGGTTTGAGCGCTTCCCAGATCGATGAACTGGTTTTGGTAGGTGGTTCCAGCCGTATGCCGCAAGTGGTGGACCTGGTCCGCAAACTGATCAACAAAGAGCCGAACAAAGGCGTCAACCCTGATGAAGTGGTTGCCATTGGCGCAGCCATTCAGGGTGGCGTGTTGGGCGGTGAAGTCAAAGACATCCTCCTGCTCGATGTCACCCCACTTTCTCTGGGTGTAGAGACCATGGGCTCTGTCATGACCAAGATCATTGAGCGCAACACCACCATCCCCATCCGCAAGTCTCAGATCTTCTCTACTGCAGAAGACAGCCAGACCGCTGTGGATATCCATGTACTACAGGGTGAACGCCCCATGGCTTCAGATAACATGAGTCTGGGCCGCTTCCGCCTGGAAGGCATTCCGCCTGCCCCACGCGGCATCCCGCAAGTGGAAGTGACCTTTGATATTGACGCCAACGGTATCATCAACGTGACCGCCAAAGACAAGGCCACCAGCCGCGAACAGAAAGTGACCATCACCGCCTCTACCAACCTGCAGAAGAACGACATCGAACGCATGGTGGAAGAAGCCAAGGCTCACGCCGCGGAAGATGAGAAACGCAAAGAACTGGCTGAAGTCCGCAACCTGGGCGATAACACCGCCTATCAGGTGGAGAAGGCCATCAAAGAGCAGGGCGAAAAGATGCCCGGCAATTTGAAGGACAGCCTCAACACCAAACTGCAAGAGTTGCGCAGCGCCCTCACTGGCGAAGACATCAGCCGCATCCGCAGCCTGACCGAGGAACTGCAAAAAGAATTTGCTCAGGTCTCCCAGGCTGCTGCTCAGGCAGCCGGCCCCGCTGGCCCGCAAGCAGGTGGACCCGCTCCGGAACAAAGTGGTCCTGCTGCTTCTGATGGTGATGTGGTGGACGGCGAATTTACTGAAAAGTAGATCTCTCCTCCCCTGCACCTGTAACAACAAATTTCGAGATCCGGTCAAATTGACCGGATCTCGTTTTTTACAGAAGGGGCTATCTGGTTTGTGGCACTTTTAGCCAATGTTATAATTTCTTTATGAATAAAAAACGTCGCTTTCTCTTCGGCTTGATTGCCGTTATTGTTTTAGGGGCCATTGTTCTGGCACTTCCACCCGTCTGGTCGCGCGTGTCCTTTCATGCCCAGCAGCTTTACGCTGAGATCAAATACAAATTGAACCCGCCTGAACAGATTGTGTTCACACCGGGGCAAACTGGCACCGAGACAACTTCCACTGCCACTGTGGCACCCACCAGCACCTCCCAGGCTGCCACCCCTGAACCCAGCGCCACACCCACCATCACCCCCACCCCGTTGCCTTCTTCCGCCTTCCTCAAGGGAGTCGAAGCTGAACCCCAGGCCTGGAACAATTGCGGCCCGGCCACGCTTTCTATGTACCTGTCCTACTGGCGCTGGACCGGCACTCAATTGGATATTGCCCCCGTGGTCAAACCCAATGACCGCGACAAGAACGTGATGCCCTATGAGCTGCAAAATTTCGTGCTTAACAACACTGAATATCAGGCCATCGTGCGAGTTGGCGGCGATCTACAAACCCTCAAAGCGCTCATCAACGCCGGCTACCCGGTGATGATCGAAAAAGGCTTTGATGTCTCCGGCGAAGGCTGGATGGGCCACTACGAACTGGTCATCGGCTACGACGACGCAACCTCTCAGTTCAAAACCCAGGATTCATACTTCCTCATCTCCAAACCCGGCACCACCAGTTTTGCCATCGGGTACGATGACCTTTATCGCAACTGGCGGGCTTTCAACTATGTGTTCCTGCTGGTCTACCCACAGGATAAAGAAAATGACGTGCTCAATTTACTCGGCCCGTTGGCCGATGAAAAAGCCGCCATTCAGATCGCAGCAGATCGCGCCAAAGCGGATACCACCGCTCTCACCGACGTGCGCGATCAGTTCTTTGCCTGGTTCGATCTGGGCAGCAGCATGGTCAACCAGCAATCATATACTGATGCCGCCTCGGCCTATGACCAGGCCTACACCATTTACCCCAACATCCCAGAAGCCGACCGGCCCTGGCGCATGATGTGGTATCAGACCGGCCCTTACTTTGCCTATTATTACTCCCTCCGCTACCAGGATGTCATCAACCTGGCCACCACCACCCTCAACGCCATGAGCGAACCGATTCTGGAAGAAAGTTTTTACTGGCGTGCCATGGCGGAGATCGAAGCCGGTGACCAGACCAGTGCGGTCGCCGACCTGCGCGAAAGCCTGAAGGTTCATGAGAACTTTGAACCCAGCCTGGCTTTGCTGCAACAGATCGGTGTTAACCCTTAATGATCAAGATCCTGCATTTCGCTGACGCCCATATTGATATCGCTGCTCACGGCAAAATTGACCCCGCCAGCGGTCTGCCCGTACGCGTCACCGACTTTCTGCATGCCCTGGATACCATTGTAGAATCTGCCATTTCAGAAAAAGTGGACCTGGTGCTCTTTGCCGGGGATGCCTACAAAGACCGTTCGCCCTCGCCCACCTATCAGCGCGAGTGGGGCAAACGCATCATCCGCCTCTCTCAGGCAGGCATTCAAACTCTGCTGCTGGTAGGTAACCATGATGTCAGCCCGGCAACAGGACGTGCCAACACGCTGCAAGAGTACGATACCCTGCAGATCCCGCACGTACGCGTGCTGGCCAAGCCTGAATTTCTGCATCCTGCCGATCTGGAAGGGCTGCCGCTGCAATTGCTCAGTCTGCCCTGGATCTTTCGCTCGGCCATGATGACAGCGCAGAACACGGCCGAAACGAAACCCGAAGCCATCAAAGAACAACTGGAAACCGCCATCGGCAACGTGCTGCGCAACTGGCTCGAAGCGCTTGACCCCGGCCTGCCCACGGTGCTCACCGCCCACGGCTCTGTGCAGGGCGCCATGTACGGCAATGAACGCTCCATCATGCTTGGCAAGGACCTGCTCATCCCCAGTGATCTGGTACGCGACCCGCGCCTCGATTACGTAGCCCTAGGGCACATTCACAAGAGCCAGGACCTGAATAAAGGCAGTTACCCGCCTGTGGTCTACCCCGGCTCCATTGAACGCGTTGATTTTGGCGAGGCGGGCGACGATAAGTATTTCTCGCTGGTACATCTGGACCGCAGCAAAACCACCTACGAACTGCGCCCACTGAAAGGACGCAAGTTCATCGATAAAGCCGTTAAGATCAGTGTTGGCGACGACGTGATGGCCAAGATCCGCCAGGTCCTGCCGGAAAAGTCACAACTGCAAGATGCCATCATGCGCCTGGTCATTGATTATCCACGCGAGATGGAACCCTTTATTGATGAATCCTTCATCCGCGAGCATTGTGCGGGTGCGCTGGAATTCCATCTACTGCGCAAACCGCAGGAAGAAGCCCGTCTGCGTTTGCCTGAAAACCAGACCCTTACCAGTTTGACGCCATTGGAGATGCTGGACCTTTACTGGAACTCGATCAGCTCCAAAACCCAGGACAGGGACTCCTTAAAAGAAACCGCGCAGGACATCATTCAAAGTGTGATGAGCGCAGACGATAATGAGGTTCTTGAGAATTAAATGAACACTTTCATCGAAATTCTGATCATGTTCGGTCTGATCCTCATCAACGGCTTCTTCTCTATGTCTGAGATCGCCCTGGTCTCCGCGCGCAAGATCCGCCTGGAGCAGCGCGCCGGAGAAGGCGATAAAGGCGCTGCCACTGCCCTTGAACTAAGCAAATCCACCAGCAAATTGCTGTCTTCGGTACAAATTGGCATCACCCTGGTGGGCGTGCTCACCGGTGCCGTGGGCGGTGCCACCCTGGCTTCTCGGCTTGAAGTCATCTTTGATAAGATCACCTGGATGGCCCCTTACGCTGGCGGGGTTTCGCTCTTCTTAGTGGTACTGGTAACCACCTATTTCTCGCTGGTACTGGGTGAACTCATTCCCAAACGCCTTGGCCTTAACGACCCGGAAAAGATCGCCTCACGGGTGGCTGGCTTTATGAAGTTCATTTCCAGGATCACTTCTCCCATTATTCATCTCCTCTCTGCCTCCACCGATCTGGGGCTTCGTCTGCTGGGTGTGCAAAAAAGCAGCGAACCACCCATCACTGAAGAGGAGATCAAAGGTCTGGTCGAAGAAGGTACCCAGGTAGGCGTTTTTCAAGAATCTGAACAAAACATGATCGAAGGCGTGTTCCGCCTCAACGACCGTCTCATTAACGCCATTATGACCCCGCGCACTGAGATCGAATGGATCGATCTGGAAGATCCGGCCCAATTGATCCTGGACCAGATCGTTCACAGCAGCCATTCCCGTTTCCCGGTGGCAGATGGATCGCTGGACAACGTCATCGGCATTTTGCGCGCCAAGGACGTGTTGGAACAGCATCTCACCGGTCAGCACTTTGACCTTATCCCGCTGGTGCAAAAGCCCATCTTTGTGCCAGAGAACAGCCCTGCCTCGCGCGTACTGGAAATGGTACGCCAATCAGGCTTGCATGAAGCCCTTGTCATTGATGAATACGGCGGCCTGCTGGGGTTGGTGACCCTCTTTGATGTGCTTGAGGCCATTGTGGGCGAACTGCCCGCCGAGGACGAAATCGGCGAGCCAGAGATCATCCGCCGCGACGATGGCTCTTACCTGCTGGACGGCCTGCTGCCCATTGATGAATTGAAAGACCTGTTTGACATCAACCAACTGCCCGATGAAGACAAGATCGGCTATCAGACACTGGCAGGGTTCATCCTCAGCCAGTTGGAAGCCATCCCCTCCACCGGTCAACATTTCAACTTTGAAGATCTGCGTTTTGAGGTCATGGACCTGGACGGCCACCGTATTGACAAGGTATTGGTCTCCAGACAGCCCGAAGGATCTTCAGACGCTCAACCAGTGGAGCAGCCTTGATCCCGGTCCAATTACATCTGAGTGGTTTTCTTTCTTACCTGGATCCTGTTGACGTGAACTTTGACGCCTTCGATGTGGCCTGCATCTCCGGCGAAAATGGTGCTGGCAAATCATCCCTGCTGGATGCCATCACCTGGGTGCTTTTTGGCGAGGCGCGCCGCCGCGACGACGCCATCATCAACCTGCATGCCACAACCGCAGAAGTGGTGCTGGTCTTCGATTACGAAGGCAATCGCTATCGCGCCCAACGCCTTAAATCCAGGAACAAGACCACCCAGTTGGAATTTGCCATTCTGGAAGAGACCCAGAATTGGCGGGTGCTCACCGGTGCCACCCTTAAGAACACAGAAGAACTCATCCGCAAGACCCTGCGCCTGGATTATGAGACTTTTACAAACGCCTCCTTTTTCTTGCAGGGCAAGGCGGACCAGTTCGCCACCCAGAAACCCTCGGACCGCAAACGCATTCTCTCCAGCATTCTAGGGCTGGATGTGTGGGACGAATATAAAGAAGAGACCGCCCGCCGCCGCAACGAAGCCGAAAAGAGCCTTAACCTCATCGAAGCGCGCATTCAAGAGATCGACGCCGAACTGGAGCAGGAAGCCACCCGCAAGCAGCGCCTGGCCGAAGTGGAAAAGGAATTCAAGCAGCAAAATGAGCTGTTTGAAGCCAAAAAACAGGTGCTCGATCAGCAGCGGATGCTGCAGGATGGACTCAAAAATGAGGAACGCGCTCTGGAAAAGCAGGAGAGCGAGCTCAAACGTCTGCGCGCTGAGTTGGAGCGCCAGAACGAGCTGCTGAAAGCCCGCCAGCAAGAACGCGCCGGTCTGGAAGAGCAGTTAAAACGCGAATCTGAGATCCTGGCCGCGCTCAACGCCTGGAAACAAGCCCAGCAAGACCTGGCCGCCTGGGAAACCCTGGCTGCCAACTTCCAAAAATATGATAAACAACGCCATCCCTTTTTGCAGGACATCGCCAGTGAGCAAGCCCGCCTGGAGACAGAAGGCAAGAACCTGCAAAGTACTGCCGCCTCCATCAATCAGGTGGAACGGGCTCTGCCTGCCCTCAAACAGCAGTTGAACACCGCCCAGGAAGAGATCAGCCGGTTAAGTGAGCAGGCTGGCCAGCGCCCCATTCTGGAACAGGACCTGCGCACTCTGGCAGATGAACGCGGCCAATCTAAAGCAGAGAATGAACGGCTTGAGACCGTGGGCAAAGAGCTCAACAAACGGATTGAGCAACTGGATGACATCAGCACCTCCCTCTGCCCTGTGTGCGGTAAACCTCTCTCTGAATCCGAACGCGAAAAGATGACCGCTGACCTGCGCGTAGAAGTTCAGGCCATGCGCGCGAATTACCAGAAGAATAAGGACAAGCTCAAAGATTTCTCCAGCCGCTATACCGAGCTGGAAAGCCAAATTTCTCTACTTAGCAACATCGAAAAACCACTGGCAGAAAAACAAAAAGCCCTGGCCGTTCAGAGCAAAGAGATCGCCAACTACGAGCAGATCCTTAGCGAATGGCAGAGCAAAGGGCTGCCCCGCCTGCAAGAATTGCAAGACAAACTGACCAAAAACGAATATGCCCATGAGGCCCGCCAAAAACTGGCCGCAGTGGATGCCCAACTCAAAGCACTTGGCTATGATGCCGCCGCCCATGAAACCGTCAAACAAGCTGAGTTGACCGGCCGGGCCAGCCAGGAAGCCTGGTTAAACCTCGAAAAAGCCCGGTCCGCGCTGGCACCGCTGCAGCGCGAGATAGAAGAAGCGCATCAGACCATTGACCAAAAAGAAGCCCATCTGCACGAGTTGGAAAAAGACTTCCAAGAAGTGCAGACCGGCTACGACCAGAAAAAAGCCAACCTACCCGATCTGACCCGCTTGGAGGGCGAGTATTACACCCTGCAAGAAACCGTCAACCGCCTGCGCGAGCAGATGGCCCAGGCACGCAATGAGGTGACCGTGTTGGACCGTCAGCGCGAGAAGAAGGCCCAACAGATCAGCGCCAAAGAGGCTACGCAGCGCCAGATCGCCCAGTTGAAGTTGCTGGAACGCGCCTTCGGGAAAGACGGCATCCCCGCCCTGCTAATCGAGCAAGCTTTGCCGGAGATCGAGAGCAACGCCAACGAGATCCTGGACAGGCTCTCCAACGGCAACATGGCGGTGCGTTTTGAGACCCAACGTGAATTCAAAGACAAGAAACGCGAAGACCGCAAAGAAACGCTGGACATCCTCATCCGCGATTCTCAGGGAGAACGAGATTATGAGCTTTTCTCCGGCGGCGAAGCCTTCCGCGTTAATTTTGCCATCCGGCTTGCCCTCAGCCGTGTGTTGGCCCACCGCGCCGGCGCCCGCCTGCAAACCCTGGTGATTGATGAAGGGTTTGGCAGCCAGGACGCAGATGGCATTCAACAATTGATCGAAACCATTAACGTTTCCCGTAATGATTTCGCCAAAGTGCTGGTCATCACCCACATGGAAAACCTCAAAGATGCCTTCCCCGCCCGCATTGAAGTGGTGAAAGGCGAGCACGGTTCACAAATAAAGGTATTGGCCGAATGAACGAATTAGACATCCGTCTGGGGTTACAGCAACGAGTTCTTCCCGAATATCGTGTGCCTTTTCTGGAAAGTCTGGCCTGCGTGGCCAGCAGGGGCATGAGCGTCTTTGCCGGGCAGCCGCGTCCGATCGAGTCCATCAAGACGGATGCAAATTTAAGTTGCGCCCGTTTTGTAGAGGCGAACAATCTGCATCTGGGTACCGGTAGTTTTTATACCTGCGTCCAGACCAACTTTTTGGATTGGCTGAACCAGTGGCAGCCGGATGCACTGATCGTGGAAGCCAACCCCCGTTACCTGAGCACACCGCACGCCATCCGCTGGATGCACACCCGCAAACGCCCCGTCATTGGCTGGGGGTTGGGTGCCCCGCGCGCCTCTGGCCTAGAAGCCGCGTTGCGGCGGCGATTTTTGCAATCTCTGGATGCCATTGTGGCCTATTCCAACACCGGCGCTGAGCAATATGTGCAGCAGGGAATTGCCCCTGAACGGGTGTTCGTCGCAGCCAACGCAGTAGCCCACAAACCCACTCAGGAAGCGCTACAACGTCCGCTGCACTATGCGCATGGCAAGCCCAGCCTGCTCTATGTGGGCCGCCTGCAACAGCGTAAACGGTTGGACGTACTGATCCAGGCCTGTGCCCTGCTGCCCAAATCGCTTCAGCCGCACCTGATGTTGGTCGGAGACGGCCCCGTCCGCCCTGAGTTGGAAGCGTTGGCCGCCAAAGTCTATCCATCTACCGAGTTTGCCGGCGCGCAACACGGCCAGGAACTGGAACCCTTCTATGCCGCCGCTGATCTCTTCGTCCTGCCGGGTACCGGCGGGCTGGCCGTGCAGCAAGCCATGGCCCATTCCCTGCCCGTGCTGGTGGGAGAAGCCGATGGCACCCAGTCTGAGCTGGTACGCCCCGAAAACGGCTGGATCCTCAATGAAATGACCCCCACTCACCTGGCCGCCGCCCTCGAGCAAGCCTTGCTGGACCTGCCCCGCTTGCGCCAGATGGGCCTCGCCTCTTACCGCGTCGTCGCCGAAGAAGTGAACCTTGAGAAGATGGTCGAGTCGTTTACAAAGGCGATTCGATCAATTCTCTAATTTCTTTGCCAATAATCGTCAATAATCAATATTAAACTATTTTCATTTCTCAATATTAGTGTAAAAACATAATTAGTATTTTACAAATAGTCAAATTATTTGACAAATCAAGAAACAAATATTATAATGTTTGCCATACTGAATGTTTCATTCAGGTGCTCCTTTACAATTTATCTCCACCTTGGCTCCCTTCCCCCTTTTGCCAATACAGTTAACCGTTAACTGGTTTCTGGAAACCGGTTAACTCGTAACGGCGTAACAATTTGATGGAATTTGAAAGTATGAATTCATCATTTTGCCGCAACATCGTCAATCTTCATTTTCTTTCCGGAAAATATGTAATTGCGGCAGTGAAAAAATGTGGTTTGGGTCTTCTACATAGGTTTATTTCGCCAAGTATTCGCGGCAGGTGCTTTGGCGCCTATCATTCGCGAAAGGAGGTAAAAAAAATGAAAAGAAATATTGTAAAGGAATCGCTGAGTATTTTGTATGATTTACAAAGCGAACTGCACGGCCATGTAGAAGACACTGCTTTACAAAAGTTGGAAGAGGCAATTAATTTACTGGAAGCTGTAAATAAGAATGGCGGAAGAATCGAAAAGAAGAAACTCTTGGCAATTCTCGGCAAAATTCTTGATTACATTCCAACCATAGTAAAAATAATTGATATTCTTTCGCGCTCTAAGTAAACTACCAAACCATAAATTTTCTGAGGAACAATGAATATTGGTTCAGCAATTAAACTTCTTCGTACATCAAAAAATCTAAGATTGCAAGATGTGGCTTTGGACATGGGGATATCTACATCTTATTTATCATTAGTTGAACAAAGCAAAAGAGACCCAAACATAGAATTCTTAAAAAAGGTTGCTGATGTTCTTGAAATACCCCTAAGTATTTTAATTTTTATTGGTAATGAAGATTCAAAGTTCAAAGAAATTAGTCCCGACTTATATGAAAGAATTAGTAACTTCGCATTAGGATTAATCATGGATGGAGAAGATGATTGAATCCTTTTACACTGGGAAAAAAATCGATTCAGTGGATGATCTTTGTTTGATACTAGGAATTACAAACTCGCAGCTAGTTTCAATACTAGGATCAATAAATTCTTATTACCATGCTAATCGACCAATAATTAAAAAAGATGGTGGAATTCGATTAACATTCCGCGTTTCAAATCCTTTGAGATCTGTCCAATCGATTATTTTGTCTAGAATAATTAATAAAGTCATCTTTTCCCACGCGTTATTTGGCGTTGGAAAAGATTCTTCTCGAAAACATGATAATATCGCAAATAGTCTAGTTCATTCCTATGCAAAAACGATGATTCAAGAAGATATTCATCATTTCTTTGATCACATTAATCAAAATCATGTGTATTCAATATGGAATGGTTTCTTCGGATTTTCACCTGAAGTTAGTCAAATTTTAACCAATTTATCTATTTTTCAAAACAAAATACCTCAAGGTAGCAAAACTGGATCTCCCTTAGCAGCATTGGTTTTTTGGAATCAAGAACCTGAATTTATAAGTAATCTCTTGAGTAAAGGTTGTATTTACACAAGGTATATCGACAATCTCACTATTTCTTCCAAACAAAAGCTATCCAAAATAGAAATTAAAAATATATCGCACGACCTGAAAACAATAATTTATGACTATGGTTTTAGCTTAAATGCAAAGGATCATAAAATATCAAGGAGCAGTAATCGTATTAATATTACTGGAGTAAACCCATATTTAGGATCACCAAAAATCTCAAAAGAAAAAGTAAACAAAATTAGGGCTACTGTCCACCAATTTTGTTTAAATTGTCAAAAACAAAATTCTATGGATGAACTTCAGAAAGAATATCGAAGTTTACATGGCAAACTTACCTATTTTTCGAATTTTAATAAAACTGCGGCAAAAAAGTATTTACAACAAATAGATAATGCGTTTAAATTATCTACACAACCAAATCAGCTATCAACCAAATAGACATCCTTTGAAAAATACTTATTTCTTTAATAATTCACATGAAACTCTTACTCATCGCTGATGGGCGCAGCCCCATCACCCAACGCTGGATCAAAGCCATTGCTCCTTTTGGAGCGCGCGTCCTGCTGGTCTCCACCTTCCCCTGCGCGCCCATTCCCGGCGCTGAGTTGGTGGCGGTGCTGCCGGTGGCCTTTGCCAGACAGTCGGGCAGCCAGGCGGGAACTGGCAGCGGTAATTCCTTTAAGAAGAAACTTATCTCCGCCTTGCGGCCGACTTTGGCCTTTTTGCGCCACCAATTGGGGCCATACACACTGGGCGGATACCAAAAAAAGCTGCTGGACCTCATCCACACCCTGCAGCCAGATGTAGTGCATGCTTTACGCATCCCCTATGAGGGCATGCTGGCCAGCGTCACCCCCACCCGTATTCCCCTGCTCATCTCCACCTGGGGCAATGATCTGACCCTGCACGCAAACGCCAGCACGCTCATGGGGCGTCTCACCCGTCAAACCCTGCTGCGCGCTGATGGTCTGCTCTCAGACACCGCCATTGATGTGACTCGTGCCGCAGAATGGGGCTTCGACCCGGCCAAACCCTCGCTGGTAGTAGTAGGCAACGGCGGCCTTGACCAGGAAGAATTGCAGGAAGCTGTGAAAGACGTAAAACCAGCCAACCCGCCCCAGATCATCAACCCGCGGGGCATCCGCTCTTATGTGCGTACGGATACCTTTTTCCAGGCCATCCCTCTGGTGCTCAAGCGCCACCCGCAAGTGCAGTTTGTCTGCACCTCCATGGCCAACCAGAAAGAGGCGCTTGACTGGGTCGAGAAGTTGGGCATTGCAGCCAACGTGCGGCTGTTGGGCTATCTGAACCAGCATGAACTCTGGCAAGAGACTGCCCGCTCCCTGGCCTCGGTCTCGGTCAGCACCCACGACGGCACCCCCAACACCCTGCTCGAAGCCATGGCGCTGGGCTGCTTGCCCATCTGCGGTGACCTGCCCTCCATCCGTGAGTGGATCACGCCCGGCCAGAACGGCCTGCTCGTCCCTGCCGATGACCCATCTGCCCTGGCGGACGCCATTTGCACGGGCATTGAAGATGCCGCCCTGCGCAACTCGGCCGCTGAGTTGAATAAAACAAAGATCGGGCAGAATGCCGCATTGGCCTCCACCCGATCCAAGATCGCCGATTTTTATACTCAGTTCTTGTTGCAGATCCCGCGCGCGTAGATCAATGCGGTTTCATCCGCATACAGCTTGCACCACCCACTCGCTGATTGCATCGCCTCGGCCAAACGCGGCTGCCGGACCGGGCTGACCATCAGCAGCTTGGCGCCGCTGGCATCCAATTCCTGCTCCCAACCATCATAAGCATAGGTAATATCAACATACTTTTCCCATTGCTCCACCGGGAAGAGCTGCACCCGCGTATCGATCCACACCGGCCGTTCCGGCAAGGTAAATTCCAGATAGCTGGCAAAACCCATCTCCGCCAGCAGTGGCCCTTGCAACTCAGGCCGGTTCTGCAGCCAGGCAGTGGCTTCCACTGGCGTGTTCTGTTTGTCGGCAGGCGCTTGCTGCCACCAGCTCTGACGGATGCCGGGCAGCAGCCCGAGCGGCAGGAGCACAAATATCAACGGCAGCAGCCAGTTGAGGGTGAGGTTCCCCTGCGTGGATGTACTCTTCAGGCGTTCTTCCCAACCCGTCAGCAGTTGTGCGCTCAACACAGCCAGCAGCATCACAAACCAGACCCCATAACGCGTTCCCCACAGGGCCAGCGCGCCAAACCCCAGAAACCAGACCCATTCCAGGCGGGTCAGTTTTCGGCCAGAGAAAACCGCCAGAAGCGGAAAGCCCAGCAGCCAGGCGAAGAACAGGTTCATCTGCCAGCCCTCATTCAGCGGCGGTCCCCATTCTGCGGAGAACTGCATATTGGCGGAAGATGAAAGCATATCCACCACATAACGCCAACTCTCTGCCCCACGCGGGTTGATGAAGATGGCGCCAACGGAAAGCAGTAGTGCCAGAGCGAGGGTTTTGCGCGCTCCCTGTCCGAAGACCAGGGCAGCCAGCATCAGCGCAAGAAGCAGCACAAAAGAGGCATGCAGGTTCCCCCACAACAAGGCCAGCAGCGGCAGCCAGAAGACGACCTTTTTCTGGCCGGCCTGCCAGCGGTAGAGATTTGCCAGAGCCAGTACGAACAAGGGATAGACCAGCAGTTGCGGACGTACTGCCCAGTTGTTGCTGGCTGCCAGTACTGCTGCCAGAACTGCCAGGGTGGCGCTCCATTTCCCGGCGCCGAGCCTGCGGGCGATGAACCACAACAGCCCAAAGCTGAACCCGATCACCACTCCGCGCAGGAAAACCGTCAACGTCAGGCCGCCAAGTTGGTAGGCGAACCACAAGATCACAGCCGATGCCCAGGAGTGGTAAAAGATGGGCTGTCCCGCAGCCGTCCAGGTGAAGGTGTCCACGCTGGCGATCATGCCAGTGGCGACGGTTTCTTTACCCACGCGCAGATACCACCAGTAATCTTCTGGGGTTACCGGCAGCAAAAAGGGGATACACAGGGCAACCAGCAAAAGCAGCCCCAGGTAAAGCAAACTTCCGTCGCGAATGGCTTTTTTGAACATAGTGCCTTAATCATATACCAAATCTTTTGTAGAGAAAACGCCCTTAGGTTGTTTAGACCATTCTCGTTTTCGCTACTCTCGGGCATAATTAGCGCATGCCAGATCTGCAAGACCGTTTAAGAGGAATCGCTGTCGGCGCCGCCATTGGGGATGCGCTGGGCATGCCGCTTGAGTTTCGCCCGGCCCGCTCTGAGCACGACCTGGTAACCGAGATGGTGGATGGCCCGCTGCCAAAAGGCAGCTTTACCGATGACACTGAGATGGCCCTGGCGCTGGCGGAAAGTTTGCTGGTCACCTCCCCGCTCAACCCGCGTGACCTGGCCGCCCGCTTCAACGGATGGTTCCAAAGCCGGCCTTCTGATGTAGGCGTGCACACCGCCAAAGTGTTGCGGCTCATTGCCCGCGCCGTGCCCGTCAGCGAGGCAGCCCAACAGGTGCAGGCCGCTGACCCAGATTCTGCCGGCAACGGCAGTGTGATGCGAGCCTGGCCTATCGCCATAGCCCGTCACAGCAACCCCGGCCTGTTGGTCTCAGAGACGCGGCTGCAAGGCGAAGTGACCCACACCCACCCGGATAGTACCGGCGGCGCCTTACTGTTCAACCTCATCCTGTTTCAGATCCTGCAAATGGGCAACGCATCGGCGGAGACCCTCATCCGCGAGGCCATCACCGCCGCCGTTCATCAGATCGACCTGGACCCTGAATTTCTGGTGGCCGTGCAACTGGCACCCATGCGTATGCGCCCTGACCTGAAGAACACCGGCTGGGTACGCCATACAATGGAAAGTTCCCTCTGGGCGCTCACCACCACCCGCTCTTTTGAAGAAGCCCTGGTACGCGTGGTCAATCTGGGTAACGATGCCGATACAGCCGGCTGCATCACAGGCGCCATCGCAGGGGCCATGTACGGATTGGAAGGAATTCCAGCGCGCTGGAAGCAAGCCGTGCACGGCGAGTACCCCATCCGCAGCGGAAAACTGTGGTTTCAACAAGATTTCATCGATCTGGCCGACCGTCTGGCTGCCATTGCCTAGCATGACAAACTCTGGACGGTTATTGCAAGGGAACGAAAAACCAACGAGA
>JAYFNV010000100.1:0-11530 GCA_034933225.1 Anaerolineaceae bacterium | reverse complement strand
AGGGGATCTTGCGGACCTTTATTGAGCGTCAGCCGAACCGCTTCTTCGATCAGTGGTTCTGCAAAACGCACCTGTTGCTCAGATGCAGCGTTGAAAAGTCCGCTGATCTGGCTAAAGGCGAAAATCCCCGCAACTACAAACAGGGCGGCAAGGCTCAACCACAAGAGCTGGCTTTTGCCTGTCAAAGCTCGTTTCAGCGCTTTAGCAGATGGATAGCGGTCTTTGGGGTCAAATGAAGTACAACGCGCAATGACTCTGCGCAGGCGCAAAAGGATGCCTTTGGGAATCCTTTGCCCATTGGCGATAATTTTTTTCAACAGCCAGTGAAAGACCACCCCCAGTGAGTAAATATCGGAGCGTTCATCCGTCTGGCAGTAGCCAAATTGCTCTGGGGCAGCAAATTCACGAGTCCCCATATGAATGGTGTCTTCGGTGGCGTCTTGTTTGTAAAGCCGGGAAATGCCAAAATCAATGAGCGACACGTTCAGGTTATCATCCAGAATGATATTTTGAGGTTTGATATCGCGGTGGATGATGGCAGGGGTTTGGGAGTGCAGATAAATGAGCAGGTCACAAAGCTGTTCAGCGGTGCTCATCAACTGACGAATATTCAGGTCTCTTTCTGATACCACTAGCTGTAAATTTTGCCCACATTGATAAGTTCTGACCACGCACACCATTTGCTCGTTCTGGAATTGCGCAATCAACTGGGGAAGCCCTTTGTGATGCAGTTTTTGCAGCAGGTCTGCTTCATGGATGGGCTGTTCACCCTCAACCAGCGGATAGCATTTGGCAATGTAATGGCTGGCAGAGGTGCGATCTTTGACCAGATAGGTCTCTCCATAACTTGAAAAACCAAGGCATTCTAATAGCTCGTACGCAGCCAAAAATTCAGCCGGGAAAGCGCTGTCATCATATTGACTGGCAAATTCTTTGACCAATTGTTCTTGCTTCATGATTCTTCACCTAATATTGTGATGCCTAAAGATTGCAGCAGGCTCTGAGTTTCGTAAATGTCCAACTGGTTGTTTATGCAATAGATGATCGCGGCATCCCGTTTGATCTTGGGGTAAAGCTGGCTTTTCTTGGCCACGATCAATAAATATTCAGTTTCATCCAAAGATAGTGCCATGCCAAAGGCAAGCTGAATGGCTTTATCTCTGGAAGGCTTTCGGGTGCCATTAAAGAGTTGATGGCCGTAGGTACGCTCTATTGATGATTTATTGATAACCTGTTCCGGGATCAGTTGTTTCTCCAGGCAGGTTTGGGTGATGAATTCATGAAATGGAGGAATAGAGAATTCATCTGCGTAATTATCCAGAAATTCTCCCAGGTCGTTGGTCTTGATCAACTTTTGTAGAAGATTACTTGTGCTTGCCTGTCTGCTGTCCGTTTTCAAGAGGTTAGGCCTATGTAATTTTTGAGTATATGGTCTAGGCTAATTATAGTAGAAAAGTGTAAATTGCAAACAGAATTTGTCCATTAACGTACAAAAGACACCGCCAGGTGTCTTTTGTACGATCTACATTCAAAAAGGAGAGGATAACTTGCGAAAATAAGCAAGTAATTAGCTGACAGTGACAGTCACTTTTACGGTAGTCCCGCTTTTGGCAGGAATGGGGACGGTGAGACCCTCAATGGGTTGGCCGTCGGCCACAAGTTGAATGGAGTTGCCGGGACCGGTCCGTTTTACGCTGATCTCAAAGGTGGAGCCGCGGAACTTGCGTGTGACCGAGAAATCTGCCCAAGTCTTGGGGAAGATGGGCTCCACATGCAGGCCATCGAAATCGGGGCGGATGCCCAGGATGTTCTGGGTGATGGCCACATAGTTCCAGGCGGCGGTGCCGGTGAGCCAGGAGTTCTTGGCTTCGCCTTCTTTGACGGCCTCAAAACCAGAGATCATCTGAGCGTACACGTAGGGTTCAGTGCGATGCAGCTCGCTCTCACCTTCCAATTTGGAGGGATTGATGCGCGAGTAGTAGTCGTGGGCTTTATCACCGCGGCCGACGCGAGTTTCTGCGATCATGACCCAGGGATTGGTGTGACAGAAAACGGCGCCATTCTCTTTATATCCGGGCGGATAAGAAGAGATCTCGCCAATGTTGAGGTAATACTGTTTGAAGGCAGGAGAGAGCACAACAATACCGTGCTTGCACAACAACTTCTTATTGACAGAATCCAGCGCCTGAACAGCTTTGCCGTTCTCAACGCCGATGCCGGCCATAACGCACATTCCCTGCGGCTCAATGAAGATCTGGCCTTCTTTACAAGCCTTGGATCCCACCGGGTCGCTGAAGTTATCGTAGGCGCGCAGGAACCATTGGCCATCCCAACCTACCTGATTAACAACATCGTCCATGTGGGCAGCGGCTGCCTGGATCTTTTTAGCTTCTTCCAGGTTGCCTTTGCGGCGGGCGAGCTCTTTCATCTCTTTGGCGGCCAAAACAAAAAGGCCAGCGATGAAGACGCTCTCAGCAACTGTGCCGTCTTTGTTGGTTGTGGTCTGGAAGGACTGACCCGGTTGATCTGAAAAGCAGTTCAAGTTCAGGCAGTCGTTCCAATCAGCGCGGCCAATGAGGGGTAAGCCGTGCGGGCCAATACGGTCAAGGGTGTATAGGATGGAGCGCTGCAGATGAATGTACAATGGCTGCTCGCTGCCAGGTTCATTATCAAAGGGTACCCGGGCATCCAGAATGCTCCAATCGCCGGTTTCTTTGATGTAAGCAGAGACTGAAAGGACCAACCAGAGCGGGTCATCATTAAAGTTGCTGCCAATATCGTTATTGCCGCGTTTGGTGAGCGGTTGGTACTGGTGGTAAGCGCCGCCAGTAGGTAATTGGGTTGAGGCCAGGTCCAGAATGCGTTCGCGAGCTCTCTCCGGGATGAGGTGCATGAATCCAAGCAGGTCCTGATTGGAATCGCGGAAACCCATGCCGCGGCCAATGCCCGATTCAAAGTAGGAGGTGGAACGTGAGAAGTTGAAGGTGATCATCACCTGGTAAGCGTTCCAAATGTTGACCATACGGTTGGTGTGTACATCTGGAGTTTGGGTCTGGTACTTGCCAAGCAGATCAAGCCAGGATTCATGCAATTTCGAGAAAGCCTCATCCACGGCGGATTGTTGAAGATATTTGGCAATTACAGGTTTTACATTGGCTTTATTGATGATCTGTGAGCCGGGAGGGTTGAATTTTTTTGCAACCTCGTTCTCCTGGTAACCAAGCAGGAAGATCATCTGTTTGGTTTCACCTGGTTTGAGGCTCACTTTTACCTGGTGCACGCCAATTGGCTGCCAGCCCAGGGCAATAGATTGTGTTGTTTCGCCTTTTTCAACCGCCTCAGGAGAATCCCAGCCGCGATAAAGCCCAAGGAAGGCATCGCGCTGGGTATCATATCCGGCCAGGGGTTCTGAGCAGGCAAAGAAGGCAAAATGGTTGCGGCGTTCGCGGTACTCAGATTTGTGATAGATCACGCCGTCTTCCACTTCCACTTCGCCGATGGAATAATTGCGCTGGAAGTTGTTGCCGTCGTCCATGGCATCCCACAGACAAAACTCAATGGCAGAGAAGATAGAAAGTTCGGCCTTTTGGGCTCGTTTGTTGGTGAGCTTCAACGTCCAGACTTCCAGGTTCTCGCCCTGGGGTACGAAATAGCGAGATTCTGATTCGATGCCGGCATACTCAGAGAGGATGGTGGTGTACCCCAGGCCGTGCCGGCATTCGTACTTGTCAAGGGTCTTGCGAGTGGGCATCCAGGTGGGAGACCAGAATTCAGCAGATTGGTCGTCGCGTAAATAGATATATCGGCCACCCATATCCAGAGGAGCGTTATTGTAGCGATAGCGGGTGAGGCGGCGCAAGCGGGCGTCTTTATAGAAAGAATAGCCGCCAGCGGTGTTGGAAATGATGCCAAAATATTCTTCACTGCCCAGATAGTTGATCCAGGGAAGGGGAGTATCGGGTCGTTCAATTACATATTCAAGGTGCTGATCGTCAAAATGGCCGTACTTCATTGCGCGTTCCTCCAACTGGATAATGTTATTTAGTACGAGTTCGCTTTTACAAAGTCAATGATCTCAGGAATACGTGCAAAGGCCAGACATGTCACCGTATCGGCGCCGCCATAATAAATGGCGAGGCGATTAGTTGCCCCATCCACCAGAGTGGCACAGGGGAAAGCTACATTGGGAACATCACCAACGTTCTCATAGATCTCGCGCGGGTTGAGCAAGTACGGCTTGGTGCGTTTGATCACCTTCCAGGGCTGATCGAGGTCCAGCAGGGCGGCGCCAAAACTGTAAACAAAGCCGTTGCAAGAGGTGAGCACACCGTGGTATATGAGCAGCCAACCTTCAGGAGTTTCAATGGGAACCGGGCCAGCGCCTACTTTTGTGCTCTGCCAACCATCTGTGACTCCCATCACGAAGCGATGTTCGCCCCAGTGGATCATATCGGGAGACTGACTGAGGTAAATATCACCAAAGGGAGTATGACCGTTGTCGCTGGGACGGCTGAGCATGACGTACTTGTTATTGATCTTGCGTGGGAAAAGAACACCATTGCGGTTGAACGGCAAGAGAGCGTTCTCAAGGAAGTAAAATTTTTCGAAATCGAAGGTGTAGCCAATACCGATGGTGGGGCCGTGATAGCCGTTGCACCAGGTGACGTAATAACGATCTTCCAGCCAAACAACACGTGGATCGTAGCGATATTGGAAACGACCGATCTCCGGGTCATCGCTGATCCATTCAATTGGATCGTTATCCAGCTTCCAATCCAGGCCGTTGGTACTGAAGCCGCGGTTCAAATTCATCTCTCTTTGCTTGTTATCGCAACGAAAAACCCCTGCAAAGGCTCCTTTGAAAGGAACAACAGCACTGTTAAAGATGCTGTTGGACGAAGGGATCAAATCTCGGGGGATGATGGGGTTTTGGCTGTATCTCCAGACCACGTCATTACAGGTGGCGGGTCTTTCTTCCCAGGGGAGGTTGGAGAGTGGGGGAAGCGTCATAAAATGGTCTCCTTATCGATCACGATTTGGGCTATTTTGCAGATTTTGTTTGATTAAGTACCAATTTCAAAAAAGGAATTGACATTTTGAAAAAAGAACTTATAATGTTGTTAAATCTTGAGAGCGCTCTCACAATAATACCACAATTTACAGGCTGAATACAACAACGAAAGATTACCGAACAGACCGGTTGTAGAAACAACACTGAAGCAGAAGTCCTTAGTACGAATAGAAGCAAATTCTAACGATAAGGAAAACGAAAAGATCTGTATGCCGCTCACTCTTGAAGACATTGCACGGCTAAGTGGAGTCTCCCGCTCAACAGTTTCGCGGGTGATTAACGATGATATAAAAGTTAAAGACGACACCCGGCAAAAGGTTCAGAGAGTGCTAAATAGTTACAATTTCCAGCCGAATCTGGCTGCAAGGGGGTTGGCCTCAGGGCGAACCAATGTGATCGGTGTGGTAATCCCGGCAGGGGTTTCCACCATCTTCACAGATCCATATTTCCCACAATTATTACAAGGTGTGTCTGCCGTTTGTAACACCCGCGATTATTCTGTCATGCTATGGTTAGCTGAACCGGAGTATGAACGCCGCATGGTGACAAGGATCTTGCACAATGGGCTCGTTGATGGGGTGGTAGTTGCTTCCATTCCAATGAACGATCCTATTGTAAATTCGCTTGTCGAAAGCAAAATGCCATTTGTTCTAATTGGGCGGCACCCAACCATGGATGTCAATTCTCTGGATGTTGATAACGTCCAGTCTGGACGCAAGGCCACTTTACACCTGGTACGTTTGGGGTATAAGCGGATCGCCACGATCACCGGCCCACAAAGACAAGTTGCAGGCTATGATCGTTACCAGGGCTACTTGAAAGCCTTACAGGATTCCAATTATCCGATTCGTCCGGAACTGATAATGGAAGGCGATTTTACAGAAGAAAATGGGTACAGTTCAATGCAGCGTTTGTTAAAGTTTAAACCAGATGCTGTTTTTATCGCCAGTGACAGCATGGCGTATGGGGCTGTTCGAGCCATCCGAGAAGCCGGCTTGCGCGTACCCGAAGATGTAGCTGTAGTAGGATTTGATGATATACCAAATTCTGCTAGAATGATTCCACCGCTGACTACCATTCGGCAACCCGTAACGCAGATGGGCAGCAAGGCAGTGGATATGCTCATTAACATCATTCAATCTGGAACAAAGGCTACACAGAAAGTTGTGATGGATACTGAGCTTGTAGTTCGTGATTCCTGCGGTGCATCAAAAATGGAGTAAAAGCTCTCTTGATGCATTTTTATTCTCTAAATTTGGGAACGCTCTCAAAGCGCTCCGCTGGGCAAGAAAATCCGCCCAAAAGGAGGTAGGAAAATCACAAATTTGTCAACAATCAACGTGTGTGCAATATTCTATCTTACTAGACTTAAAAGGAGAACGAAGAAATGAAACGCACGATGTTAGTAATTTCCGTAATTCTTGTTCTCAGTATGCTCTTGGCCGCTTGCGCCAAGGCTACCGAGGCCCCGGCTACAGAAGCACCCGCTACTGAAGCCGTCGTAACCGAAGCTGCCACTGAAGCTCCTGCCGCTGAAGTAAAAGCGGGCGACACTGTTCTGCCCCGCAATGAAACCCTTTACTTCAATGGTCAGCAGTGGAACGCTGTAGTTTGCTGGAACCCGTATTCCTCAAACTGCAACAACGCCATGGCTATTGCACAGCAGGATAATGCCCGCGTGCCCATGTTCGAGACCCCGTATCTCTACGACATGCTCGATGGCAAAGTCTATCCTCTGTTGGCTGATGGCCCCTACACCTGGAACGATGCAAAGACTGAGATCACCTTCAAGATCAACGCCGCTGCAAAATGGTCTGATGGCTCCGCTGTAACCGCTGATGATGTTGCTTACACCTGGGCTTCCCATGTGAAGTACAACACCTCAACTGGCGCCGCCAACAAAGCCTACATTGCTGACATCGTTGCTTCCGATCCTCAGACTGTCGTTGTAAAAGCAGTCCTCGGAACTGATGGCAAAGCTTTGAATCCCCTGCTGGTCCAGGCCTACTTGAGCAGCAACTACGTTATCCAGAAAGCATGGACTGAGACTTTGGAAGCACGCACCGCTGGTGATGCTGCCGCTTTCATGGCCGATGTTGCTGATGACGTTGTCTACTCTGGTCCTTACGGCAAATTCTTCGCTGATGACACCAAAGTTGTCCTTGTTCGCAACGACGCTTACTGGGGTCAGGATGCCTCCATGTTCGGTAAACTGCCCGCTCCCAAGTACTTGGCTCACATCATCTACAAAGATAATGCTGCCGGTACCACCGCCCTCCAGGCTGGTGAAGTGGATGTTTCCCAGCAGTTCAACTCCAACGTTCAGGATCTGTGGTTGAAAGATGGTCTTCCCGTCTCAACTTACTTGGATGACGCTCCGTACGGTATCGGCGCAAGCCTCCCGACCGCGTTCTTCAACCTGGGTGTTGAGTCCCTCCAGAATGTTGCTATCCGTAAAGCTATTGCCATGGCAGTCGATTATGACACCATCATCGCCAACGCTATGACCAATCAGTCCGCTACCTTCGTTCAGGTTCCGCGCTCCTTGATGAACCCGACCCCCGGTGAGCAGGCTCTGTTCGATCATGACGCTGTGAAAGATCTGCAGTGGGCTGGCAATGATATCGAAGGCGCCAACAAGTTGCTGGATGACGCTGGTATCAAAGACACCAATGGCGATGGAAATCGCGAATTCAATGGCAAAGAACTGTCCTATGTCGCCACCTGCCCGAACGGCTGGTCCGACTGGCAAGCTGCCATCGAAGTTGTAGCTGCCGCTGGCAAGAAGATCGGCATCAACATCACCTCCAATTACCCCGAATGGTCCGTTTATCAGACCGTCGTCACCAACTGGCCTCTTCCCGAAGGTTATGACATCTTCATGATGTGGTCCGATGGTGCTGGCCCGACACAGCCGTGGGGTCGTATCCGCCACCTGATCGGCGGCGAATTCGCTCAGACCACCAACAACTGGAATGGTAACTGGGGTGGTTACAAGAATGAAGCAGTCGACACTCTGATCGCCGCACTGCCCACCATGACCGATGAAGCTGAGATGAAAGCTGCTTACACTGAACTCGTAAAAGCTTACCTCACTGATGTTCCTTCCTTCACCCTCATGTATCGCCCGCAGGCTTTCCACACTGTGAACGAGAGCGTTTGGACCAACTTCCCGCATGACGGTGATGGTACCAATCCTCCTGTACCGCCTCTGGACATGACCGATGGTTGGAGTATCGCTGGTCTCTACAACCTGACCCTGGTCAGCAAGTAATCTGTAACTAGTTCGGACAGCCATGTTCCGCGAATAACGGAACATGGCTGTTTATCAATAAAGCAGGAGGTATTGCGTTGAAAGGATACCGAAAGTATTTCCTCAACAAATTGGTTTGGTTGCTTGTAACAGCTTTCTTCGCTTTTATTTTGAATTTCATACTTCCCCGTTTGATGCCTGGTGATCCTGTGGCTGCCATTGTTGCACGTCTGGCTCAGGGTATGTCTAACTCTACTGGCATGAAGGAAGTTTACGAACGTTATGCTGAGTTATTTGGGACGAGCCAGCCTATGATCACTCAGTTTTTTATGTATGTGAATAATGTCTTACATGGCAATTTTGGTTTATCTTTTAGTCAATTCCCCCGACCCGTCTCTGACATTTTGGGATCGGCAATTTGGTGGACGGTTGCACTTCAATTCCCTGCCATTATTGTCGGCTGGATCATCGGCAATGTTTTGGGCGCTTTAGCCGCGTATATTAAAAAAGGCTTCGACAAAGTGCTCATGCCGCTCTCCATTTTCGTGAGCAATTTACCGGCCTTTGGTATGGCCGTTATCTTAATGGTCGTTTTTGCCGTAAAACTAAAGTGGTTTCCCACTTCAGGTGGCTACGGGTTCGACCTCATACCTGATTTTAGTTGGAGATTCATCTGGTCTGTGATCGTCCATTACCAATTACCCTTCTGGTCCATTGTGATCATCGCAATTGGTGGTCAGGCAATTGGTATGCGTTCCATGTCCATTTATGAATTGAACGCAGATTATGTGAAATACGCCCGCTTTATGGGGATCAAAGATAATAAGATCGTTGGTTATGTTTTCCGCAATGCTATGCTCCCGCAGGTGACCGGTTTGGCATTATCCATCGGTACAATGGTGGGTGGCGCTCTGATCGCGGAGATCATCTTTAGTTATCCTGGCCTTGGTTACACCCTGTTGAACGCGGTGATGGGGCAGGATTATCCGCTTATCTCGGCGGCAACTTTGATCGTTACTTTGATGGTATTAGCTGCGAACTTCACGATCGAGATCATTTATGGCTTTATTGATCCTCGCATCAAAGCAGCACAGTCAGAGTAGACAGAAGAGATGAGAAAATGAAAAATACACTTCAGCAAATTTTCCACTCCTCAAAGTTCGTTGTCGGCTTTTGCATCTTTGCCGCAATACTTTTGACGGTGATCTTTTACCCAATTTTTGTTCCAAATGCTCCGTTGGCCATCCTTGGCCAGGGCACTTTTTTCCCACCAGGTGTTTATGTAAGTGCTTTTGATACGATCAATTCATCAACAAGATACACGTTAAACCTGGATGATGCCGAAGCGAACCGTATTGCCAATCGTCTTTCTAATGATGACCGTTTGGCTATGAAGGAATGGCTCGTCATGGATGGCATTCCGGAAGATCAGATTGACATTACTGATACCGCAAGCTTATTGGCGATTTGGGAAAAGAATTACGATTCTACCAAAAAAATCCCGGGCATGATCTATGCAAAGGCAAAATACTATCAGCGTTTGAATACCTCGCTGTACGGGCTTTTATCAACAGAATCACTCATCGTTGCCACTGCAGACGAATCTGGGAATTTAACCCAGACAGGTCAGATCTCTGCAACAGATTACGTTAATGTCAATCAGGTGGCCAATGTTCGTTGGTTACCCCTGGGCACAGATAACTTTGGCCGTGATGTTCTGACGGAGCTGGTAAAGGCCACTGGCGTTTCCTTGCAGATCGGTCTGGTAGCCGGTATCATCGCGACTTTGATCGGTTTACTCATGGGGTTGGTTGCAGGTTATGTAGGTGGTTGGTTAGACGATTTCATCATGTTCATTACCAACTTGTTCACGGTTATCCCCTCATTCGTTTTGTTGATCCTGATCTCCTTCAGCATTGGTCAAGATAAACGTGGGGCTGTCACCATCGCTACCGTCATCGGTCTTACTTCCTGGGTATGGACGGCAAGAGCTGTCCGTTCACAGGTGATCTCACTGCGTAACCGCGATCATGTGAACCTTTCCAAACTCTCCGGTCATTCTACCTTCTACATCCTTCTTACGGACATCCTTCCCTACATTGCATCCTACGTCATCATGGCTTTGATCTTACAGATCTCTTCTGCCATTCTTGCAGAAGCCAGTCTTTCCATTTTAGGTTTGGGTCCGCGTACCACAGATGTTCCGACCCTGGGTTTGATGATGAACTGGGCTATGATCTACCAGGCGCACATTCTGGGTAAGTGGTGGGCTTACTTCCCGGTCCTGCTCGTTATCGCTTTGATTACATTCTCGATGAACCTGATGAATACCGGTCTTGACCAGGTGTTCAATCCGGCGTTGAGAGATTAGGTGGATGATATGGGAAAAGTAATGCTTGACGTTCGTAATTTGACGACGAAATATATCACCCGCTTCCACGAAGATGTATACGCGGTTGATCACGTTTCTTTAAAAGTTGAAGAAGGTAAATCACTGGGTATCGCAGGCGAATCTGGTTGCGGTAAATCCACTCTGGCACTCAGCCTCATGGGCTACTACTTCGCTCCATTGCACTATACCAGCGGCGATATCATCATTGATGGAAAAAATATCTCTGGCGCCGATCCCGATGAAGTACGCAAAAACATTCTGGGCACTGAGATCGCTTACATTCCGCAGGCAGCTATGAATGCACTCAATCCCACCCGTAAGGTGATCGATTTCATTACGGATGTGGTCCTGGCGCATGACCCAAAAGCCAACAAGAAAGATATTCTTGATCTGGCCAATGAGCGTTTTGAGATCCTGGGTTTGCCTGCAGAATCTTTGCATCGCTACCCGGTAGAGCTTTCTGGTGGTATGAAACAACGTACGGTCATCGCCATTTCTACCATCCTGTCCCCCAAGATCCTCATTGCAGATGAACCTTCCTCTGCTTTGGATGTGACCTCTCAAAAGATGGTCATTAAAATGATGCTTGATCTCATGGACAAGGGTTTCATCAAGTCTATGATCTTCATCACTCACGAACTACCTCTACTTTTCAACGTCACCGATGATATTATGGTCATGTACGCGGGTCAGATCGTTGAATATGGCACAGCCAAACAGACGGTCTTTGACCCCCTGCATCCGTATGCTAAAGGTCTGATGGGTTCCATTATCGTTCCAGAAAAAGGTCTACGTGATGTAAAACTTACTGCAA
>JAYFNV010000099.1:0-17688 GCA_034933225.1 Anaerolineaceae bacterium | reverse complement strand
ATTTTGCTGGGCAACCTGGGCAACAACATTTTTGTGCCCGCCATCCAGGCCTACCTAAGTGACAGAACTCCTTATAAAAAACGTGGACTGTACATCGCCATTTCTGAGCTATCCTGGGCGATCGCCTTTATTCTGTTCGTCCCGCTGGCCGGCCTGATCATTGAGAAGGTCACCTGGTACGCTCCATTCTGGTTCCTCTCCGGCCTGGCTGCGCTGATGATCGTCCTGGTGCTGGTCTTCATCCCTAATGACGCAGAACAGACCCGCGCGGGCGAAGAAGTGCCCCTGTTTGCTGACTTCAAAAAGGTTCTTATCTACACCCCGGCCTTGCTGGGCATGTTGATGGGCTTGCTCATCATTGTGGGCAACGAGGTGGTGAACGTGGTCTACGGCGTGTGGATCAAAGATTCCTTTGGGCTGCAGATCGCAGCCCTCGGCGCTGCCTCTGCGGTGATCGGTTTTTCTGAGCTGGCTGGCGAGGGCGTGACCGCCTACCTGGCTGACCATCTTGGCAAGGAGAAGACCATCTTCATCGGCCTGGCCGCCAGCAGCCTTTTTGTGCTCACCCTGCCCTGGCTGGGGGAGAGCGTGGTGGGGGTCATGATCTGGCTCTTCCTCTTTTACTTCACCTTTGAAGTGGTCATCATCAGCGCCCTGCCCATGATGAGCGAGGTGATGCCGCAGGCCCGCGCCACCATGATGGCCCTCTTCATTGCCGCCCTCTCTCTGGGCCGTGCCCTGGGAGACGTTCTCGGTCCCTGGCTGTACCAGGGAGGTTTCTGGGTGAATGCCATTGCCTGTATCGTCCTCAATATTCTGGCCGGTGTTATACTCACGCGTATTAAATTACCGCTTCACAGCGAAACCAAATAAGAGCCCAGATGCAGTTGCCACAACCCCCTCGTCTACGCATGCGCGTGCAAGTGCTCCTGTTCACCGCCGTCCGCCTGGTGGTCAACATCAGCACCCGTATGATCTACCCCTTCCTCAACACCTTTGCCAACGGGTTGGGCGTGGACCTGGCGGCCATTTCTCTAGCAGTGACAGCACGCTCGTTCACCGGCGCCCTCAGCCCCTTCATCACCCCCATTGCAGATAAACGCGGCCGCAAGCTGAGCATGCTGCTCGGCCTGGGTCTCTTTACCCTGGGCAGCGGGCTGATGGCCATTTGGCCCTCTTACACCACCTTCTTCATTTCAGTTAATCTCAGCTTTTTGGGGATGTACGTGTACGTGCCCACCATGCAGTCTTATCTGGGCGACCATGTGCATGATTCACGGCGTGGCCTGGCCCTGGCGCTGGTGGAATGGGGGTGGGCTTTCAGCTTCATTCTGGGCATGCCGCTCATCGGGCTGGTTATGGATCGATACGGCTGGCAGGCGCCTTTCCCGATCCTGGCCGCGGCCGGACTGCTCTCCATTTTTCTCATCGCCTGGCTGATCCCCAACGTATTGCCCCCTGCCTCAGAGAATTCCAGCTTTTGGGGCAATCTGCGTCAGGTGCTGCAATCCCCCAATGCCCGCGCCTCCTTGCTGGTGAGCCTGCTCCTGCTGGCCGCCAACGAGGTCATTAATTTGGTTTTCGGCGCCTGGCTGGAACAATCATTTGGATTCAAACTGGCCGCCCTTGGTGCTGCATCCGCGCTCATCGGCATCAGTGAGATGGGCGGTGAGATCAGCGGCGGGGTCTTCTCAGACCGCATGGGCCGCAAGAAAGCCGTCATCATTGGCATGGCACTGATCGTAGTGGTTTCAGCCGCTTTGCCCTTTATTGGGCGCTCCCAATTTGGTGCCATCGCCGGACTCTTTTTGTTCTACCTGGCCTTTGAGTTCGCCGATATCGCCATCATCTCCATTATGAATGGGCTCATCCCCGAAGCGCGAGCCACTCTCATGGGCGCCAATGTGGCCGCCATGTCACTGGGGCGTATGCTGGGCAACCTCATAGCCCCCTTCTTGTTTGCCGTGGGCTTCTGGCTCAACTCTGTGGCCGCCATTGTGCTGACGCTGCTGGCTCTACTGGCGCTGACCGGGATCAAAGAGAAACGCGGGATTTAATCCCGCCAGGCATCAAAGCGCTTCTGGCATTCATCCAGCGGCAACCTGGCATTTTGGTCCAAAACTCTGTGAAGTTTTTCAGTGGCTTCTTTTCCCGTCAGAATCTTATTCGCCCACATTTCGTCCATCAACCATAACAGACCATGTACTGCAACTTTATGTTCCTTTGAAAACCTTACCAGGCGTTTGTCGCCGCTGATGAGGATGGCTTCTTTTTCTCTGGCTAAAATGAAGCAGGCTACATCGGCTGCCGCCAGACTTCTTTCCCCGGCCAATACCTGTGCCAATTCCGCAACAAATTCAGCTTCCAACGGTTGAAAGGTCAACCCTTTTGCCTCCAATGCATTCACGTCAATGGTCTGTATCTCATCTCTGGCAAAATCTGAGGTGCAGATCGAATAGGGCAAAAGGAATATTTGATCGATCATATCTCCGTGGTCCAAATCGATCCAAATATTTGTGTCGGTGATGAGTAATTGCGGTTTCAGCATTCCCCCTAAATATGACTAAAAAAGGTTAATCGGTTCGCCTAAGAGTTCTTTTGCACGAGAAGGAGAAATAATGTCTTCTGCCAACCCGCGATAAATCATCTGGTGCATTTTTTGTGGTCTTTCTGAAGCCACCGCTTTCCCTGGCTCTTCTTTTCGCCACCCTTCTATTGCAAATCTCTTAAAGATCCTCAAAGCTGCGGCCTCACTGATAATGCCGAGGTCTTTAGTACGATAAACCAGGGCTTGCATGCTGATCCCGTATTTATGTTTCAATAAGTACAGTTCATTGGGGTCAATCGAACTTCTGTGCTCTCCCAGTTCCTGTTTTATGGTCGCTGCAGGAATCAGAAAAGAAGCAGCAAATCGGTGAGCACATTTTTCTTCATCCAAACCTTCTTGAACTTTTAAAACCAGATGCCCGAGTTCATGAGCCAGATTGAAGCGTTGTCGGTCTCCCGGAATATTTGATTTAGTGACCATTACCGGTTCATCGTCAAACCAGAAGGTACAGGCATCAAAGTCATTTACGCCATCGATCAGACCCACCCGAATATTTTTGTCTTCCAGCAACTCGATCATATTCTCAATTGCATCTTCCCCCAAATTCCATTTTTGGCGCAGATCCAGCGAACAGGCTTCGATTTGCTCAATGCTGTCAATTTCATAGGTCGGCAAAACGGTCTTTTCTTTATCAAGAACCACCAACTCATCCACATCCAGATACCGTTCCAACCAATCTTGCGCCTGCGCTAAAATAGCCTCCTCCTCTTTCACTTTCAGGGAAGCATGTTTTCGGAAGGCTTTCAGTTGAATACTTTCCCTCTGTGGGCGAAGCAAATATTCTATTGAGACGTCCAGCGCTCTCGCCAATCTGATCAAAACGGCTGAGCCAGGTACATCCTGATTTTTTTCATATTTAGATATTGCCATCTTGGAAACGCCAACACGAGCAGATAGATCCTCCATGCTCATGAAGTTTTTCTTACGGGCAAGCTTGATTCTTTCTCCAATTGCCATCGCCCCTCCTAAGTTGTTGCACATCAATTGAATCGGTTTACATTATACAATTATTATACTATTTTGTAAACCGTTCACTCCAACCCCTGTGCCGCCTCCAGCCGCCTCACCAGATCATCACAGAACATGGCGGCGGGAATGCCGTCGATGATGTCGTGATCCACGGCGATGGTCAGGTGCAGAATATCACGTTTCTGCACTTCTCCGTCATGCAGCGCGGCCTGTTTGTTGACTGAGCCCATGGCAATGGCCAGCGGATGCACACTGGAAGGCACGATCCAGCCTTTGAGCGAGCCCAGCATGCCCACAGAGGTGATCATGACGCTGCCCATCATGGCCTGCATGCGCTTGCCCAGGAGCACCTTGCGCCAGAAGATCAGGCGCAGCCACTGAGGAAGAGCAGCCGCCAGGTTCATAAAGAATACGTCCCGCTTTTGCCCCAGCACATAATTCCCCTTATCTTCCACCACCTGATCTTTGGCGGCCTGGATCTCGTCGTTGATCTGCACCGGGGTCTTGAGGTTGGCCTGGCGTACGATCAGCGGCAGGGGCACAGGCACGCCATCCACCACCTTTTCAATGGTCAGCGAGACATCCACATCTTCATAGACCATAATGCGGTTTCCAGCCAGCTTCACCCCGTTGAGGGGTGGGTGCCGCAGCACGGTATCAGCCGTCACTTTGACCAGCCACGAAAACAGGGTGAGCTTATGCCCGGGTGCGCGCTGTTCTTTGATCTTGCGCAGCGCCTCGGTTATATCCACCTCCACCAGCCCGCGCACATAGTGTTTTTGCGACCCCAACTTGCCAATATCAAAGATGAACTGACGGCTGGCCGGGTTTTGGATGATGTGAACAGGCTCTTTGGGCATGGGTTCCTCCGTTTTCACTCATCAGTATATCAAAATTGGTTCCTTTGACGTTATTTTTGCAGTCGAACCGCGCGTGGACTATAATTCAGACAGCCTGTTGCTCAGGAGAAAAACATGCTCATTCATTCAGCCTCTCAATTGCTCACCCTGGCCGGAGCTCCGCAGCGCGGAGAGGACCTGGGCCGCCTGGGCATCATCGAAGACGGAGCCGTGCTCATCCAGGGCGGGGAGATCGCGGCTGTGGGCACAAGCGCCGACCTGCTGAAACGCTACCCGCATGAAGAGAAATTGGATGCCAATGGCAATGCGGTGTTACCCGGTCTGATAGACCCGCATACCCATCTGGTCTGGGCGGGGGACCGTGCCGCTGAATTTGAGATGCGCCTGCAGGGGAAAACCTACATGGAGATCATGGCAGCCGGCGGCGGCATTACCTCCACGGTGAACGCCACCCGCAACGCCGACCCGGCTGAGTTGTACCAGCAGACGCGCCAACGCGCCCTTGGCTTGCTGCGCCACGGCACCACCACCGCCGAAGCCAAAAGTGGCTACGGCCTGGAACTGAGTGCAGAACTGACTGAACTGGAAGTGCTGCTCAAGCTGGACGATGAAGGCCCGCTGGAAGTGGTACCCACTTTTTTGGGCGCCCATGCCATTGCCCCCGAATATAAGGATCGTGAAGATGCCTTCACTGACCTCATCGCAAATGAGATGCTGCCAGCCCTCAAAGCCTGGTGGCCCGGTCATGCTGGCAAACGACCGCTACCCTTTGTGGATGTTTTTTGCGAGAACAACGCCTTTACCCTGGCTCAGACCCGGCGCATTTTAACTGCCGCCAGGGCCCTTGGCTTTCCGCTCAAGCTGCATGTGGATGAGTTCGCCAACCTGGGCGGAGCCAGCCTGGCCGCTGAGCTGGGCGCCACCTCTGCCGACCATCTGGTCAAGACTTCGGCCGCAGATATCCGCGCGCTGGCTGCCAGCAACACGGTGGCTGTTGCTCTGCCCTGCACCCCATTTGGTCTTGCCCAGCCCGAATACACCCCGGCTAAAGAGATCCTGTCCGCGGGCGGTCTGCTGGCCGTAGCCTCAGATATCAACCCCGGCACTGCCTGGTGCGAGAGCATGCAGTTCGTCATTGCCCTGGCCTGCCGCTACCTAAAGCTCACCCCTGCCCAGGCAGTGGCCGCCGCCACCCTCAATGCTGCCGCCGCCATTGGCCGCGCCGACCGCATCGGCTCCATCGAGGCAGGCAAGCAAGCCGACCTGATCCTCCTCACCGTGCCCGATTATCGCCACCTGGCCTACCGCTTCGGCGGCAATCTGGTCTCCAAAGTGGTTAAGAAGGGATCTGTGATCAGTAATCTGTAATCAGGAAAAACCAAATACATACAAGAAATGCTCTTAAAAATTAGTGCTTTTTCGTGTAATTCGTGGATAACGCTCTGGGGTTTGCTCTTGAAAATTAGTGTCATTCGTGTAATTCGTGGATAACGACCTTGATCTTGCACTTATGCACTTCACTTTATTTCTATGGATAGCCCTATGATCACCCTTGAACAAGCCAAGAACTGGTACCAGAACACCGACCCGGTGCATGATTTCTCGCACATCGAGCGCGTCTACCGCATGTCTGAGCGCCTGGCTAAAACAGAAGGCGCCGACCTGGAGATCGTCCATGTCGCCGCCCTGCTGCATGACGCCGAAGGCACCACCCCCGGCGGCGAAGCGCGCCTGGAGCATCACCTGCGCTCAGCAGAATTTGCCGCCAAAATATTAAAAGAAGAAGGCTGGCCGCAGGAGCGCATCGAAGCCGTGCAGCACTGCATCCGCGCCCACCGCTACCGTGATGACCGTGAGCCGCCCGCCACCCTGGAAGCCAAATGCATCTTTGACGCAGACAAGCTGGATGTGCTCGGTGCCATCGGGGCCGTACGGGTGGTGGTCTATGCCGCCCTGGCAGGAACCCCCACGTACACCGAACCCTCGCGCCAATTCAAAGAGACCGGCACAGAAGGTCCCGGCGAGCTGCACAGCGCCTACCATGAATACCTGTTCAAACTTCGTAATGTAGAGAAACGGCTCTTTACTGATACCGCCCGCCAGTTGGCCCGCCAACGCAGCCAGTACCTGGAAGGCTTTTTCGATCAGCTTATTGCCGAAATTAATGGAGAATTATAGCTATGACACAAACCAATCAACCCACCCTGGAACAGGTCATTGCCTGGGCCAAAGAAGCCGGCAAGATCGTGCATGAGAAGTTCAACGACCGCCACACCATCGGATATAAAGGCGAAGTAGATGTGGTCACCGAGGCCGACAAAGCCTCTGAGGCCTATATTCTGGAGCAGATCCACAAGCACTTTCCCGGCCACGCCATCATCACCGAAGAGACCGGCGAGTACGAAGGCGACCTGAACAACTGCTGGATCATCGATCCGCTCGACGGCACCGTCAACTACTCACACCGCTTGCCCATTTATTCCATCTGCATCGCCTTCCGCCACAACGGCGAGCTGACCCTTGGCGTGGTCTTCGACCCCTCTCTGGATGAATGCTTCTCCGCTGAAAAAGGCAAAGGCGCCTATTTGAACGGCCAACCCATCCAGGTTTCCAAAGCCGAGAAGCTCATCGGCACCCTGCTGGTGTCTGGCTTCCCCTATGACCGCGCCAGCGAAGATTACTTCCGCGCGCTGCGTCTCTTTGGCCACATGACCACCATCAGCCAGGGCGTGCGCCGCCTGGGCTCAGCCGCGCTGGATATGTGCTACGTAGCCTGCGGCCGCATTGATGCCTACTGGGAGCTCTCCATCAAGCTGTGGGACATTGCAGCTTCCTCCCTCATTGTTCTGGAAGCCGGCGGTACCGTCCGCGGCATCAAAGGCCAGGCCGATTTCCTCGTCCCGCCCTATGCGCTCATCGCCTCAGGGCCGGGCGTCTATGACGAGCTGCTGGGCGAGATCCTTAAAACGCCCTGATGACAATCTTGTATAATTCGCTTATGATTTAAGAGTAAGTTCATCCTAAAAAGAGGTGCTTTATGCCCGTAAAAGAATATTCCCAAAAACGCTGGAGCCTGAGCCAACTGTACCCCAGGGCTGATGGTCCTGAGATGAAAAAAGGCTTCGCAGATATGAACAAGAAAGTGGCCGCATTTGAAAAACTGCGCGCCAAATTGACCCCCTCCATCACCCCCGCCGATTTCATGGGTGTGGTCCATGCCCTTGAAGAGATCTACGACCTGGCCAACCGTCTTGGCAGCTTTGCTGAACTGCTCTTCACTGAGGACACCCAATCCCAGACCGCCCAGGCCCTGGTAGCCCGCACCCAGCAGGTGATGTCCGTCACCGAGAACCGCACCCTCTTCTTTGGCCTGTGGTGGAAAGACCTCTCTGACGAGAAAGCCGCCGAGCTGATGAAAGACGCCGGCGATTACCGCTACTGGCTGGAGGAAATGCGTCACTTCAAGCCGCACACCCTCAGTGAAGCCGAAGAGAAAGTGGTCAACACCAAGAACGTCACCGGTATCAGCGCCATGAACACCCTCTACGACTCCATCACCAACCGCTATACCTTCAACGTAGAAGTGGATGGCAAGGTGCAGGAACTGACCCGCGGCGAGCTGATGATGTACGCCCGCCACCATGATGCCAGCCTGCGCGAGAAAGCTTATAAAGAACTTTATCGTGTCTACGGTCAAGACGGCCCCATTTTGGGCCAGATGTACCAGACCATTGCCCGCGACTGGCACAATGAAGAAGTGGAAATGCGCCACTTCAGCAGCCCCATCTCTGCCCGCAACCTGGGCAACGATCTGCCCGATGAGGTGATCGACACCCTTTTACAGGTGGCTGAGAAGAACACCAAAACCTTCCAGCGCTTCTTCAAGCTCAAAGCAAAATTGCTGGGCATGAAGAAACTGCGCCGCTATGATATTTACGCTCCCATTGCCAAATCGGACAAGAAGTTTGACTACAAAAAGGCCACCGAGATGGTCTTCAACTCCTTCCGTGAATTCGACCCGCGTTTTGAGACCCTGGCCAAACGCGTCTTTGAGGACGATCATCTGGACGCCGAGGTACGCAAGGGCAAACAGAGCGGCGCCTTCTGTGCCACCGTCAGCCCAAAGCTCACCCCCTGGGTGCTGCTCAACTATCAGGGCAACTCAGACGATGTCTCCACTATGGCTCACGAACTGGGTCACGCCATTCACTCCATGCTGGCAGAACAGCATACTCTCTTCACCCAGCACGCTTGCCTACCCCTGGCTGAGACGGCCTCCACTTTTGGCGAGATGATGCTGGTGGACAAGCTGCTCTCGCAGGAAACCGATGAAGGCGTCAAACGCGATCTGCTCTTCCGCCAGGTGGATGATGCCTACGCCACCATTCAGCGCCAGGCCTTCTTTGCCCTCTTCGAGAAGGAAGCCCACCAGATGGTGATCGATGGCGCCTCGGTGGATGAGATGTCTGAGGCTTACCTGAAGAACCTCAAAGATCAATTTGGCGATGCCGTGGAAGTACCGGAAGAGTTCAAATGGGAATGGGTCTCCATCCCGCACATCTACCACACCCCCTTCTACGTCTATGCCTATGCTTTCGGGCAGTTGCTGGTCTTCGCCCTCTACAAGCAGTTCAAGGCCGAAGGCGAGTCCTTCAAGCCCAAGTACATCAAGCTGCTCTCCGCAGGCGGCTCAGAAGCCCCCGTAAAGGTGCTGCTCGATGCCGGCGTGGATGTTCGCCAGGCCTCCTTCTGGCAGGGCGGCTTTGACGTCATCAGCGGGTTGGTGGATCAGCTCGAGAAGATCACCAAGTAGTTTTTCTTTCACCCACGATAAACCAAGGGACGAGTCGATTTTGGCTCGTCCCTTCATATTTTCCTCACTACGAAACAGGATTCGATGTAAAATCGTTACTTATTCAAACATTTCATGTTTAAAAGGAATCGTCCATGGCTGGTAAAAAGACCGTTTCCCAAAAGAAACTGGAACAACAGAAAAAAGAACGCACTCAATTGTGGATCACGCTGAGCGTGCTTGCCCTGGCTGCGATCATCATCGTAACCATCATCGTCTCCAATTCCATCAAAGCGGCCGAAGTTGAACCGACCTCCGCGGTGCCGACATCTGCGGTGCCCACTGCGGGCGGCCCCATGCCCACGCTGGTAGGGACCAAGACCTACTCTTCAGAGCCCCCCTTCCTCATTGACGTCACCAAGACCTACCTGGCCACGGTTAAAATGGCCAAGGGCGGTGAGTTTGTCATTCGCCTCTACCCTGATAAAGCCCCCATCACCGTCAACAGTTTCGTCTTCCTGGCCCGCCAGGGTTACTTTGACGGCACCACCTTCCACCGCGTGCTGAAAGACTTCATGGCCCAGGGCGGCGACCCCACTGGCACCGGCAGCGGCGGACCTGGTTACCAGTTCGTCAATGAAAACAGCGACCTCACCTTTGATAAAGCCGGGGTCGTGGCCATGGCCAATGCTGGCCGCAATACCAACGGCAGCCAGTTCTTCATCACGTTTGCCGATCAGAGTTATTTGAACGGCAACTACACTATCTTCGGGCAGGTCATCAGCGGCATGGACGTGGTCAGCTCCATCACCCTGCGCGACCCGCAAACCAACCCCACCTTTGAAGGTGACGCCATCGAGAGCATCACCATCGAAGAAAAGTAAATAGATCAGGGATCAGTGATCAAGTAACAGGAACGCCTTATCGTGCAGATAAGGCGTTTTTGTTGAGGGTTGCCTCTGGCGGTAACTCCAAAATGCAGATTATGGTATATTTTAATTTCAGAAAATATCTTCCCTTTGGAGCCGTGAATGTATTTTGCAATTGAAGGTGTCATTGGTGTTGGCAAAACCACCCTGGCGCGCATGCTGCAGGCCGAATTTGAGGCTGAACTGGTGCTGGAAGTCTTTGAAGAAAATCCCTTTTTGAGCAATTTCTATTCAGACCGTGAACGGTATGCATTTCAAACCCAGATATTCTTTTTACTCAGCCGCTATCATCAGCAACGCCGCAATGTATCTGACCGGCTCACCGAGGTCAAAGCGCTCATCAGTGATTACACCTTTGAGAAAGACGCCCTGTTTGCCCGCATCAACCTCAGCGGCGACGAACTGGAAATGTACTACCGGGTGCAGGAAGCTCTGGCTGAGAAGGTGACCCCTCCCGACCTGGTGGTCTACCTGCGGGCCAGCACAGATACCCTGATGCGCCGCATCACCCAACGCGACCGCCCTTACGAGCGCCAAATGGAACGATCTTACATTGATATGCTCAACCAATCTTATGAAGAGTATTTTATGGGGCCGGCGCGCAACTCTCGTGTGCTGGTCATAGAATCAAGCGAAATGGATTTTGTCAGCAACCCCGCCGACTTCCAGACCATCCTCACCCGCATCCGGCAGGAGCTGCAGCTCGCACCCTTCCAACCCAAGTTACCCATTCAATAGGCAGGCAATTATGCGCGTCACCCGTGACATTCTGCTCAACCTGGCCCGTGAAAACGCGGCCAAACTGATCGAAAAAGACCGCAGCATCCACTGTGTCTACATCACCGGCTCACTGCTGCGTGAAGATCCGTTCCTGGGCGGAGTGACCGATATTGACCTGGTTTGCATCCACGACCGCCCTGTGAAGACGGAGCGCGAGATCATCCGCCTCAACGCAGATGTGCATGTGGATGTGGCCCATCTGCCGCAGAGCCTGTTTGAGCACCCCCGCACGCTGCGCGCAGACGCCTGGATTGGGGGCAGCCTGGCCGAAGGCCCGCTGGTCTTGCGTGATCTTTATCACTGGTTCGATTACACCCGCGCCAGCGCCACCGCTCAATTCTGGTATGCAGATCAGGTTCTTGGCCGCGCGCGCAGTTTTACCACCCGCAGCCGCCAGGCCTGGCAACAGCTTTCAGATGAATCCGTTCCGCAGGGCATCAAACGCGCCCAGACCTATATAGATGCCCTGGCAGAGCTGGCCAACAGCATCAACGTCCTTACCGGCACCCCGCTCACCACCCGGCGCCTTCTCTACGAACTGCCCGTGCGCGCCGCCAATGTGAACTTCACCGATTTCACCGGCGCCTTCATTAACCTGTTTAGTACCAGCGCTTTTAACGAAGAACGCTGGCAATCCTGGCTGGTGCAGTGGCAGGCCAGCCTTTCTGCCCTCAAAGGCAACAAAGAAGCCCCCATTCACCTGGGTGTCACCCGCCAGAATTATTACATCAAAGCAGCCTCTGCACTGGCTGAAGAAAGGCCGGTGGCGGCTCTGTGGATACTGCTCTCCACCTGGACCCAGGCGGCGGCTTATCTGCCCAAAGGCGAGAGTTTATACAAAGAATGGCAAGCCTTTGCCCATGCCCTTGAATTGGATGGCCGCGGCCTGATGAACCGACTCTCAGATCTGGATATTCTCATCGATAATACTGAGACATTTTTGGATCGATTGCAAGAATCCAATGGCTGATCTGTGTATAAACCTGTGGATAACTCGGTAAAAACTGTGGATAACTCACTTTATTAGTGGATAAACAACCCTGCAAGAGTTCCTTTCCGTGGAGAAAGGGACTCTTTTTTTGTAGAAGAAAAGAACAAAAAGGGGATAAGTTGGCAAAAAGTAGCGGTTGTGAATAAGTTTTACTTTTATCCACAGTTTTTCCACACAAGGCAAGGAGAAATGGTTCGTTAAGAAATGGAATTTAAACGAACAGATTCAAGTTCAAATTGGGGGAAACTTAAGTCAGGCTGATGTGTTCTCCACAATTTCACACCCCCTACGAGTACTACGATACCCATTAACACTAATAATGAATAAGTATATGAATCAAATGATAGCCACAAGACACCAAATGTGGAGAATTTGTAACATTGACAGCTTGTCCAGACAATCAAGTCCCTGCTTGAAACTGGTCTGATTATCTTGTACAATTTGCATAGGAAAAGTAAGATTGCGCCCCATTCGTTCCTTCATAAGGTCATTCAAGCAAGGGAGAAGATTATGGACGTCATCAAAGTCAAAGCAAACTCTCGTACGGCAGCAGTCGCTGGGGCTATCGCAGGGGTTATGCGCGAGCACAAGCACGCCGATATCCAGGCTATTGGTGCCGGAGCGGTGAATCAGGCCATCAAAGCATTGGTTCTGGCCAAGGGATATCTTGCTGAAGACGGCATCTCAGTCGCCTGCGTTCCCGAATTTGTGGATGTAGAGATCGATGGAAAGGTACGTACCGCCATCAAATTGACCGTAGATCCCAAATAGATACGTTCGGCCAATTAAATAGCAAAGGGCAGAAGTTCTTCTGCCCTTGTTTTAATTAACAATTCTCAACTTCTTCTTTATTAAAGATCACTACTTCTTTGCCGGTGAGTTTTTCATTCACCTTGCGGGCGATCAGATCCAGATGGCCAGGATGGGCCACGTAATCCAGATCATCGGCTGGAACCGTCAGGATGGGGCAAAGGGTGAAGTGATTGATCCAGCTCTCATATAGTTCATTCAACGCTGCCAGGTATTCAGGGGCGATGGAGCGTTCGTAATCACGGTTGCGTAGAGCAATGCGTTTGGTCAGGGTGGAAACCGAAGCACGAAGATAGATCACCAGGTCAGGTGGGGGCAGGGTTTCTGCCAGCGTAATATACAAAGAGCGATAGGTCTCGTAATCTCGTTCTGCCATATTGCCCTGTACATACAGGTTGCGGGCAAAAACTTCGGCGTCTTCATAAATGCTGCGGTCCTGAATGACCGATCCTGCGGCATGAAGCAGATCGTGGTGAATGCGTAATCTGTGCGTCAAAAAGAATATCTGCGATTGAAAGCTCCACGCCGGCATATCATGATAAAAATCGGCCAGATAGGGGTTTTCAGTGACCGGCTCATAAAATGGCTGACAATCAAGTCTTGGGCTGATCATCTCCACAAGAGTTGATTTTCCCACTCCAATATTTCCGGCTACCGCAATAAATTTTTTCATGGTCACTCTCTAGGTTTGGTCTTGTGTAGAAATTATATACCTATCAAGAATCGGACAGTAAAAAAGACAGCCTTCAACAGGCTGTCTTTTTTAGTCAATGCATTGACTGTGTTATGCAGGCTGGCAAGCGCCGGTGGGGCAGACGTCTACGCAAGCACCACAATCCTGGCATTTAGCAGGATCGATAACATACTGGCTTTCGCCAGCAGAAATGGCGCCTTCGGGACATTCAGCTTCACAAGCACCGCAGCTGATGCAATCACTGGTGATGACGTGGGTCATGATATTTATCCTTTCATGAGCAGTTTGGAAATTATCAGCGCAAAGGATAGCACAGCAACCTTACACCGTCAATAGTAGGCTGAAAAAGTTCAACCTTTTTGTTTATTTAAAGTATTTCGTGCGCAGATCACTTATATCGCCTTCATAATGAGCAGAAAGCACTTGCCAGAAGGTATCTGCAGAGGAAAGTCCGAGCTGATCTTCAGTACTTTTATCATTTAGGGTGCTGAAATAATCTTGTAGAAAGGCGTTGAAGGCCTCTTCTCCCATCCTGTCTCGCAACTCGCCCAGAAACATTGCCCCGCGCAAATAGACGGCATTGACGTAGGGTCGGAAGGCCGAGAAATCGTAAATGGTGCTGTTCACGTCTCCCTGGGGCTGATACCCATTGATGCGCGTCTGCAGCCACCAATCCACTTCATCCGGGTGGACGGATTCATAAAACAGGCGCTCGCTGAAGGTGCTCAAGGCTTCGTCCAGCCAGGGTTCCAGTGCCTGGTCGCTGCTGGTCATGGCATACCACCACTGATGCGCGGTCTCGTGCGCAGATAGCGCCGTCAGATAATTCTCAGATCCGCTTGTATAGGCGGCAAAATATTCCTGCCCCAGGAAGAAAAGTCCATCGTTTTCCATGCCATCGGCAAAAGCAGCTTCCACCAGGGTCAGGCCGGGGCGGTCATAAGGGCCAAACAATGTGGAATACAACTCAAGGGCTTTACTGGCAGCTTCCAGTGCAGCGAAACCGGCTTCCAAATGCTCCGGGAACACAAATGCCCGCACGCGCGTGGAGCCAACAGAAGACTCCAATATCTCATAGTCCGAACTGGCAGAGAGGGCGAAACTGCGCACATTATTGGCAACGAAATGATATCCCTCCGAATTATCCTTAAGGGGTGCACTGGCAGCGATCTTGAGGTCTTCAGGTGCATTCACAATCCTTAATTTAACGTCGTAATCGGCCAGTTCGTTGACCTGGTACTCGCCCACAGCTCCCGGAGCATGATGCAGCCACCCCTGGCCTTCAATATAGGGAACGATCCCCACGATCCAGCCGCTCAGGTTCACCTGCTTGCTGCCAAAGCTGAGCAGACCGGCCCTGGAGGGGAGGTGGATTTGGTAACTGAGGCGCAGGTCCACACTTTGCCCCGGCAGGAGTGCCTGGTTGAGGGGCAGGGTCATGGAGACGCCCTCCATTGTAGGCGCCTGGCAAGGCTGCCCGTTTTCCAGGCAGGGTGCGGGCAGCCACTCAAATTCATTGGTATTTTGGTTGGCTTCTACACTCATTACCAATTCAGTGAGCGTGTCACTGGAACGATTGGTATACAAAACACCCTCACTTACCGCTAACAATCCGTCCGGGTAAGTAAGGGTGGTCTGAAGAATATATTGGGTTCGTCTCGTCTCAGGCTCTACGGTCGGAGTGGTTGGAATTACCGTGGCCGTGGCAGTGGGGAGCGAGATCGGGGTTTGTGTGGAGGACGGCAATGCAGTCAGTGTTGGCGAGGGCAAAGGGGGTGCGCTGCATCCGGTCAACACCCAGAACGCGAAAAGGAGACAACCCCAAAGCGCTGTATTTTTGCCCATTTGCCTATTTGATGCAATCCTTGTACATCAGTATTTTTCCATCTTTCTTATCATAAATGGGGGTAAATAATTTACTTAATACTTCAAAATCATTGGTAGAAGCTGGATTTTTCTTATGTTCATAGGCGTTTGCCCTGACCGGATTTAAGAGGATGATCGCACCGCAATTATCGACCATTAGCTCATTTATATTGGCCATATCCGCCAGGGTGACAGAAGTGGCGGTCGATTTCAACTCTGAGGATAAGAAATAAGCACTCTCGTTTGTATAAAATAGAAGAATGTTGGGAGCGTTGCTAATAATGGGTGCCCCGGGCGTGATCTTCTTTGCCTCAGTAAAAATGGGCTTGCCTTTCCACTCTGGGGAGGCATCTCCATCCGGGTAGGTGCTGACGTTGATCAGGTAGTTTTGTAAATTCATGTAATTGAATACAACAAAACACAGGGTAATGAGCAGCCCTGCAATCGGGAGCGAAAATTTTGGATGGGCCTTCAATGCCAGTGACAGGCTGGTGGCCAGAAGAATTGCGTAGATCATGATCGAAAGCGGGGAGAGCATTCGCCCATCGATCGAGATCAGTTGAGAAGAGATGATCACCGTAACCAGCAAGAAACCGCTGTAGATGGCAGAGAGGATCACAAAACCGAAGAGAAGCAACCAGGTATTGTATTGCCGCCCAACCGTTTTTCGCAGGACAGTGGAAAAGATCAGCCCGCCTGCAACGATCAACACAAAGGCGGCCAGCAAAAAAGGCATGAAAACATCTGCAGAAACACCCGGGATCATATTGCTGCGGTAGGGGAACCAATACTTGATGACCTTGAAGAACGAAGAAGAAAATTTTTGAATCTTTTCAACCAGAGAGACATCAAAGGTGTAACTGCGTGAACCTACACTGGAATGACTTAATAGCTGACGTAAAACCCATACGCCCATGGGCAATAACGAAACCACGCCGAAAGTGAACGTATCCACGATCCGTTTTTTCCATTTGGATCGGGAGAGAAGAAAAACCGCAAGCACACCGGCAATGGGAAAGGCCACAAACGCATAGCGCGTCATAAAAGAGAGACCCACCAACAGGGCTGCTAAAATTAGCCGCCACAGGGAGTCACTTTTAATTGCCCATAAGACCAGCAGAAACCCCGGTATTCCCAGAACAATGGCCAGAGGTTCAGACATCATGCTGGTGTAATCACGGGCCAGCACGGGCGTGGTGGCAATGAGCAGCGAAAAACAAAGGGCTAGCAGCCATGATTCGCTGATCCGGTAAAAAAGCCAGCCGCTGGCAACTATCAGTGCTGCAAAAAAGACGATATTCAAAACCACACTGACCTGGATCAGATCAAAGCGGGCAAAGAGGCTGAGAACGATCGGATAAAACGGAGCAAAGATTTGCAAGGGTGTGAAGACGCCATCTGCAGAGACCATGCCCAGGCCGACCCCCCTGGCCAGGTTGCGCGCAGATGAAAAATACATGGCAGTATCGCTGAATCCCCACGGCGCAAAAGCCATACAAACACTCAAATACCAGGAGGCTCCCCCTGCAATGATGAGTAAGCCAAGCCAGAAAAGCCATAGGTATTTTTTATTTGTGATCGGGTTCATGAACGCCTGCCAGGATGGGTAAGATATGGAAAGAGCTGAGTCAATGCCAATTTTATCCTGAATTTACCGAAAACCCTCTGCATATATCCTTGCTTTGATTCTTATTGAGTTTGGAAAGTTTTTAATTCTGTAATGTATAATTTGATTCATGACCAAATTCCTCTCTTATTTCAAGAAAAATCCAATCCATATTCTTCTGCTGGCAATCCCATTTGCTTTGCTGGCAGAAATTTTACACTGGCAGGCTGGCTGGGTCTTTGCCCTTTCAGCACTGGGCGTGGTCCCGCTGGCCGGGTTGATCGGTGAAGCCACCGAAAACCTGGCACTGCACACCGGTCCCAAGTTGGGCGGCCTGATCAATGCCACTTTGGGCAACGCCGCCGAGCTGATCATCACCCTGTTTGCCATCAAGCGAGGCTTGCTCGAACTGGTCAAAGCCTCTATCACCGGCTCGATCATCGGCAATATTTTGTTCGTCCTCGGAGCATCCATTGTGGTGGGCGGCTTGAAGAATGGCACCCAGCGCTTTGACCGCAAACACACCGTCAACAACACCATTTTGTTGGCCATTGCAGTGGTTGGCCTGGCCATTCCCTCTCTGTTCAGCCATACTGCCGTCTCAGGAATAGACCAAAAGGTAGAATCGTTATCCCTGCTGGTGGCCGGGGTAATGATCTTGCTTTATGTGCTGGGTATTCTGTTCTCTTTGAAACCCGGCAGCAATTCTCCGCTAGAAGCTGAACCAGTGGTGGAGGAACCCCACGCCAAACCTTGGACCATCAAGAAGGCTGTCATTCTGTT
>JAYFNV010000098.1:0-5188 GCA_034933225.1 Anaerolineaceae bacterium | reverse complement strand
GGACTGAGACTTTATGAGCAACAAGAAAACCTTCAAAGATCTGCTGACGTGCAACCGGCCCATCCTTTCGGATGGCGCCATGGGCACCCTGCTGCACCAGCACGGCGCCAGGATCAAAGGCAGCTTTGAAGCGCTGAAGTTGGAAAGCCCCGCCCTGGTAGCCCAGGTTCATTCCGATTACATCAACGCCGGATCGCAGATGATCCAGACCAATACATTTGGCGCCAACCGCTTCAAGTTAGCCCAACACGGCCTGGCCGACAAAGTGACCGAGATCAACAAGGCCGGTGTGGAGCTGGCCCGCAAAGTGGTCTCCGCTTCGTTCAAAGATGTACTCATCGCCGGCGACGTAGGTCCGCTGGGCGTGCGCCTGGCCCCTTATGGCCGCGTACAACCGGAACAGGCCCGAGAAGCCTTTGCCGAACAGATCCGCGCGTTGACGGCTGCCGGGGTGGACGTGCTGATCCTGGAAACCTTTGCCGACCTCTACGAGATCGTAGAAGCCATCAGTGCCGCCAAAGACGTAGCCCCTCAGGTGCCCGTCATCGCCTCCATGACCTTCACCCGCGACAACCGCACCCTGCTGGGCGACAGCCCTGCCAAAGTGGCCCGGCGCATCCATGCTGCGGGCGCGGATGTCATCGGCATCAACTGCTCGGGCGGTCCCAACCAGTTGCTCAACCTGCTCAAACGCATGCGCGAAGCCGTGCCTGAGGGCGCGTTCTCTGTGATGCCCAACGCCGGTTGGCCGCAGCAGGTGGAAGGGCGCATCATGTACCCGGCTGGCCCTGAATACTTTGGCGAGTACGCCCTCTCCTTCTGGCGCGAAGGCGCCTGTGTCATCGGCGGCTGCTGCGGCACCACCCCAGAGCACATCCGCTCCATGGCCCAGGCCGTGGAAAGCGCCGACCCCCATGAATTTGAACGCTCCCGGCTGGAAGTGAGCAGCACTGAACCCGCGAAGGCGGAGATCTCTCAGGTGCCGCCCACCCAACTGGCGCAGAAACTGCGCGAGGGCAAATTTGTCATCGCCGTCGAAATGGACCCTCCGCGCGGGCTGCTGACCCAAAAGCTGCTGGCCGGTGCCAGTCTGCTGGCTGAGGCCGGTGCGGATGTCATCGACGTGGCGGATAGCCCCATGGCGCGTATGCGCATGAGCCCCTGGGCCGTGTGCGACCTGATCCAACGCAAGGTGGGCATCGAAACCACCCTGCATTTCCCCACGCGCGGACGCAATCTGCTGCGCGTGCAGGGCGACCTGCTGGCATCGCATGCGCAGGACGTGCGCAACGTCTTTGTGGTGATGGGCGATCCCACCTCGATTGGTGATTACCCCAACGCCATGGACAACTACGATCTGGTGCCCTCTGGATTGATCAAACTGATCAAACAGGGATTCAACGCCGGGATGGACCATGCCGGGGCAGATATTGGCCAACCCACCAACTTCTTTGTGGGCTGCGCCCTGAACCTGAACCCCAAGAACATGGAAGATGAGCTAAAGAACCTGCGCCGCAAGCTCAACGCCGGGGCAGATTTCATCCTCACCCAACCCATTTACAGCGTTGACCTGGTAGAGAAATTTATGGTCGCCTATGAATCGTCTGAAGGCAGCAAACTGCCTATTCCCCTGCTGGTAGGTCTGCTGCCCCTGGCCAGCCTGCGCCATGCCAACTTTTTGCAGTCAGAAGTGCCGGGCATCTCCATCCCGGAGTTTGCCTTCAAACAAATGGCCGATGCCGGCGATCACGGCGCTGCAGCCGGCGTAAAACTGGCTGCGGAACTGTCACGCAATCTGGCGGGGCTTGCCCAGGGCATTTACCTGATGCCCGCCTTTGGCCGCTACGACCATGCCGCCGAGATCATTGAGTCCATCCGCTAAAAATAAAATGAGGAGAAATCCTCATTTTTTATTGCAATAAATCAATTTCTAGTACAATAAGAGTCAAGAGGCAACCATGTTATTGACAATTGATATCGGCAATACCAATATCACCCTGGGGCTGTACGATGGCGAAACACTCAGCGGTCATTGGCGCATGGCCACCACCCTTGAACGTATGCCAGACGAATATGGCATCATGATGTCGGACCTTCTGGAACACAAAGGGGTTAAACCCAGTGATCTGGAAGGAATTTGTATGGCCTCCGTGGTGCCCCCGCTTACCAGCCGTGTGATCCAGGCCTGTAATGATTATCTGCAAGCCGATCCCCTCAACGTGGACGCACAGACGAAGACCGGCGTCAAAGCGCTGATCGATGATACGCGGACGCTGGGGGCCGACCGCATCGTAGACGTGGCCGCGGTCAAACACTTTTACACCTGCCCGGCCTGCGTGGTCGATTTTGGTACCGCCACCACCTTTGATGCCATTGATGCAGCCGGCACCTATCTGGGCGGCGCCATTGCTCCTGGTATTGGCATCTCGGCAGATGCACTGGTCAAAATGACGGCCCAACTGCCGCGAGTAGACCTCAAAGCCCCGCCTTCTGTTATTGGCCGCAATACCATCCATGCCATGCAATCCGGCCTGCTCTTTGGCTATGTTTCGATGGTGGAAGGCATGGTGGCAAGATTCCAAAAAGAACTGGGACCTGAGATGAAGGTCATTGCCACTGGCGGTCTGGCAGAACTGGTCGCAAAGCATACCCCTGTTTTACAGATCATCGCCCCCTGGCTCACGCTGGATGGACTGCGGCTGATCTGGGAAATGAACAAATAAGATGGCCAATCCATTTTTGAACAAACATATCGTCCTGGGCGTCACCGGTTCCGTAGCAGCTTACAAAGCCGTTGAACTGGCCTCCAAACTCACCCAGGCGGGCGCAGTGGTGGACGTAATCCTCACTGAAAGCGCTTTGAAGTTCGTCTCTGCCCTGCAATTCCAATCTGTGACCGGCCGCAAAGCCTTTACGGACGCCGACCTGTGGGGCGGCGAGGCACACGTGGTACATGTGAACCTGGGTCACAGCGCCGACCTGCTGATTATTGCTCCGGCGACCGCCTCAACCATGGCCAAACTGGCCAACGGACTGGGCGATAACCTGCTCAGTGTTTCTGCGCTGGCGGCCCATTGCCCGCTGGTGCTGGCCCCCGCCATGGATCTGGGCATGTTCGCCCACCCGGCGACCCAGGCCAACGTGGCCAGGCTCAAAGAACGCGGCGCCTTCTTTATTGGCCCCGTAGAAGGCCACCTGGCTTCAGGGCTCACCGGCCCCGGGCGCTTTGAAGAACCGGTCAATATCCTCGCCCAACTGCGCTTCCTGCTCAGCCGCAAAGGGCTGTTGGCAGGCAAACGTGTGGTGGTCACCGCTGGCGGCACGCAAGAAGCCATTGACCCGGTGCGGGTCATTACCAACCGTTCCTCTGGCAAGCAGGGCTACGCTGTCGCTCAGGCTGCCCTGGATGCCGGCGCTGAGGTCACCCTCATCTCCGCTCCAACCCATCTGCCTATTCCTACAGGCGCTCACCTGATTGAAGTTCAGAGCGCTGCCGAAATGCTCAAGGCCGTGCTGGCGGAAACCCAGCAAGCCTACGCGCTCATCATGGCTGCTGCTGTGGCTGATTTCCGCCCTGCTGAGATCGCCGATGAGAAGATCAAAAAAGACAGCGGTAAATCTGAGATCAGTCTGGTGCCCACCCAGGACATCTTATTGGAAGTCGCCCAGCAAAAGAGCCGGAGCGGATTTCCACACTACACCGTCGGCTTTGCTGCCGAAAGTGAGAACCTGCTGATGAACGCCCAGATCAAGATGACTCGCAAGAACCTGGACATGATCGTGGCCAACGACATCAGCAAAAAAGACAGCGGCTTTGAAGTTGACGCCAACCAGGTGACCTTTTTACTCAAAGACGGCTCCAAAGAAACCCTCCCCCTGCTCCCCAAAAATGAGGTTGCAGAACACATACTCCAAAAAATCATCGATTGGGGGAAATAACTCAGCGCAATGCGAATTCTTGTCATTTCAGATATTCATGCCAACTATCCAGCCCTTGAAGCTGTTCTGGCTTCAGTTGTAACTGTTGACGCCGTGTGGTGCCTGGGAGATCTGGTTGGTTATGGACCCTTCCCGAACGAGTGTATCGAAAGAATTGCCGCCCTGCCCAACTTGAGCTGCCTGATGGGCAACCACGATTCTGCCATTGCCGACAACGCCAATATTGACAAGTTCAACGACGAAGCCAGCAACGCTATTTATTGGACAAAACGGGTCATCACAGATAAAAACCTGGCCTTTTTACGCTCCCTGCCGGAGACCATCAAGACCGATTGGGTCACCATGGCACACGGCAGTCCGCGCATGCCCACCTGGGAATACCTGATCGATCCGCTCACCGCCCTGGTCAACTTTGCCTTCTTTGATACTCAGATCGCCCTGGTGGGGCATTCCCACCTGCCTCTGGCCTTCATCGTTGATAAGGAAGGGCAGAACATCAACCGCGCCATCTGTCAGCCAGGCAACCCCATCAAAATTGAAACACGCGCCATTTTCAACCCCGGTTCCGTGGGTCAACCGCGCGATCACGACCCGCGGGCAGCTTATGGCATTTTGGACCCCGAAGAGCGCACCTGGGAGATCAAACGCGTGCCTTATGACATCAGCACCACCCAAAAAGCCATTGAAAAAGCCGGTTTGCCCATGAAGCTTTCCATCCGTCTGGCAGAAGGCTGGTAGCATAGCGCGGGGGAACTTTTTGAATATAAGCACGTCTTTGAAGTAGACAAGTACCCATTGGAGGAAAATATGAGAGTCAAACGCCTGCTTCTAGTTTCAATGATCTTTGTAATTGTATTGTCCGGCTGCGCTTCTTCACATGCCGTCGCTACTCAAGCCCCGTACCTGGATACGGGCAAGGCAGTAGATAGCTATGCCTATGAAAGCGCCCCTTCAGCAGAGATGCCATCGATGGCGGCAGATGGTTCAACAGCCAACGTCAGCGCCTCCGGCGCTGCACCCATCAAACAGATGATCATCATGAATGCCAATTTGAGCATTCTGGTAGACGACCCCACCGTTGCCCTTTCAGATATTATGAAACTGGCCACTGATCTGGGTGGGTTCACCGTCACCTCGAACAGCTACCAGACCTACAACTCCAATGGCGATCAGATCCCGGCCGCCTCAGTGACCGTGCGTGTGCCTGCAGAAAAGTTGAACGATTCCCTGGACAAGATCAAAGCCATGA
>JAYFNV010000097.1:0-4482 GCA_034933225.1 Anaerolineaceae bacterium | reverse complement strand
CAACAAGTGCGCCTCAGCGGCGCACTTGCCTTTCCTGCCCCCTCCCCATCTTGACACCCATGTTCTAATCATTATAGAACATAATATCTAATAAAGCGATTCGTTTCTTTTTGTTTTTTAAATTCGAATTCCCTCTGTTCTTTCGTGGAAGGGGAAAGGAAACGGCAGAATTGCGCCAGGTTTTCCTGTTCCCTGGTCTCAGATCACTGTTCACTATTCCCCCTATAAACAACAAGTGCGCCTAAGCGGCGCACCTGGTTTTCCTGGTTTCTGATCACTGATCCCTGCACTTATGTATTTTTCGGCGGATACCCCGTGATCTCGCGGATCTCGTCATACAGCGGCTGCAGGCGTTCGTACATCTTGCTGTAGACGCGGGTGTAGAGCTCGTCGTAGATCTTGTGGTTCTCGGCGATGGGCTCAAAGGCCTCGCCGGGGTGGGTCATTTCTTTGACGGCCGTGGCAAAATCGGGATGCAGCTTGAGGCCCACGGCCACATCCATGGCGGCGCCCAGTCCGCTGGTTTCGTAGGTATGCGGTTTGGTGGTGGGCAGCCCAAAGATATCAGCGGTGAGCTGCATGGCGGCCGGGCTCTGACTGCCGCCGCCCGAGACGCGGATCTCGGTGATCGGTATGTGGGTGCGCTTCTCGGTGCGTTCCATGCCTTCACGCAGGGCGTAGGCCAGGCCTTCCAGAATGGAGCGGTACATGTAGGCGCGGGTATGTACATCGCCAAAGCCGATGATGGCGCCCTTTGCTTCAGGTCCTGGCACTTTGAGGCCGGGCGACCAGTACGGCTGCAGCATCAGGCCGCGTGAACCGGGCGGCACAGATTTGACGAGGTCGTCAAAGAGTTCTTCGGGTTCCACGCCGCGTTCGGCAGCCAGTCGTTCTTCGTTCATACCGAATTCGCGTTTGAACCACGAGACCATCCAGTAGCCGCGATAGATCTGCGTTTCCAGCGAGTAAGAGTTGGGAACGGCAGAGGGGTAAGGCGGAATGAGGGGAATGACCTCGGTGTATTTTTCGAGGGTGATGTTGATGGTAGCGGTGGTGCCAAATGAAAGGCAGGCGATGCGCGGATCCACACAGCCGGCGCCCACCACTTCGCAGGCTTTATCTGCGGCAGCGGCGACGAGCGGCAAGCCGGCCGGGATGCCGGTGGCGGCAGCGGCTTCAGGGGTGATGGTTCCCAGCAGCCCTGCGGGCGGCACCAGGTCGGGCAGCAAGGCTTTGTCCATGGGTACGGCCTGCCACTTCCAATCGCCTTTACCGCACCATTCCATTTTCTTGTAGTCGAATGGAATGTATCCCACCTGGCAGCCCACCGAGTCTTTGTACTCGCCGATCAGTTTATGGGTGATGAACCCTGAAAGGAGCAAGAATTTGTGGGTCTTTTTCCAAATTTCTGGCTGGTAGGTACGGACCCAGTTTGCCTCCGCTTCAGCCTGCATATAAGCCACGGTTTCGCTCATGCCGGCCACTTTGAAGAGTGTGCCCCACAGCCCGCCCAAAGGTTTTTGGCCGGGGGTGCGGCGCTGATCCAACCATTGTATGGCCGGGCGTAATGGCTTGCCCTGCTCATCTACATTAATGAGGGTGGAGCGCTGAGTTGTCAGCGCCACGCCTGCGATCGCTTCTTTCTTGACACCGGGCATCGCCCATAACTTTTGGCAGGCCTCGCAGACCGATTTCCAAAAGTATTCTGGGTCTTGTTCCGCCCAACCGGGTTCCGTGGAGAAATACGGAGTGATGGGCACCCGGGACTTGGCAATGAGGTTACCTCTTAGATCAAAAACCAATGCTCTTACAGATTGTGTTCCGTGATCAATTGCCAGAAGCTGATCAGCAGACATTTCATCCCTCCAGGTTTTTACTCCAGCGTTTCTCTTTTTGCTCGGGCGAAAGGTCCAAACCAAGAGTACCGCCGGGATTCATAATGTAGTTCGGGTCAAAATGCTCTTTCAAGGATCTGATGACGTCCATCTGAGGGGTGCCGATCTGCCCTTCCAACCAGGGGGAGGTTTGTTTGCCCACCCCGTGATGGTGGCTCATGGCAGCGCCGCTCTTTTGAATGGCTTCAAGGATACCATATTGTAAATCCAGATACTCTTTAATGTGGGTGATTTTGGCAATGAAAATGAAATACAGGTTGCCCCCCTGCGGATAGGCATGGGAGAGATGGGTCATGCACACGGTCTGCGGGCGGCTCTTTACAAAGGCACGCACGGAGCGGTGCACTTCTTCCATGCTGGACCAGTTGACGGCGCATTCCAGTGTGTCTATGAGGATACCGAAGTCTTGCAGGTCTTCGCGCATGTACGGGTCTCTGAAGCGGCCCTTCTCCCAGTTGCTGGTAACGGGGGCAAAGGAGATATCAAAGGCGCCGTGCTTGAGGGCGATCTGGCGGATCTTGCGGTTGACGTTGGCAGAGAAGCTGCGTTCGCCTTCGGTATGGCCCAACAGCAGGCACTTCTCCATGGGTTTGTAGCCGAACAGCTTAAGCACGGAATCGGCGATGGTGCCTTCAATGTGGTACAGCTTCATGGCCACATCGGTCTCTTCAGGGTCAGACAGGCGGAAGACGCTGGGGTAACCAAACTCAGCCTGCATGATCTCGCGGCAAGCCTCGCGCGCATCTTGCCAGTTCTTGAACATGTAGCTGTAGCGGCGCCGATTCTGTGGCATGTAGCGGCGCAATTGCAGGGTGACGTTGGTGAGGATGCCAAAGGTGCCTTCGCTGCCCATCATGATCTGATCAAAATCCGGACCGGTGGCGCAGCGCGGGATATCGTTGGTCTTAAACACGCCGTGGGGGGTGACGTATTCCTGGGCAAGCACGATGTCTTCGATCTTGCCGTAATAGGTGCTGTTCTGACCGGCGCCGCGGGTAACCACCCAGCCGCCCACGCTGGAGAATTCAAAAGATTGTGGGAAGTGCCCGCAGGTGTAGCGGCGTTTGGCGCCCAGCATTTCCGGCGCGTGGTTGAGCACTTCTTCAAGTGCAGGGCCAGACATGCCGGCCTGCACCGTGATGGTCTGGTCAGTCTCATTAAAGCGCACCACCTGGTTCATGTGCACGCTCATATCAATGGTCACGCCGCCTTTGACGGCTTCCATTCCGCGGGTGACGGTGGATCCGCCGCCAAATACGTACATGGGGATGCGTTCTTCATCACAATAGGCCACCAGCGCTTCGATCTCTTTCTGATTGCGCGGGGCCACCACCACGTCGGCGATGTTCTCTACAATGTGTTTGCGCAGGCGCAGCGCATCGATCATGCCGCCGCCGTATGATTTTTTGATGCGGGTATACGTATCGGTGCGCAGGTTCTCAGCGCCGCACAGCTCGGCAAATTTATCCAGGTGTTTCCTGGCCAGCTTTACAGGGACGTCAATCTCCACTTTGTCCAGGGCCAGGTCTTCAGGCACTAGAAAATCGGAGCAAGACATCTTAAAGGTATCGAGCATCAATTTGACCAGGCCGCTGTTGGGATGTTTGAACTCGGCAGGGTCACCCCATTTAAAGAGGGAACGGTAGGTGCCAGTGGGAACAACTTTTTCGTACCAGGTGGGGGTGCATTTTGTGCTCATCGATTCCTCCAGTTAGTTTTCCTGGCCGGTGGGGGCCGGGCTGTAATAGGCCTGATAGATCTTCAGGTAGCGTTTCTCTTCCAATTGCCAGCGGGCATCGTCCCAGCCCAGTTCTGACTGAACAATGGTGCGGATACGGCTCATCTGCGCTTGGGCGCCTTCCGGCAGCAGCATGCCCAGGCGAACGCGGCGCAGCAGCAGATCATCCAGGTGCTGCACGCCCTCGCTGCGGGCGGCAAAGCGCAGTTCTGCCCAAACGTTGGGCAACGCGCCGATGTGATCCAGCTCGCCGGGTTGGGCCAGGGCAAACAGGTCGCTCGTTTCCTTGCCGTAACGGCCCATCAGGTAAGCCAGGTCGGCGGCGTTCATGCCAGAGGGAGCTTCCACTTTGGGCAGGGCATCAAAATAGCGCACCCGTTTGGAGAAATCGGGCTTGCCGGGCAAATGGGCGGCCGCCAGGTTCAACGCCTCTTCGGCCATAATGCGGAAGGTGGTCAGCTTGCCGCCGGTGACGGTGATGAGCCCTTCTTCTTCCCAGACCACGTGTGCCCGAGACTCTTTGCTGGGGTCAATGTTCGCCCCGCTGCTGATGATGGGGCGCAGGCCGGCAAAGGAGGAGATAATGTCTGCCCGGCTCAGTTTGGGGTCAGCAAAGGTGGCGTTGCCCGCCTCGAGGATGTAGTCGATCTCATCTGCCAGAGCGTAGGGTTCGTTGGCGCCGGGGGTGGCCGTGTGGTCCAGATCGGTGGTGCCGATCATGGTGGTGCCTTCCCAGGGGATGGCAAACATGGCGCGGTGATCGCGCGGGTGCAGCAGGGTGACCGCATGCGGAATAGGCAGGCGCTCGCGGTTGAAGATGATGTGAGATCCGCGCAGCGGACGGATGCG
>JAYFNV010000096.1:0-12161 GCA_034933225.1 Anaerolineaceae bacterium | reverse complement strand
CGATCTCCCCTTCGGAAGTAAATTTGATGGCGTTGCCCACCAGGTTGACCAGCACCTGGCGCAGACGGGTGGGGTCGCCTTTGACGCGCGAAGGCACGTCGCGGTTGACCATGCAGACCATCTCCACCCCTTTGGCCTCGGCGCGGGCAGCCATGATGCGGGCTACCCCTTCTACCAGTGAGCGGATGTCGTAATCGATCTTTTCCATGACGATCTGGCCAGATTCGATCTTGGCGAAATCCAGGATCTCGTTGATGAGGCTGAGCAGAGATTCAGCGCTTTCAAAGGCCGTGTTCAGATAGTCTTTCTGTTCCTGGTTCAAGGGGGTGTCTTTGAGCAGTTCGATCATGCCGATGACCCCGTTCATGGGGGTGCGGATCTCATGGCTCATATTGGCAAGAAATTCACTCTTGGCTTTATCAGCGGCTTCGGCGGCACGCTTGGCTTCCATGACCACGGAGACATCATGGTAAATGGCCAGCACGCCTACTTTGTTGCCATCCACCACCACTGGTACGCCAGAGATCTCCACTTCCACCGATGTGCCGTCTTTACGGAAGCGAGTAGTATAACCGTGGATGGCCTTGCCATCGCGGGTGCGGTTGGTGAAGTCAATGGCTTCTTCTTTTTTACCGCCGGCGATAAGGGTATCCAGGTTTTTACCCAGCACCTCTTTTTGAGAGTACTGGAACAATTCTTCAAAGGTCGGATTGCAATTGGTGATGTTTTCATCCAGATCCAGGGTAACGATGGCCGCCGGGCTGTATTCAAAGAGGGATTCAAAGTACAACTTCTCTTTGAGGATCTGCTGCTCGTCGTTTTTTCGGCGGGTGATGTCGTGCAGGCTGTAGAAGAACTTTCTTTTTTCACCTTCCACGTTCACATCAAAGCAGGTGATCTGAAAGATCTCTGCCTGGTCTTTCAATTTACATTCGGTGCCAATTTTATCTCCCAGGCTGGGCTGTGGTTGGGGGTCTTCCAGAAGCGTGGAGATGTTCTTCCCCAGCAGTTCCTGGTAACTCGTGGCAAATTTAACGATGACAGCTTTGTTGACGCGCAGAATAGTACCGGCTTCATCTGTGATGATGAGCAGGTCCGAGATGGAATCAAAGGTGGTTTCCCATTCCTTCTTGGCACGAAGAATTGCTTGTTGAATGGATGGGACCAGACTGGTTTGTTCTGCAGAGCTCATGAAAGCCTCATTGGAATTATGATATTCTTAATAACATCTTCATTATATAGGGTTAGAATTATTTTAGTACAGTGAATTTTGATTCTTGAGGCCACATTTCAAGTTTTTCAAATGGGTTATAATGCGAGCCAAGAGGTAGAAAAAGGATAAATTATGAGAACCCCCGGTTTATTAGAGATCGTTTTAGTGCTGATCGTTGTGCTTCTTTTGTTTGGCCCTGGCCGCATTGGCAAGGTTGCCGGAGAAATTGGTTCTGGCATTCGCAACTTCCGCAAGAACTTGAGCGGTGAAGAAGAAGACAATAAAGACAGCGATAAAAAATCTGACGATTCCAGCAAAAGCGAATAACGCTTGCTGCGTTAATTTCAATCAGAAATTCAGGCAAAGATGGAAATATTTGGTATTGGGCCGCTCGAGCTGGTCTTAATTGTGTTGGTGGCGATCATTGTGCTTGGTCCGAAAGATATGATGACTTCGGCGCAAAAAGCGGCCACCTGGCTGAAAAAGCTGCGCAAATCTGACATCTGGGCGACCACCAAAGAGGTGATGGATATTCCCAACCAGGTAATGAAAGAAACCGGGTTGGATAAGGAGATCCAGGAGATTCAAAGTCTTACCAATAAGACTTTCTCTCAGACTGCCTGGTCACCCAATACACTCGTCCCCAAAGACAAAGAAAAGACCCCCGCCGACAAAGTGGAAGAAGTTGCGGCGAGTTCCCCAGAAACGACAGGCGAAGCAGATGAGCGAAGCAGCCAAGACAGACCCTAAAGAGATGTCGTTCTTCGCCCACATCGAAGAACTGCGTAAACGCCTGCTCATTGCGCTTATCAGCCTGGCGGTGGGTGTTTCTGTCAGCCTGTTCTTTGGCGAAAAAGCCGTGGCCATTTTGACCCTCCCCATTGGCGGGTTGGACAAGCTGCAATCCATTGAGATCACCGAGAACATTGGCGTGTACATGCGCGTATCACTGCTGTTGGGGGTGATCCTGGCTTTCCCCATGATCATTTACCAGTTGCTACTGTTTGTACTGCCAGGGTTGAATATCCGTGAAAAGCGCTTGGTCTTGCTGGCCATCCCGTTTGCCACGCTCTTCTTTTTGGCCGGAGTGGCATTTGCTTACTTTGTGATGCTGCCGGCAGCCTTGCCGTTCCTCATCAACTTCTTGGGTGTGACAACCAATCCACGCCTTTCCAGTTACATCAGCTTCATTACTGATCTGCTCTTCTGGATTGGGGTGGTCTTTGAGCTGCCTCTGCTGATCTATGTGATCGCGAGGTTTGGATTATTGACCCCCAAAAGCATGTTACGTTATTGGCGCCAGGCCATTGTGATTATTGCCATATTGGCAGCCATCATCACCCCCACAGTTGACCCCGTCAACATGAGTTTGATGATGCTTCCGCTGGTGGTGCTGTATTTTATTTCGGTGTTGTTTGCCTGGCTGGCCAACCGCAATCGCAACCGGCAAGATCCAGAATCTGTTTAGAGACGCAATCTTTTCTGTTCTTTATACAGAATCCGCCGCAAGATGGCGATGGAGGTGGCATAAGTTGAATCCATGCCCTCGTAGCTGAGTGCGCCTGCGCCCAAGTTTTTGCCTTTGCTCATAGGGGTATCAGAAGCATAGTGCAGAATACCAATATCAAAGGGAACCCCGTATAAATTGACAATTTCATTCACCGGATGCCGGGTAGGCCGATACATCTCATAGATCGCCGAAAGGTAAGGTCCGGCTTCCATTTCTATATCTGTATAGCCTTCGCGGTACATCACGTTGGTCAGGCGTGGGTTTTGCAAGAACGTGCCCAGGGCAGTGACCGCTTTCTGGTTGTCCAAGACCGTACCAAAGGTCAGAAAAGGCGTTACATCGGTAGCCTGGAAGACATTCTTGAACAGATAGGTGTTCTCAGAGTGCTCGTCCTGCACCACACTGGGGATCATCACATCACCGCGCACCCCGTTGAGCGTGGCGGCTTTGCCCATGATGTAAACACCCAAAATGTCGGCAATGTTCTCAGCCAGGGCGGTGAGGATATGATAAGCGCCAAAGCCAAGTGGATAATCGATGTTGATGACGAGAGCGTTGGTTTTTTTGATGATGTTGACCAGGTCTGTGGCTTCTCCCAGACGCGGATCAAGCAGTGAGGCGTCCAATTTGGCAAGATCAATGACCTGGGCTTCCACATCAAAGGAGTGCAGGGAAGGTACACGGGTGATGCCGTGTTCCACTTCCATATTGGCCTGCTCCAGGTTCATGTACTTGCCATCAGTAGTTTGCTGAACTTTCTTGAGGGCATAAAAAAGAAAATTCTGCTGGTTGGAGGGAGTCTCTCGTTTCTGGATCTCCTCCCATTCGGTCATCAACATGGAATTCCCGTTATGGGCCAGCAAGTTGATGATCTTGTCTTTTGCAGAAATGGCATAGCCAGAGATCAGGTTGACGATGCTGTGAGTGTTGCTGGATACAAAGTAGACCGGCCGTTCCAGCACTTCCGGGCAGGCTTTCTCAATATTTTCCCACCAGGAGCCGGTGGCCCGCCAGTATTCGCTGAGAGAACCGCTGAGCGAACGAATGCCAAACTCACAGCGGCGCGACTGCATGGTTTGCAGGTAGGTGAGGAAATCTTTGCCCCAGATGGTCTGCAGCCGTTCCAGATCTTCTACAGAAATACCCAGGGTGGCAGCCAGTTGTTGAAAAGCAGCGGTTTCGCAGGATTCTTGTGGATGAAGGCCGGAGAGATTGGCGTTTTGCAAGAGAATATGGATCTTGTTCCATTCAAGCTGATAGGCCGTCAGGACCGGGATGACATCTTCAATGTCCGATTGGCTGGCGATGTAGCAGGCCAGGGTCTCATTGCCGTCATAATAGCAGCGGCGGCGGCGGGCACGGGCGGTGACCTGGTGCCAGCTCTCAATATCTGCATACCCGTGGCGGGCAAAGACCGAGGCGCTCTGCCCCAGGATGATGGATTTTACGTTCAATATACAATCTGGCAAGCGTAAAATGGCATAAATAAATGCAGAGGTGTCCGGGTTGGCGTTGCGCGCATCCTGGTGCATGGAGGAATTCATTGCGGCATGCACTTCTTCCAGAGTGCGGATCTGTACTTCTGTAGTGGAACGTAATAACGAATATATTGTACGCAGGTACAACTCAACTTCATCAGTAGCAAAATGCGGAACGGTTCTCTCCATATTTCTCCTATTGATTTATTGTAGCATAGCCGAAATATTCAGATGTAATACGCTTAACCCGAAAGTACAAAAAGTGTTTTGTTTTTGAAGCAATTTTCTCTATAATTAGATCATGGACTTTATGGATGTACTTTGAGGAGAAAATATGGCAACGATCATATGTTCAAGTTGTGGAACCGTTAATGATGCAGCCAACCTTTTTTGCCAGGCTTGCGGCAAATCTTTGAAAGCTGTTGCCCCCGCAGCCAGCGATCAGACTGTGGTGGCCAGCCGTACCCACGCTGCGCCGACCCCGCCGCAGAGCGTGGCACCGGTTGCCCCGCCGCCCGCACCATCAGTGGTTGCGGCAGTGCCCCCTCCACCGCCTCCAACTCCGGCTTATGTGCCGGTAGCGCCGCTGGGAACGCCCATCAACAGTTTGGGCTTGCGCTCTGATGGTTGGAGCGACGTTTTGGAAGATGCTGCCGGCCTGGAAGAATCGGTGAAGACTGCATTCGTGAATGAGATCAAAGCTGCGGAATTGCCCGGACTGGTGGTGGGTGAATCCACACTGACGAATGGAAAGACCAGCCGCAAATACCTGGTTGTCTATAACGGCAGCGGCGCCAATGTGGTGGTGCGTTTTGCCCCTTACGGCAAGAATCTGCTCACCAGTTGGGACCTCTACACCAAACGGAAATTCAACTGGCTCACCATTGGTATTCTGGGCGGGGTTGTGTTTTTGCTCGTCCTCATTTACCAGATCCTCGGACACTGGGGCCTTTTCTATAACGGCTTGTTCGCTTTTGTTCAGGTATTCTTCTCTTTGATCTTTGTGCCTACCCTGGGCGTGATGCTGGCGGGGAAGCTCATCAAGGATGACTGGCTGGGACTCTTTGTGGATGATCTGGACGAGTTCGCGGCAGATGATGCCATAGCCCTCACCAGCCTGGTAGACAGCGCGCTCTCCAAGGCGGTGGAATCAGCTCAGACTGAAAAGCCAAAGGGAAAGAAGTAATTCTCATTCTCTCAACAAAAAACGGCTCCGTAAGGAGCCGTTTCCGTTTATTGCCAGGTTTCAAGCAAAGGGGGTAACTCTTCCAGACTGTCGATCTCAGCATCCGGGATCAATGCCTTGTTTGAAAGTGCTGAGGTATCCAGTGCATCTTTGCGGCGTTTGACCCACACGGCTTTGATGCCGCAGGCATGGGCGCCCAAAATATCAGCATTGAGGGTATCGCCTACCATCACGCTTTGCGCCAGGTCCACACCCAGTTGATGGGCAGCCTTGGCAAAGATGCGCGTATCCGGTTTACGGATGCCTTCTTCTGCAGAAATGAGTACGCTGTCAAAATATTTGCGCAGGCCGTGATTATCTATGAGATTGTTCACATCCCAGGCATCTGAGGCGTTGGTGATGAGCCCCAGTTTGTAATCGGCATCCCGTAATTGCTGCAAGGCGGTATGGGTCTCTTTTTCGAGCTGCCAATGCTTCTCGGTGCTCAGGTACATCTCATTCATGGCAGCGCGGTAGATGGCCGCCGGGATGGAGTTAATTTTGAATTCGGTCAGGATCTCTTTTAGGATCTGGTCCACCGGGCGCTCGATGAGGTCAAGCTCACGTTGACGGTAGTAACCTTGCATTTTTTCGTTAAAACGGGACACAAAAGAATTCACATCCAGCACATAACCGGCATCGATCAGCTTGCGGGCTAACACGGCATACGATTCTTCAACGAGTCTTGAAAAATCGCCATCAAAATAGATCAGTGTGTAACCAAGGTCAAAGAAAACGGCCTTGATCTTGTTCTCGGCGTGAGACATTCTGCTAATTCTCCTGACTACGGAGCAATTTTACCCCATTCCAATTTGTTAAACCCCGGCGTTGCTCAGTAGCTACGTCCAACTTCATATTTATTCAATAAAGGTTCGCCGTGAAGATAGCGGCGTAAGTTCTCGGCGAACATCAACCCGGCTCGTTCCTTATAAAGAGGGCTAAAGCCGGAAACATGTGGGGTAATGATGACATTGGCTGATTTCCAGAGTGGATTCTCTGAAGGCAGCGGTTCCTGAGAGAACACGTCCAGAACGGCGCCACCCAGGTGTTTTTCTTCCAATACTTTGTGAAGGGCTGCTTCGTCTACAATACCGCCACGGCTGACCACGATCAAAAAAGTACCGGGTTTCATGGCCCGCAATTCGGCTTCACCGATCAGGCCTTTGGTCTCAGGGGTGAAGGGCAAGGTGACCACCACAAAATTGCACTCGCTGGTCATAGATTTGAGCGCCTGGATGGGGTAGAGGCGGTGGAAGTAGTTGCCTTCCGGGTCGCCATGACCTTCTATTGTGTAGCCTGTGTCTTCGGGATGCATCACATCACGTTTGGCAGCCAGCAGGGTGACGTTGAAGGGGATGAGCAGGCGAGCCAGTTCGCGGGCAATACTGCCATAGCCAACCAGGCCCACAGTGGAACCTGTCAACTCAGTGGGGGTAAAGCGTTCCCAGCGGTCCACAGGCCATTCCGCCTTGCGCTGATTTTGCATCAGGTCGGGCAGTTTGTGGCTGAGCGCCAGCATCATGCTCAGGATATACTCGCTCTCCTGAATGGAGGAGGCGCCGCTCATGGTGGTGATGGCGCAGTCGGGTTTGTTCAGCAGCGGGCTGTTGTGAATGAAATCAATGCCGGCATAGTGGTACTGGATCCAATGCAGGTTGGGTACCCAGGCCGGGTCGGGCATGAGCAGGTCGGTGTAAAGCACTTCGACGCGGTTCCACAATTCGTTGGGGATGTCTTCCACTTTTTGGGCAGGGTGCATGGTGAGGCGAATATGCGGGTTTACCTCACGCAATTTTTGCATCACGCTTTCTGGAAAGGGAATTGTGGTCAGCACTTCGAGGTTCTTGGCCATGCTACGATCCTTTTAAGTAGATTCCTTCCGGGTCAAGCTCTTCTCTCAAGAGTTTTAGCTCGGATTCTTTTACTGCATCCGTTACTCTAAGTTTATCAGATACTTTGAGTGCCCAACCGGTGTTTTCTTTTACCTGTTCCACGGTGCAGCCAGGGTGCAAAGCGGTGAGCACCAGCTCGCCGGTCTCATCCGGTTCCATCAAGCCCAGGTTGGTAACTACCATCAGCGGGCCACCACCGCGTAAGCCTGCGGCTTCGCGCTCGGCGCGTCCGCTCAAGAACCCGGCGGAGGTGCGGAAATCTACCTTCTCAGGGAAGCGACGTTTTTGATGAGGGGTGATGATGTAGCAGCGGTTGGCCCAGGCGGCCATTTCTTGTGAGCCGCCGGATCCCGGCAAGCGCACTTTGGGGTGCTCGTAATCGCCAATGACGGTGGCGTTGATGTTGGCGTAGCGGTCGATCTGCGCTCCGCCCAGGAAACCCACATCTACGTTGCCGCGCTGCAGGTAATTGGAGAAGATATCGTACATACCACAGACGGAGCTGGCGCCGCTCACCAGGGTGGGGTCGCCAATGGATAGTGGCAGGCGTGCCGGCCGGGCGCCGATGACACCGGCTTCATAGATCATCTGCAAGTGGGGGGCATGGGTGCGCCGGGCCAGGTTGCAGGCCAGGTTGGGCAGGCCAACGCCCACGAACACCACATCACCATCCAGCAGCAGCCTGGCGGCATTGATGCACATCAATTCTGAAGAAGAGTAAGTTAAAGAGTCCATAAAGTTGTCCTAAACCACAAATTATTGATCAGCCAGACGAATTTGAAGTCATTGCGAGGAGGGTCGATAGACCCGACGAAGCAATCTCCAGTAGTATTTATCTGACTCGCATTGGGGGAGATTGCTTCGCCCTCTTAGAGGGCTCGCAATGACAGGTGCTAAACTCAAATACAAGACAAAACACACATTAATAATTCGTGTAATTCGTGGGCATAAATATTAATATTCACCATAATCCACAGGTGCGGCGTAGCGGTGCTTGACGGAAAGGCGGGCGTGGGTTTCGGCGCCCAGTTTCTGCCAGTACTCCTCGCAATCCTTCACGCCGTACACCCATTCATCCAACCAGGCTTTGACGGCGGCGGGGTCTTCGCTGATTTTATCCCAGTTGAGGTAGAACTGATTGTCGCGGTCATAATATCCCTGGGTATAAGAAGGGTGGGCGCAGTGCGGCACATGGCAGACTGCCTTGACGATTAGTTCCGGAATGAGGGTGCGGTTGGGGTCGGAGCGGATCACTTCTTCGTCCACGATCTCTTCTGCGGTGATGATGACGTTTCTGGCGGCGAAAGCCACCTCTTTTTGTTCGCCGATGATGCCCCAAATATGGGCATTGCCGTTGACATCCGCGCGCTGTACATGGATGATGGCCACGTCGGGGTGCAGGGGCGGCACGGTGATGACCTCAACGCCGGTGTACGGGTCTTTGACTCGGCGAATATTGGGGTTGCAGCGCTCCAGGTCAGTGGCACCGGTCTGGTTCATGGCAATGAAGGGCAATCCGGCAGCTCCAGCCTGCAGGCGGGAGATCATGCCGAAGTGCGAGTATTCTTCCCATTCCAGTCGGCCGGTTTCCAGCTCATTGCGCACGATGCGCAGAGAACCCACACCGGGGTTGCCGATGTAAGAGAAGATCAATTTTTTGGCGCAGCCGGCGGCCACCATCTGATCGTAGATCAGGTCGGGAGTGGCGCGGGCAAGGGTGAGGTCTTTGCGTCCCTGGCGGATGATCTCATGGCCGGCGGCGAAGGGAATGAGATGAGTGAAACCGGCGCAGTAAATGGTATCTCCGTCGTGGACGTATTGGGCGATTGCTTCTGAGAGTGAACAGAGTTTTGACATAAACAGTACCTTATTGGAGAAACCCGGTTTTATTCAAACCGGGTTTCTGAGATTTTTTCAGATCAGGCCTTGCGGACGTGAGTGTGGATTTGTTCGTGCATGTACAGTTGCAGGTAGTGCAGACCGCCTGCGTTCTTGCCGCTTGAGCCGGAACCTTTCCAGCCGCCGAAGGGTTGGAATCCAGGCCAGGCACCGGTAGTGGCACCCTGACCGCGGTTGGCGTAAGTAACGCCGGCTTCGATCTTATCGAAGAACCAGGCGGCTTCATCATCGGTGCCGTAGAAGCCAGCGGTGAGGCCGTATTCCACGTTGTTGGCCAATTTCATGGCCTCATCCAGGCTATTGACCTTGCCAACAGTGGTGATGGGCACGAACATCTCTTGCTGCCACAGGCGGTGACCGTAGGGCAGTTCAGCAATGGTGGGAGCGCAGAAGTAACCTTTGGCATAGTCGCCTTCGGTGAGGATCTTGCCGCCGGTGAGGATCTTGCCAGATTGATGCAAATCCTCGCAGAACTGCTGGAAATCACCATAAGAGCTTTTGTTGACCACTGGGCCGGTGGTGACGCTGCGTTCGGTGGGGTCGCCCACTTTGAGCTTTTCGGTCAGTTCCACCACGCGGTGAACCAGGGCATCGTAAATGGGAGCTTCCGCAAAGACGCGGGAGGCAGCAGAGCATTTCTGGCCTTGCAGGCCGAAAGCGGAGCGCACAATACCGGTGGCAGCGGTCTCAATATCGGCGTGGCGAGAAACGATGACGGGGTTCTTACCGCCAAGCTCGAGGATAGTGGGGCGAACCCAACGTCCGCCGCCGAAATCGCGGTAGATCTTCATGCCTACATCAAATGAACCGGTGAAGGTGACCCCATCTACTTCGGGGCTGTCCACCAGGGTCTGACCCACAGAGGAGCCGGGACCGGTGACATAGTTGAACACGCCATCCGGAACGCCAGCGTCGCGCAGGCATTCGCAGATCAGGCGGGTGGTCCAGGGGGTATCGGATGCCGGTTTCATCACCACAGTGTTGCCAGCCACCAGAGCGGACCCGGTAGGTCCACCGGTGAGGGCAGCGGGGAAGTTGAAGGGGCTGATGACCAGCCAAACGCCGTAAGGGCGCAAGACAGACTCGTTGGTGCTGTCAAAACCTACCAGGGGATCTTTGCCCATTTGTGCCACAAAACCATCGTTGGCTTCCATGCGGCTGCAGGCGTATCTGAACAGGTCAGCAGTTTCCGCAACATCGCCCAAACCTTCCATGCGGTTCTTGCCCACTTCCAAAGAGACCACAGCGCCCATCTCGTAGATTCGTTCGTCCATAATGGCGGCAGCTTTGCGGATGAGAGCAACTCGGTCTTGCCACTTCATGTGGCTCCACATGGGGAAGGCTTTGCGGGCGGCTGCGATGGCAGCCTTGGCATCATCTGCGGTTCCTTTTTGGAAGACGCCGATCACCACGTCTGTATTGGCCGGGAAGCGGTCTTCGATCTTTTCTTTGGCGAAGACTTCTTTCCCATCGATGATCATTGCGTATTCCTGACCATATTTTGCTTTGATCTGGGCAAGGGCTTCATCAAAACGGGTGTGAAGCTCTTCCGGGGGATTGTACATGGTTGCATACGTCAATTTAAATTTGCTTTCAGGGCTCATGCGGGGGTTTCCTCCTGGAACAAAATGTTTTCAAACCTAGTGATTTTATTAGTATAGCTCAGGTGTGAAAGGACGTCAAAATAACAACCGTCCTGAGTTTGTCATGCTGGTCTTTGAGGGGAATTAAGTGCCGTGTCCGGGTTGGGTTCTATGGGTGTGGTGTGGCGGTGATGAGCAAATCCTGGTCCCAGTAATAAAGAGAGAAATCTTCGTCCCAATTTTCATCTCGTTCTGAGATCAAGATGTAGGAATCGTCTTCACTGTATCCAATACTAAGGAAATTTTCTTGAGAGCTCTTCAGAATTCGCCTGGTGTGATTTGAAACATCAAAAATTTGTATTGTAGAATTTGTGATTTCCTCGATATTATCTGGGTCAACTGAACATGTAGCAAAAGCAAAATGAGAACTGCCTGGTGACCAGGTAAGATTTCCGCTGCCAGCATTATTAACTTTGATCGAATAATTCTCCCCTGAATTTAAATCTAAAATATGTGGGTTTCCGAAAATATATGCTAGGTAGCGACCATTGGGTGAAAAAGAAAAGAAATAACCATCTACCGTCTCTGTGAGCGGTAGAATCACTGATATCTCGGCATCTTTCAAGTTCATCCGAAACAATCCTCCATAACCAAATCCATAACAACAAGTTCCCCCTCCATCGTATGCAACATAAGGGCTAAAAAACAAATACTGTTCATCAACTGTCCAATGGAGTGGTTGCAATGATCCCATGGGATTGCCCTGTTCTGTAAATTCATCGGAGAGATAATCTGAAAAATTGAGAGAATTCACTACCCCAGACTCATTGGCAATTTGCAATGTTTGGTTTTCTTTATTCCCGCAGGCTACTGCGACCCAATTACCTTTTGGAGAAATGATTGCATAAGTGTAGGAACAATTGATGCCAAATTCTTTTACCTTTTGGTCCAATAGCTCGCGCGAATCAAGAGTGGCAGTTGCTCCAGGCGTATTGATAGGTGAATCCGTGGGGGTTTGTGTTTTAGTAGGTTTCGGTGAAAGCGTTACTGTCGGGGAGTCTGCCGTAGGCGTGATGCCATTCGTCTGAGAACACGCAGCCAGAGCAAAAAGAAATATGAACAATAAAGGAATTTGGCGTCGATATTGTTTCATAAGATCCCCACTAAAAGATTTGAATTTAATAAAAGTATAGCATAAGGAAATGATTGCGGTTTGAAACGCCCTACAATCCAACGATATAAGGTTTAGAAGGACCACAACTACGGTGTTGCATCCCCTTGTTGAAATGCCGTGCCCAGAACATGACGTGGTTTAAATTAGGAAGTGGAGAATGCATCTCGTTGGTTTTTCGTTCCCTTGC
>JAYFNV010000095.1:0-20511 GCA_034933225.1 Anaerolineaceae bacterium | reverse complement strand
GATGGAAAGACCGTATCCATGGTCGGAACAGATGGATTCCGTCTCGCGATCTGTAAAGCGATCCTTCCAGACCTATTCGCCAAGAAGCAGTTAATCATACCGGCTTCCGCATTGAAAGAGGTGATGCGTATCCTGAACGCGACTAAAACAGCCAAGATCACTCTTGTTTTACCCACGAATGGTAGCCAGGTGGTGTTCCGTTGTGAAAACGTGCAGATTGTTTCTCAATTGATCGATGGGAAATTCCCGGATTATCAGGCGATTTTACCCAAAGGTCATAAGACCAGAGCAGTCCTTGACGCGGGTGACCTGCTCAAAGCTTGCAAACAAGCCAGCATCATTGCTCGCGAAGGGAGCAATGTGGTACGTTTTCACCTTCAACCCGGAGCTGATCAAACAGGGAAAGTCAAACTGTTGGCCGAATCCGATGAGACCGGCGCCAGTGAGATAGAACTTGAAGCCACGGTTGAAGGACAGGAATTGGAGATCGCATTCAATGTAAAATTCTTGCAAGATGGTTTGGAAGTCATCACTACCAAGAATGTGACCATTGAGGCGAATGCCCACAACACACCGGCGGTTCTCCATTCGACTGGAGATGAGGAGAATTTATACGTTTTAATGCCCATGCATATCGATGGAAGATAACAAAATGGAGGGAGCAGTAAACTCCCTCCATTGATAACCTCTAATTCCCAAGTCTAGAAGTATTCAGGCATGTAAAGCTTTCAATAAATATTGAACACGCTCAAATGCGTCTCTTTGGATCTGTGCACGTGTATCCGGATCATTCTCATCCAAAAAATTGGTTACAAAAACAGGACCAACAGAATCTAAGGCCGAGAATTTTTCAGACAAGATCGCTAATCCTTCTTGTATCAAAGGATGAGCAGGAAATGTTCGGAACGCCTCGACCAATGCATCCATTCCATCGGGAAAATTAGTTAAACAATAATAAATATCATAGGCATCTTTTTCTTTGAGCCTGCTGTTCAAAGCCTGCGCCTTCATCACAAGAAATGGGACAATTGAAGCAACTTGAATGGAAGCCCGATCCTTTCCACCCTCTGGTAATGTTCCCTCTATCGTGATTTGAATGGGGTTGTGAAAGGCAAGATCACAAGCACGCGCTTTTCGGGGATGCATATCTTGGACGGTCTGAGTTCTGTGCTTCTTGCTCGTCCCTCCATATTCGCCGGCCAGGAAATCCACTTCAACAGTGATCTCTTGATCATCGATCTGTAAGGTACGATAGAAAATAAACGGTTGTTCCCCTTGAATATAGCCGCGTTTGGAAAGCAATTGTATGATGGATCGGTACCCGACTTCCTGGATGGTATTTTGATCCAGGGCGACATCAACATCAATTGTTCCAATGTGTTCTGACACTCCCTGATCAAATAACAATCCAGGAACAGAACCACCTACCAACACAATCCCATCTCGGTAGTCATACAAAAGCCGAGCGACTTCCAGTAGTACCCTGTGTGCAGCCTCTACTAAGAGGCGATCATATTCATTTTTAGTTGTTGCCATCTTGGATTAATCACCTCTCTAAATAGAAAATCCGCTGCTTCTTCACCACGTCCTGGGTAACGTTTTAGATCAAGATAAACCTGTATTGGTTCGGAGATTTCTAGATCACCGATTAATTTGGCGTTCCAAAACACACCATCATCGTATGGTTGAATCAAAATGACATTGGCTCCACTTTCGACGGGCTTCAAACCCACTTTTTCGGCTACAGAATCAATTTCCCTGCCGACATAGATCATCGCACGTTGACCTCTGACCATTGGAGCTAACCGATTGCTTGCCGAAAAACCAGTCAGGGCATATGGAATGTTCATCTTGTTGCATGTATCCCCAATCTCTATTTCGAGATCTTGGAGCGCCTTCATTGAGTAGTAATTATTTTGGACATTGCGTTTAATGGTGTAGTTATTGCTCCAATCCGTTAATAGGTTTTCCGGTTGGACTAATGAGATACCCTGGGACGTCTTTTTCAACCATTCTTCTTCAATCAGTTTTTTACTTACCTGCGTGATCATACCAAGGCTGACTTGAGCTTCTTTCGCAAGATCGATTGCCTTCCAGGTTCGATACGGGTAAACGAGTAGAACACGTAAAATTCGTTCCGATTTTGGCGAGTAGATCGAGGATAGACCCGTTTTGAAAGGGAATTGATTTACCGATTTTTCTCGGTTGATAAAAATTTGCTGGAAAGCAATAGAACAGTTTCCAGATAAATCGACATACCCGATTCCAGATTCCCTGCAAATGGCCGCTGACCCTGGGGATATGTAAGGCGCAATGACTACTCCATAAGATGCGGGTTCAGCTTGAATCCGCCTCACGAGTAAATTGACCGCCTCTCTCGTGCTTTTTGGGGTTCCCAGAGTTTTTAATTCAAGGTAAATGATCTGCTTGAATCCCGGCCCTTCAACAATCGCCTGGTAATCAGGCATATCTTTAGCGGGCAACTCTTCAAAGGAATCGATTGTAAGGGATGGCACATCCGAAAGGATATCCCTGAATGCAAACAATCCTTTTCTAGAGACATCTGCTTCTTTTAACATAACAACCTCTTTTAATACTTATTAAAACATAAGTTTTCATTAAAAACAAGATGGAAAATCAATCGGTTTTAATGGAATGAGAAGTTTTAATAACTATTAAAACTCCATAACGATACTCGCAGAAGGTTATCTATTTCTCCCCCAAAACTAATTTGATCAGTACACAGGACCGCAAAAAATGTTCACTAACATTTCGTTGGAGAGCTTTTTTTGCTGTTCTGTACTGCAATTACTACAGACACAAAAACGTTGGCTCTATCTTCAAACAAACGTTGGTTATTCAATCCACATCTAATCCAAAGGAGGATCACATGAACGTATACGAAGACAAATACCTGCGCGAAAAAGTGAACAGCATTATTGCCAAGCAGAAGGAGGACAAGATCATCATCGCTGCATATAAGGATGGCAGTGGCTTACCTGCGAGAGAAGATCTCGGTCAGGAACTGACACGGGCAGCTTACCCATACGATTATGCAGTTGGTAAAGCCGGTTTCCTTAAGTACGATTCGGAACTTGGCGCTTACCTGTTTACCGCAAAATCGGGTGAGAAACTACCACAAGTATTAGCAAACTACCGAGTTCTATCTTTAGGTGAAGCAATCCTCGATGTAAAGGACAGGAGTATCCACATACAATGCGGTGAAACCAGCGTCACCTTCACCGGAGCACAACCCTGGAAAGGACTGTACGAAATTCTGAGAGAAGTCAACGAAGAACTGGCTCGAGTCAATTCTGGGATTGTAGTCTGGAAGATCGTTCCGAAGGAAAACGGAAATGCCAAATCAGGTGATCGTCTGTTTCCTGAAGCGGTACCAAGGCTTCGGAACGGGCAAGCAATGGCACATGCCACAGGCTATGCCTATGACGCCGATCACAACCTGGCGTACATCGGTCTGGTAGGTTACAAGACCAGTCTGGAATCACTACGAGTGACTCTGATGTGCGGGAAACCGCTACAAATGACTCAGGATGGTGCAAGCGATGTGCCCCTGATTCCCACTGATAAGTATGAACAAGCCTGGCAAGCCATGCCTGAGTACACCAGTCATCATGTCGGGTTCGTATCTCGGCTTGCACTTCCTGGAAAGTGGGAACCAGAAGACCTCTGTGCATATCTGCTCATTTTTCGAGGAACACCCGACCCGGGAAAGGAATTGATTCAGCTTTTCGTTGAACGAATCAAAGAAGCTCTGGAGGTGCCGATCCTGGATGAATGGTCAGTAGCCCTTTGGAAACAAGCTCGTAGCCGCACGTTGGTTCAAGATCTGGCCACCGGCGGCGATTGTATCCTTGGTGCCAGAATTGACCTGCAAGCTGACTGGAAAGAACTGTTATCTGAGTTATTAGCTCAGGAGGAAATCTCACTGACCATCTGATTGAACAAGTGATATTACTCGCTACATCACCCCGGAGGGGCGCTTTTCATCCCCTCAAGGGGTTGGACGCGTCTCCTGCGGGGATTTTGTTTTCGTAAAGGAGTGAACAATGCGTCCACCAGCAATCGAGAGAATGGGGTATTACCCCACGGATGAACCGGTTGTCGAGATCATCCACACTTACCTGAAACCGCCCAGCGAAAGAGGGCGGTTATTTGATCCCTGCGCAGGCGAAGGAAAAGCTGCTTCTTCCTTGGGCAACGCACTCAACTGCGAAACCTGGGGTGTAGAACTCTCACCAGAAAGAGCAGAGAAAGCTCAAACCGTGATGGATAAGGTTTATCAGGCTCCCTGGCAGGCTTGTGTTCTGAGTGATGAAAGCATTTCCTGGCTCTATTTAAATCCGCCTTATGACTTTGACCGTTTTGAAGGTCAAAAACGACTGGAATGGGATTTTCTCAAGACGACTTCCTCCAAGCTGATGCGTGGCGGGCTTCTGACCTATATCATCCCACAGAAAATTCTGGGAATGATTGAAGTTGCTCGGCTTTTGGCCGGGCATTATGAAGCTATCACGGTCTATCGGTTTCCAGATGGATTGTACGAGAAATTCAAGCAGGTGGTGGTGTTAGCCTCCAAGCGCAAGCTCTACCAGCTACCCACGGACAAGGAGATTCTTTCGCTTCAAAGCCTGGCGTCGATAGAGTTGGAACCCATCCATCCCGCTGTTGAACCGATCTATCAATTGCTGTCTGCACCATCACGAGGTGCAAATGGCAAACCAGTGGTTTTCAAGCGAACGGATTGGGAACCGGAAGAGGTGGTTGAAGCCACAAAGAAGGCAGGTGTCCACACGACCAGTGATTGGCTTGACATGATTCACCCGACGCGTGGTCTGGCTCAACTCTCCCAACCAGTCATGCCCTTAAAGAAAGGGCATATCGCTATGCTCATGGCCTCTGGCATGATGGGCACGGTGAGACTGGCTGATGAAGAAGGTAAGCCAATGCTAATCAAAGGAAGAGTAATCAAGGTGGTCGAAAAGACTGAGCAGCCGGATGCCAAAGAAGCGGATACAGTCGTAGAAACCTACAAGGATCGTTTTGTTACTACGGTGGCTGTGCTGAAACAGGATGGTATCCAGGTGATCCAGGACGTTAAAGGTCTTTCAGAGTTTATGAAAGTTCACGGCGAGAAGATCGCTGCGCATGTCCTGGAAACCTATAAACCCATCTACAATCTGGACCCGACTGCAACCGAAATTAAAGTCCTCGATAGTCTTGGTACGCAACGAAAAGCCCTTCCCGGACAAGAGCGTGCTGGATTGCTTCCTGCGCAAAGACATGCGGCAGCGGCATTGGCTCGTTCAATTCGTAAAAATGGCGTGGCCAACTGCCAGGCGGAAATGGGGACTGGGAAAACGACAATATCGACTGGTGTGATCGAGCTGCTGGATGCTTACCCGGCAATCGTACTTTGTCCTCCACACCTTGTACTCAAATGGATCCGCGAGATCGAGGAGGTGATCCCAGGCGCATATGCACGAGAAATCCGTCGCATCGGTCGGAATAGTGACGAAGTTTATGATGTGAACGATGTCCGTGAATTCCTAGATCAATATAAGGCAGCTTATGACACTGCTCAAAAGAAAGGAGGTTCAAAACCCAAATGGGTGGCAGTAGTAGCACACACCTCTGCTAAATTCGGGGCTGGATGGCAGCCGGCAGTCATCACCAGGAAAGTGAGAGATCCACTAACTGGAAAGATCGTGGATGCATGCGCTTGTCCTGGTTGTGGTAAGGTCGTGATGGTTGAAAAGGAGGGATTCATCGTTCCGGTGACCGAAGCCTCTGAATTGGCAGAAAAACGCCAATTCTGTCACAATCGAATCCCTGGCTGGGAGTTGGATGCAGACGGGAGGACGAAACTTGATGCCAACGGTGACTCGGTATGGGGCATGCGTCCATGTGGGACACCTCTGTTTGAGTTCAACGGGGCAAGGCGACATAGCATTTCGGAATACATTACTAAACATGCTACGGGCGCTTTCAAGCTTCTGATAGCCGATGAGGTACATCAGTTTAAATCCAAGTCATCAGATCGAGGAGTCGCGTTCCATCAGCTGGTAACAGCGGTGAAGTGGACGCTGACACTCACCGGGACATTCTTTGGCGGGAAAAGCACCTCAATTTTCTGGCTGCTGCATCGCCTGAATCATGGTGTCCGTCGTGATTTTGCTTTCCATGACGAGAAACGCTGGGCGCGGTTGTATGGAGTGCTTGAAACTACCCGAAGACGGAGGCGCAACGAAGACGCGGATGAAGATGGCGTGTACACTGGTAACCGGCGCTACCGTAATCAGGCGAAAGAACAGCCGGGTGTCAGCCCGGCCATCGTGAGCCGGTTATTAGACACCACCATATTCCTGAGCCTGAAAGATCTGAACCTGGCTCTGCCGTCGTATAAGGAGGAAGTGGTTGCCCTGGATATGCTCGATGATCAGGGACAGCAGTATCACAGCATGGACAGCAGCTTGAAACAACTGGCTATACAATCCAGTCGCTATTTATCTACCTGGCTTCAATGGACTCTGGCACGGCCGAATTCTGCTTTTCGGGATGAGGTTGTGGTGGTCGACGAGGTGGATGACGGCGATGGTAAAACCGTGCGAAAAGTACCGCTGATGGAGTTGCCGGCAATCAATCCGAATGGCCATAAATGGCTGCCGAAAGAGAACTGGCTGGCTGACTTTTGTAAGGTAGAAAACCAGCAAGGGCGAAAAGTGCTGGTCTATGTTCGCCAGACTGGTACCCGCGACATTCAAGATCGGGTGATGATGCCGCTGCAAGCTAACGGACTAAGAGTCTCCATCCTGAGTGGTAATGTTGACCCACGTAAGCGCGAAGAATGGATCGCCAGACGTGTGAATACCATCGATGTTTTGATTTGTAACCCCCGGCTAGTAGAAACAGGCCTCGACCTGGTGCAATTCTCAACCGTGGTGTTCTTCGAAATCGAATATTCGCTCTATACGTTGTGGCAAAGCGAACGACGTGTATGGCGTTTGGGGCAGACCCAGCCCGTCAAAGCGATTTTCTCGGTGTACTCGTCAGCGATGGAAGCCACAGCGCTGGCCTTGATGGGTAAAAAGATGAAGGCCGCACAGCTCGTTTACGGGGATGAGGTCGGAGGCGCGATTGTTCCAGAGGAGGAAGGCGACTTTCTCACTCAGCTTGCTCGTGATGTGCTGGAAGGCGCGAAGCTCTCTGATCTACAGACCTTGTTTACGGATGATCTGCAGGTCAGTCACAATCCGATGGGCAGCCTGACGACCCCGAGCGCAGTGATCATTCCTGGACCGAAAGTGATGACCTGGGATGATTGGGTGAGCCAGAAGACGGTTGTGGTCAGGCGGACAAGAAGAAAGGAGGTAGTACCGGAGGGACAGATGGGATTTGGAATATGATACACAATTGGCTCTGGGGAGACTCAGAGCCTTTTTTATTTCCTTTATTATTCTTGCTAATCAAGGAATGATTCTAGTGTTCTTTATCTTTAGGTGGATTAGGATCATTCCCTGGTGGGACTGTGTCTTTACTGCGAATTTTCCCATCAATCCCTTTTATTGATAATTCACCTCCGCCCGAATTTTGAAGCATTATTTTTGCTTCATCCGCAGCTTCTTTTTGTGTGTCGTGGACACTTGACGCTCGAGTTGCATCATTCCTTTTATTTTCCCATTTTCCATCTGGTCTTCGGGAGACAGTACGATCCCTACCTTTGGACATTTTTCCTCCTTCGATTAATTCATTAAGTACAAAGATTGTAGACTGAAGAAATAATTTTTTTCGATATGCCTATAGCGATTTCCACCTCCTGTGCAGTCACTCGAATTTCACGACCTTCAGTGTCCCCAGTGCGCACTCTCTCTAAATACTTTTTATCAACAACGCCTAAATTGTGGGTTAATGGATGTCTTTTTTCAAAAATTGTTCTTAATGTTTCAACTTCGTCTTGTGAGGTATTATGAAACAAATCCAATCCAGTCTGTGCGTGGAACGTTTCCCCGGCCGAGTTAATATTCTGATAAGAATTCCTGATTTTTTCAAGACGCTTGCTTATCTCGTCATGTGACATACCATTGTTGGCTAAATGCTTTATTGTGATTATTTTAAGAACAGCTTCAAAAACTGAAACCACATCCTCTAGTCCGTTTTCAATATCTCTTCCGGCAACCCTGGCGCCTAATTCCTCACGCCTTTTATCGACTACACTAAGAACTTTCTGGATAACGCCAAATTCAGTTTTGACATGACACATAAATATATCTTTTCCACAATCCGGGCACCAGGTTGCTAAACCAAAAACCGCATGCTCAAGCCCACAGTTTGGACAAATAATATCGCGCCGCAGCTCTTCCTCCAGCGGCCGTGGAACATAGTCAGGCTTACTCGGTTTATAAGTCATTTCCATCTTAAACATTCCAGAGCCATATGTTTTTTTGTGAGAACTTCCTAATCCAAGAGCTTTTTGAAATGACTTATCGATGCCTTTGACAACCTCATTTTTGAGGACACTTAAAGCATAATCAATTTGCGCTTGGGTTGTAAAATCATTTGGTTCACCCTCTTGCCGGCAATATGGGCAATAAGCAAGTACTTGCCCTTCCGTTAATCCGGTACCTAATTTCACCTTAAAGTAACCAGGTGAGCACTCAGCATTAGGACATTCTCGTCCGACTAACCCATCATTAGTTGGAATTGGTATGTGCATTTCGTACTGGTCTGGACCGACTTTCCGTGTTTGGAAATCGCCGCCATCATCTAGAATCGAATTGGACATGGTTCAAATATCTTCCTTTCGTTAGTAATTTTTCTCAAACCAAAATCACCTTTTCCAATCGTTCCTTCCGCTTCTTCCAATCTGGCATTAAAACGTCCAGCAAGTGGTAGAACTTTGCATTGTGACCTACGTGCACTAGATGACATAATTCATGCAGGACCACGTAATCAATGCAGTGAGTCGGCGCCTTGATTAGCTCTGTATTGAATGTAATCACTCCTGAAGGTGTACAGCTTCCCCAACGTTTGTTCATTCTGCGGTATTTGATTTCAGGTTTTCTTGCACCAAGCTCAATGAGTCGATCAACAAACAGCTCTGATCGATTTTGTATGAATACTTTGGCATGCCTGGTATACCAGTCCTGTAAGATTTGCTGTTTTCTTTCCAGGTTTTCTGGTTGGGTTGTAGTTAACACAAAATATTTACCGATCAGTTTTACATCATTTTCGCTGCCAGCCATCACTTTTAGCCGATACTGCCGGCCCAAATAATAGTGCGTTTCACCACTTACATATTGGCGTTCAGGTAGAATGGGGTGGTACTGATCAAAGTACTCCAATTGTTGAGCCATCCATGAGGCGCGTTTTTCGAGTTTCGCTTGCACTTCATCTAAAGAGTGATCCAGAGGTGCTTTTGCGACAATGCTTTTATCTGGCTGAACCGTGATTCGTAACCGATTTCGCTCTTCAAACCATACTGTGACGGGAATCTGAAGGTTGGAATAAGATACGGTTATCATTTTTGGACTTTCGATAATCACCATTAATTGCCTCTGGCTTACGGACATCTGACGCGGGCGACATCAATCGACTGGTCTAAAATTCGATCGATTTCCTCAAAGGTTAGCTCAATCCCTTCCTGTTCTTTCCAGTCAAATAACATGTCTTCAATTTCGATGCGCATCCGGTTCTGAACGTCGATATTGTCCACCCAGTTAACAATGCGGTTTCGTTCAACAATGTTTTCCACTTCCAGGGCAGCTCTGGCAAAGGCTTCACTGCGGTCTTCTCGAGACTCGCCTGGTTGAATTGTCTCTTTCACAATCCCATAATAGGCTTTGGCAACCTCATGCCCATTCAACCGCACTGGAACATTATCTCCCGTTCGATTGAGGACTGCTTGCATGATCTCAGTGACCTGCGCCAGGTAATCCTTTTCACGGAGACGTTCATCCCGGTAGGCTTTAATCGCGTCTTTCAATATCTCAGAGAAACGTTTGTAAAATACCGGATCCTGCTCCATGCGCTCATAGATGGTTTTCTGGGTGCGGTGGGCAATCGTATCTGCTTTGGCAGCATCCGAATGCAGCTTTTCTACTTCATCAGCGAAAGCTTTCTGATCAAAGATGTTCACCAGTGAGGTAATTTGCTCCACATCACCGGTACCAACATGGGTGTCCAACAGCTTCTGGATGCGCGGTTCGTATTGCGAAAAATCGACCACCTCGGCGTAGCGCCGCTGAACAGATGCTTTTAACTTGGAGAAGAATTTTAGATCGCTTCGGTACTGTTCGACCTTCTCAGGCGGAGTTTCTTCCAGGAATTTAACACTTGATAAGGCAATCGATAATGTCTTAGCGTATTTTGAAAGTCTTTCGTAAAACTTTTCTCGCAAGGCATCGTCCGCCAGCAGGATTTCATACGCTTCCGCGTCGCGGCGGTTCTTGACTTCTTTGAAGGTGTCCCACAACACCGAATGGGCTTGCGCCAGCTGCGAAACGGGCTCGCTGATATCGGTCAGGATGCCAACCAGATCATCCTTATCAAATTCAGGTAGCGAGTTATACAGGTCAAGCGCATGGCTTAAATTCTCCAGAACACCGTAATAATCCAGAATGTAGCCGAAATCTTTACCCTCGTACAGGCGATTAACCCGCGCTATTGCTTGCAAAAGGGTATGATCTTTGAGTTTGCGGGTCAGATAAAGTACTGTATCGCGGGGTGCGTCAAATCCGGTCAGCAGTTTATCCACCACGATGATAATTTCGGGTGTTTCTCCGTTCTTGAATGCGTTGATGATTTGCTTGTTGTATTCGCGCTCGCTGCCATACTTTTCCATCATCCCTTTCCAGAATCGCTGGACAGCCAGTACATTTTCCTGATACAGGTCTTCCTCGCCTTCGCGTTCATCTGGAGGCGATATGAGTACATCCGATGTCACCATGCCAAATTCATCCAGGAACTGCTTATACAAAAGAGCAGTGGCTTTATCGGTAGCAACCAACTGACCCTTGAACCCAGTGCCCTGCCAGTTGTCACGATAATGAACGCTGATATCCCAGGCGATGCGCTGGACTTTTTGTGCAGCTTTGTTGAGCTGATCCGTGGTGGAATATTTCGCCTTCAAATCAGCAATTTGCGGCTGGGTCAAATCCTGAGTGATGCGTTCAAACCAGGTATCAATTGCTTTATCATCCACTTTTTGATCCACATGCCGGCCTTCATATAGTAAGGGCACTACGTTTTTATCTTCCACCGCACGGGTGATGGTATAGGTGTCGATTAAGCCGCCAAACTGCCGGACAGTATCGTGATCTTTTTTCATCACCGGCGTACCGGTAAAGCCAATGTAACAAGCCTCAGGGAGCGCTTGGCGCATGCGCGCATGCATGGAGCCGTATTGGGTACGGTGACCTTCATCCACCAGGACAAAGATGTTCGGGTTGTCATTGCGCGCGTTTTGGCGCCCAACCGCAGCGTCAAATTTGTCAATCACGGTGGTGATAATGCGCTGTTTGTTTTCGCGCAGCATTTCCGCCAGGTCTTTGCCGGTGCGAGCCTGTTCCACTTCTTTGCCGCAGGCGTGGAACGTTTTGTAGATCTGATCGTCCAGATCCACCCGGTCGGTGACCAGCACGATTTTATGATCCGGGATATCGGGCTTCAGCGCAATGGCTTTCGCCAGTAAGACCATGGTGAGCGATTTGCCGCTGCCCTGGGTATGCCAGACCACGCCGCCGGATCGCCTACCTTCCGAATCGCGCTCATAGATGCGGCGCATGATCTTCTTTACGCAGAAGTATTGCTGGTAGCGGGCGACTTTCTTTTCGCCGGCATCGAATAGGGTAAAACCATAAGCCAGTTCAAGCAATCGTTCCGGCCGGCAAAGCGAGTAAATGGCTCGATCCTGAGCGGTGACAACGCGCGGTAGGTTCAGGCTGTTGACCGCATCCATGCGGTGCTTGCCAGGGAAGGCGTCATACAGCGCCTGAATCTGACCACGACTCAATGGCTGATCCACGATGGCTTTGACGGTTTTCTCGAACGTGTCGCTTTCTTCTTTCCAAATGCTCCAAAACTTAGCCGGGGTACCGACCGTGGCATATTTGGCTTCATTACCTGAGACCGCCAGTAGAAGCTGTGCATATTGGAAAAGAGCGGGGATTTCATCTTCTTTCTGATTGCGTATCTGTTGTGAGATCGCCTGGGTCATGGGATCTTTGAGGTCGGGCGATTTACATTCGATCACGCAGAAGGGAATGCCGTTGACGAACAGCACCAGGTCGGGCCGTCGCGTTTCGTGACTGCCGCGGCGTTCGACGGCGAATTCCTCCGCCACATGGTAAACGTTCTTCTCGGGATGTTCCCAATCAATGTAACGCAGGCTGAAGCTCTTCAGGCTGCCGTTCACGGATTGCGGCAGGCTCTTGCCCAGACTGAGCAGGTCGAAAATGCTCTCGTTGGTGCGCAGCAAACCAATGGATAAGGTTTCTTTGAGAACCTGCACGGCGGTGTGAATATTGGCTTCGGAAAACGGGTAGCGTTGACCGCGGTATTGGATTTCATTATTCCTGGCCAACCAGTCGAGCAGAACACTTTCCAGTAAAACGGCATCGGCCCGCCCGCCGCGCAGTGCCAGCGCCTCGCGCGGGGAGAGGTAGGTGTAGCCCAGGTTTTGCAGCAGGTGCAGCGCCGGCAGCTGGGAGCGGGTGAGTTCTGAGAGTTCAAAGTTTTCCATTTATAATCATCCTCTCCTCATATCAACTCAAATTACCGATCACCACAGATTGCATATATGCAATTTTGGTTGAGTTTAAGTCTCTTTCTGTCAGATTTTTCCCGCAGAATTTTGTTACACGAGTTGATCGCCCTGTTTCTTTCGACTCTTTATATGCATAAAAGGCTGATTTTTGATGCCCATTAGCAATTTCTTCAAAGGTATAAAAATACCTGCTATCTTCACCAATAAATTTCCCAGTCGAATCAGCAGTCCAAAATCCTGAATAAGACAGCTTTTCCAATGAACGGCGGAGATCTAGAGCAGATGAACACCTTTTTGTTGGATCTGGATCAATTGCCTTGTTAATGATGGCTTTTAAATTCCTCGGAACAAAGGGTTGGTAATCTCGTGGTAAAACGATTTGCCCACTTTTAACTAGATCATTATATGCGTCCCAATTACCAACCTGGGTTAACCTATTACGAACAAGACCAATTCCGTTCAGTAAACGAAAAATCGTTAAACCAGTTTGGTATATATCACTTAATACACTTACCTGGTTTTGAATCAAAGTCTCAGGTGCAACATGCAAACGATAAAAACTTCTTGGTTCGACAGGTTGTTTATCAGCTGAGTAGCAGGTAATCCCATAATCAGTGAGAATGGCTTCGTTATGCGGACCTAAAAGAATATTTGAAGGCTTGATATCGTTATGGAACATATTCTGTTCATGCAGATATTCCAAACCACGCAGAATATCTATCGAACTACTAAGAAGTTGTGGCAGCGGTAAAAAATTCCTTGAATTCAATTTACCGACAATTGAGCCCTGGTTTTGATAATCCATCGAAATGATTACTAGAGGTATGCCGTTATAGTCGACCACATCTGCATAATGTACTTTAATCAAGTTTTGATGATTGAGATGATTGCCGATTTGCGCCTCGATCAGTCTTTCATCGACAGATACATTTTTTCCATCAAGTAATTTGATCGCCACTTGTGTTCCAATACTTCGGTCAATTGCTAACCAGACTTCTCCAAATTCACCTCCACCGATTTTATTCTGAAGTTCATATTTATAAATTGCTTCGCCTTGTTTAAAATTGAATACTCCCATTTATCCCCCTTTTGCAATCCAAGTAGCAGCGACAGCATCGGCCATTTGCGTATCCCAATACTGAGAAGAACGTCCAATATTTGTTTCAGCAAATTCCTTTACTCGACCGCCGTTTGTTTTTAACTGTGTATACAATACAGGCCGGCTATTGATGTTCTGCTGCGCTGCAAAAAGAAATACTGCACCAAGTAAATATGTAGATTCCCTTCGTTTTTTTGTCTCTCCTCCATACTCATTTTCTTTAACGATAACCTGTTCCAAATCAGGATATTGGGCAAAGATACGCTCCAATTCCAAGAATAGCCACCTGGATTTTGCAGCAATGGTGGATAAGGCTGCAGGGAATTCCAATTTATTTTCAGAATCGTGATTTATGAAAATAGCTACACCATCATCATATTCAACAATAGCGTATCGTGCCATTTGGGGTGTAACCCGCATACCTAATACTTTCATTCAATCACCTTGGTCAGACTTATCACAATCTGAAATCTCTGAATAAGACAATGCATACAATTCATAATTGTTTCCTCCTAATCCGCCTTCACCCGAATTTCACCTGTCAGCAGCTTCTGCATCAGACCTTTTTTCTGCTCTTTTAGCTTCTCCAGGTATTTTTTCAACAAGGCGATTTGTTCATCCATTCCACCCAACACGCCAGCGATCTTCTTTTGCTCTTCGACACCTGGAATGGTGACCGTGATTTTCAGGAAATCCCCTTTATTCATCACCCGGTTACGCCCAGCACCGCCAGGTGAGATCAAATCCAGTTCATAGAAAAATCGGTCAGTTACCATGAGGTGCTTGAAATATTCAGGCAGCATCTTTGAGGTAACGAAAACATAGGTAGGGAAGCGGTGCGAGACCAGTGCCCCATCACCATCCGGGCCGACCAGGGCAATCGCGCCTTCCCAGGCGAAGGTGATGTTGACGATCAGGTCATCTTTGCGAGCCTGAAAAAGATGTGTCAACGCGATGGTTTCCGGGTCGTCCACGACTGACGTAAACGTGCCCTTGCCGTGACTGCGGATTCCGAGCCGCAGATAAGCTCCGGCAGGTTTCACGACCTTGCGGAATTTGGGGTGCAGGAATGTACCCAATTTCACCTGCTTCCACTCGTCTTGAAAGTTTGGGAAACGCTTTTGTCCGGATAGCAATCGTGAGACTAATTGGTTTTTTTGCCGCTTCTTTGCCTCGATCAACCGCTGCACCCGCTCAATGGCACGGTCCCAGGTGGAGAGGGTATCTGCAATTTTCATCTGTTCTGAAAAAGGAGGTGTAGGTATTTCTAATGCTTCTAATTCCCTCCTTGCAATTCTGGGTCGAGTTGATCCACCCCTTCTAGAAATTATTTCATTCCTTATTAATTTTGAATTTATTACATACATTAACCAACGGTTTACTACAGAATTATTAACGCGAATTATGCAAACATCAACCACAGAAATTGCGGGGCGACCAATGTCTGTAAAGATACAAGCTCTGCCAATTGGATCAGGCATTCTTGCAACCAAGATATCGCCATTATTTAAAAAAGTGCAATTTAAATCTTTAGCTTTATTGTATGTTAGATACCTTGAGGATTTATTAAGAAAGAAACCATCACCTATGTCAGCTAGTTGTATTAACCTAACTTCACCATGTGGGTCTTGGTCTTTAGATTCAATCCAATCACCATCACACATCAAACCATCTGGATTCGTAAATTCTACAAGTTTGAGATAATTCCAGTAATTATCCATTAGAATTTATACTCCCCCATTTTTCTAAGACTCTTATCCACTTCAAAAAACATGAACATGTAATTAGTTCTTTTTGGTTGGGACTTGGGGCCAAATTTTAAGATTGTCATCAAAAAGATCCTTTTCCTTTTAATAGACGAACGGCTTTATCGAAATCCTCATCCGATTGGCCAGCTTCCCGTTCCAGGCGGGCAGTATTGTACTTTTCATATTCCGTAAGCGCCAATGCCTTTGCCACCTCAGCCGACACCCGGCCGGCATCGTGCAGCACTTCGCGCCCATTGAACTGCAAAAATGCGTCCAGCTTTTGCGCCCAATCCCGCATGTACATGGGTTGGTGGCGTTCGGCCTGGTCCTCGGCGTAATCCAGGTACATGGTCACAATGCGGTTCAGGCTACGTAACTCGTCTTCTGCCAGGTAATTCTTGGCCACGGCCACATCCGCCTGGCGCACTTTCTTGCCCTTCCAACTGGTCAGGCCCATATTCGGTTTGGCGGCGCTGGCGCGCTCCGCGATCAGTTCCGCCGCGGTATGCCCGGTAATCGCCCAATGCAGCTTGTTTTGCACACTGGCGTAAAATTCATGGGTGAGCTCCGCGTTGGGGTCGTAATCCACAGCCAGGCTGTAGATCTCGGTGATTTTTCGATAAAACTGCTTCTCGGAAGCGCGAATATCACGAATACGCTCGAGTAGCTCGTCAAAATAGTCCGCACCCAGCCCGCGCCCTTCTTTCAGGCGCTCATCGTCCATAACGAAACCCTTGACCAGGTACTCGCGTAGCCGTTCGGTCGCCCAGCGTCGGAACTGGGTGCCGCGGTGGGATTTTACGCGGTAGCCAACCGCAAGAATCATCTCCAGGTTGTAGAAATCGATTTGCCTGGTTACTTCTCTTTCACCTTCTTTTTGAACTATCCGGAAATTCCGGATAGTTGCTTCCGGATCAAGTTCTCCCTCCGCGAAGATTGATTTGATATGTTCGTTGATGGTTCGAACATCCTTTTGGTAAAGGTTCGCCATCATTTTTTGACTCAACCAAACTGTTGAGTCTTCAAGACGGACCTCTAAGCGGGTATCACCCGCCTCGGTTTGATACATGATGATATCGGATTTCTTTTCCGGTAATTTTTCAGCCAATTGCGCCCTCCTTGGAAGTAAAAATGGGTATAATTGAATTGGAGGCTTTCAACGGTAAACGTTGCACTGCCTTTTCTTTTTAAAGCCCTAACTCTTCCAGGTATTTCTTCATTTCTGCCTGCACCTGAACCAGTTCCGCTTCGATCTCTTCGATTTCCTTCTGCACGGCGGGGATATCGACTTCTTCTTCCTCTTCAAACGTATCCACGTAACGCGGGATGTTCAGGTTGTAATCCGCGGCCTGAATATCCGCCAGGGTTGCCAGTGCGGAGTATTTCTCCACCGGTTGAAAATCCAGGTAAGTCTGGAAGATGCGGTTGATGTCTTCCTCGCGCAGAACGTTTTGATTGGTGCCACTTTCAAAGTCGTTCGAAGCGTCAATAAACAGGATGTGTTTCTCACGATCCGTCTGCGCCTCCGCCCAGGGTTTGCGTGCCTTGTTGAAAACCAGAATGGCAGCCGGAATAGGCGTGCCAAAGAAAAGTTTCTCCGGCAGCCCGATGACAGCTTCCAGGATATTCTCGTCGATGAACTGCTTGCGAATGATACCTTCTGCCGCGCCGCGGAATAAAACACCATGCGGAACAATGACCCCCACACGTCCTTCGCCTTCCAGCGCGATCTCCACCATGTGGCTGATAAAGGCATAATCGCCTTTGCTGGCCGGCGGCAGCCCGCGATGGAAGCGGTTGTAAGGATCGTTGGCGGCAAACTCAGCCCCCCATTTTTTCAGGGAGAACGGCGGATTGGCAACGACAACATTGAAACGCATCAGTTCATCATGATCGAGCAGGCGCGGGTTGGAGATCGTGTCACACCATTCGATTTGGGCGCCGTCCATATCGTGCAAAAACATATTCATCCGGCACAGCGCCCAGGTCGAGCCGTTGGATTCCTGCCCGCCGAGGAAGTAATTCTGGCTGCCAGTTTCCTTTGCCACCCGGATCAGCAAAGAACCTGATCCGCAAGCCGGGTCGCAAATGCGGTCGCCGGGTTTTGGCTGCACCAGTTTTGCCAGCAAAATGGATACTTCTGGCGGTGTGTAGAATTCACCGGCCTTCTTGCCGGCACCTGCTGCGAACTGACCAATCAAATACTCATAAACATCCCCGATAATGTCACGATTTCCGATGATAGAGGGTCGAAGGTCCAAACGAGGATCGGCGAAATCTTCCAGCAAATTCTTTAGCCGGCGGTTGCGGTCTTTGGTTTGTCCAAGAGCACCTTCACTGTTGAAATCGATATTCCGAAAAACCCCTTCCAGTTTCGATTTGTTGGCATCTTCAATCTTTTCGAGGGCGATGTTGATAATTTCACCGACATTTGCCGCGTCACGCCGTTCATAAAGATAATCAAATGTGCCTTCGTCGGGCATCACAAAGCGTTCTCGCTTCATGGCACGCTCCACACGGACCATATCCCCGGTGTAACGCTGAGTATAGTCCGCGAGGATATCCTTTCGCAAATCACTCAGGTATTTCACAAACAGCATGGTCAGGATATAGTTCTTATATTCTGAGGGATCCACAGCGCCACGAAAGGTATCGCAGGCCGCCCAGACAATTTGACCAATTTCATTCTTGCTTGCATGTGAGTTTGCCATGTCTCTTCTTCTCCTATTCGATAATTGCATTCAGACAGACAGATTGGATCAAAGCCGATTTTTTAGCCAGGTATAAATCTAACAAGTCCGCTTCCTTTTTTCGCAGCAACTCCAGCTCACCAATTTTCCTTTGTACCTCAATGGGTGGGATAGGAACCTCAAGACGCGATAACGCAGAAACGGAAAGGAAGGGGAGTGAGCTACCACTGCGGTTCAGTTTGATGTACTCCTGCGCGGGTGTTTGATTGAGCCACCACGCCAGGTAATCAGGCAGAATCATTGCCTTATTAGGCCGTAAGATATAAAACGAGTTTGCCGCGAGGACATGATTGACTGAGCGGGTGACTGGACAGGCAAAATTTTCCTGTCCTTTAGCCAGGAACAAAACATCACCCTGCTGAATTTCCGATTTGGTCGTCGAGCCAGTAGGGGTAAACCTGGTGAGGTTGGACCAATTCACCTGGTGCAGGGTGTTGAAATCTCGCGCCTGAAGTAAAAAGTGGCTGCCATCAGGATGCGCACGGATCCCTTCCCGGGACTGATAACCAACCAGGATTTCAGAGATGTCGCTCAAGAAAACCTTCATAAGCCCTCGCAATTAATTACAGCAGTAGCATTCATACTGTAAATTATAGCGGGGATTTTTTATTTGTCAAGTATTATTTGCAGTATGTATTCTACTGTTTTTATTAATCAGGGGTTTTAATGTCTGTTAACAAGCTGGATATAAATAAATTAAATGTTTTGTTTCAAAGTTCTACTCAATGAGCTAATCCTGCGCGAGTGAAAGCGTCTTTTAATATCGCTTTGGCTTCCTCAGAATTACTGAGAATCCTTTTTTGTTCAATTTCCTTTTCTGCTTCCCAAAGTGCCTGAGCCAGGCGACTTCGAAACTCACCATGCAAATGAGAGAAGGCATGATAAATCTTCATTAATTCAGGATCCACTGCAGGAAGACCAAGGGTTGAAAAAACCTCTGTTCCGAGTGTCCCCGCAATACTCAGAATTTCTGAACCTTCAGGTAAAAACTCACCATGCAACCAGCCCAATACCTTGGAAGGTGGATAGCCTAACAGATCGCAAAAGGCTATGAAATCTTCCTCTCCCGCCTGGGATCGGCTCCATCGTTTGTACGCTCTGTTAAACCAGGCCGGAAAGTTGGACATATGGCTTTACTTTTCAAGGATTACGATGTGGAATATGAAAAATATGTTCGCCTCTAATCATATAATATTTTCTTCAATCTGACAACGAATCCCCCTTCATTTCATCAGATCATTTTGACCGTGCCTGATCCTCCTGTTGATCATGGACCGTGCTTGTTTCAAAAGGATCGCACAATCCCAATTGACCTGCCATCGCCATCATCTGGTCACGGCTATCTGTGCCAAATTTCTTTTTCAAAGCACTGATGTGTAATCGAATTGTCGCTTCGGTCAACCCAAGTTTTAGAGCAATTTGATCTGGTGTATAGGCCCTCGCCAGTAATTGTAAAACACTGATTTGCCGTTCTGATAAGGCGGGCGCTTTTCTTTTCGGTTTAGGTGGCTGACCCGCGAGAACAATAAAGCCATTAACCTGCACTTCTGGGCAATCATCCAAAGCGTATCCAGGCACATTTCTGCCATCCCGGATGATCTTTACCAAATCCTGAACATCTTCAACCACATTTTGGTAAAGAACTGATCCTTCATCATTGATAACCACAATGGATGGCATCGAAGAAATCCTCCCCTAAGTTGACCTGAAATAATGGCTCATAACGCATAAATCCCCCCTGAACAAGCATGCATCTATCCAGAGAGGACCTTGTGGTTGATTGTATAGGTAGGAGTCGGTCATTCTAGAGTCGTATGCGCAAGTGAGGTAACAGTAGAAAATTTGAGGGTTTATTTTAGAACATCTGTTCAGTAAAATTATAGGCGAGATTATCTTATTGTGCAAGTAGAAGAAGGAAAAATCTATATATCAATTTCGATAGGTATCAGGGCACTTGACCCTATCGATATTAATAGATTGAGGTAGCGCAGCCTGGGTGTTATCCTACTCGTAACTCTTTTTGAAAGGATCGCCAATGAACACCTGCTTGCTGACAAAATCAGGAAAACCGCAGAATACCAGGCTTTTCTCGCGCCTTGAAACCATTCAAGAAGACCTAACCCGCTTATTTGG